>NZ_RJVR01000039.1 GCF_003999195.1 Streptomyces soli
GGACCGCCTGAGATCAGCTAGACGAACCGCCGGATGCGGGCCCGCATGTCCGGTGGTGTGGGGGGCGGGCCGGGAGAACCGGCCCGCCTACCCGATCTGTGAACGACTTGCCGCAACCGGGACCACCCGTCAGCACCGCGACCTTCTCTGTCAACGCCAGCTTCACCGACTCCTCCTGCTCCGGTGCCAGCTCCACACCCGTTCGCCTTGCCAACCAGCCCAGCACCGCCGCCCAGTCGACCTCCTCACCACCTCGGCCCCCGAAGGCGGGTATCCGGTCGGACCCGGCCTTGAGTAGGCGGAGTAGCTGGTTGGCCAGAGAGATCTCCGCGCGATGGAAGGGCACCAGGTAGACAGCTGTGATGGGCTCGCCCGCGGGGCCGGGCACGCTTTCGCGGACCACTCCGTCCTCGGTGACCAGTTCGGCCAGACAGTCGATGACCAGACCGACGTCGACCTGGAGGAGTTTCACACCGTCGGCGATCAGACGTTCCTCGGGGAGGTAGCAGTTGCCCTGGTCGCTGCTCTGCGAGAGCGCGTACTGCAGGCCTGCCTTGACGCGCTGGGGGCTGTCGTGCGGGATACCAACAGATTGTGCGATCTTGTCGGCGGTGAGGAAGCCGATACCCCAAACATCGGTCGCCAGTCGGTACGGCTCGTTCTTGACCACCCCGATCGAGGCCTCGCCGTACTTCTTGAAGATCCGCACCGCGAGGGACGTGGAGACACCGACGCCCTGAAGAAAGACCATCACCTCCTTGATGGACTTCTGCTCCTCCCACGCCGCCGCGATCATCGCGGTGCGCTTCGGCCCGAGGCCCGGCACCTCGATCAGCCGCTTCGGCGCCTGCTCGATCACATCGAGGCTGTCCACACCGAAGTGCTCCACGATCCGCTCGGCGAACCGCGGACCGATGCCCTTGATCAGCCCCGACCCCAGATAGCGGCGGATGCCCTGGACGGTGGCCGGCAGCACGGTCGTGTAGTTCTCCACCGTGAACTGCTTGCCGTACTGCGGGTGAGACCCCCAGCGCCCATACAGCCGCAGCGACTCCCCGGGCTGCGCGCCGAGCAGCGCCCCAACCACCGTCAGCAGGTCATTAGCACCGCGCCCGGTGTCGACCCGGGCCACCGTGTAGCCGGTCTCCTCGTTGGCGTAGGTGATCCGCTCCAGCACACCCTCCACCTCCGCGAGCTGACGCTGAGCCTGAGGCACACTCACACCCACACCCCTCCCATCTCCACA
Source organism: Streptomyces soli (assembly GCF_003999195.1). Taxonomy (GTDB): domain Bacteria; phylum Actinomycetota; class Actinomycetes; order Streptomycetales; family Streptomycetaceae; genus Actinacidiphila; species Actinacidiphila soli. Next base: position 1,247 of record NZ_RJVR01000039.1, read on the forward strand.
GCACTCCAGAACCTCCCGCTATGCCACGCACCGTATCGCCCCGCCGACAACCCTTGACCAGGCCTACGACCCGTCGCCGATCCCCGGCGGCATCGCTCGCACACAGGGGGCCGGCTGCGCAGCGTGGAGGCCGCAGGCTCCTGCGGCCGGACGGTGCGTGGGGAGGGGTTCCCCGGGTGTAATGCAACGTAAGGCGGTGTGTCACACATGTGGACGGCGGGTGCAATCCCAAAGGACTGCTGCCCCACGTCCTCGCGCCCGTCACCGACCAGACCCAGCTTGCCCAACAGGTCCGACAGCCCACCGTGCGGGACGTCAAGCGGCAGCGGCGCCGGGCGTCAGAAGTCGAGGCCACCACGGCTGAGTTCGAGGCATACCGCAGCGCGCCGCGCCGCGACCAGAAGCGCAAGCGAAACCTCATAAAGATCCTCGATCAGCATGGCCTGTGGCACCACGGCATCCGGACGACCCCCTGTAGGGGCCGTCGCGCCGGGTACCGCGAGCTCCTGGGTGCGGAGCAGCGGTTTCGCCAACGATGGCCGGCACCGTTCCCGGCTCGCTCGGCCCGCTCGGCTCTCGGCCCCGGGGCGAGGCCGCGTCGGATTCGGCGCGCTGAGGAGGGCGCATGCCGGGCCGCCTGACGGCTCCCCGGCCGGGGCGTCCGCGGGTGTGAACTACGCTCGGTTGCCGTGTCGATGAACCGGATGAACCGCGAGGAGTTCTTCGCGAAGCTGGCTGGGCTGGATGAGGAGCGCCTGAGGAAGGTGTTGTGGAACCTGTACTGGCGGGGTGCCGCGCCGGTGCGGGAGCGGATCGAGGCGGAGATCGCCCCGGCTCCGCCAGGTCCGCGTGCGCGGCCTCGGGACGAGGTCCCCGATCCGGTGCGGGTGCGCGAGGAGGTGCGCGAGTTCGTCGCGTTGGCGCGTGCCGGCTCGTACCTCGCGGGGGACCGCCAGGTCTCGCCCAAGGAGCGGACCCGCTGGCGGTTCACGTTCCGCCGCCTGGCCGACGAAGCGCAAGCGGCCCTGGCGGCACAGGACTCCCGCCCGGCCGAGGACGCGGTGGAGGCGCTGGTCGACCTGGCCTGCTACGTGAAAAGCTACGACTGCTTCCGCTCCGAGGATCCGATGGAGGCAGCGCGGTTCATCGTCTCCGACGCCGTCGCCGCACTCTGGGGCAGGATGCTGACCCGGTACGGGGCGGCTGTACCGGCCGAGCACGGGATGCCGCAACTGGTCCGCTGGGAGTCCCGTTACGGCTGGACGCGGACCGGGTTCGGCGCGGTGAGCGAGCGTGAGACCTCGCTCGCCTCGGTACTCGCGCGCCTGCTGCCCGACCCCGACGCCTGGGTGGCCTGCGCTGACGAGTACCTGCAGGCCCTCGACCGGCTTGCACAGACGCAGCCAGGCCGGGCGAAGCGCGTCTACGACTATGACTCCTCAGCCTACGAACGCAAGCGCCGCTCCGGGGATCTGGCCGAGTGGCACGGGATGCTGCTGGAGCGGCTTGCGGACTACGACGCGGCGGACCGCCTCACCCGGCTGGCTGCGCACTCCGCCCTCGCCGGTGCCGAGTCGCTGCTTTTCCAGGCCAGGCTGGCCTGGCGGGACGGCGAGGCGGACCGGGCCCGCGCTCTGGTGGGCGAGGCGCTGACCGAGCTCCCCGGGCATCAGGAGCTGCACACGTTCGCCGCCGAGATCGGGGCACCGCTGCCCGTCCGGGCACAGGAGGCGGCACGGCGGCTCTCCCGCTGACCGGCTGCTGCGTCCACGGCCGTGCTGCCCGACGGGAGACGTGGCTCGCCCCGGTCGGCGCACCTCCGGTCCGCTACCGTGGTGACGGACCGCAATCCTGAGTTCCACAGATGAGTGCGCGGCCGGAGGTCATGAGACCTGCTCCGACCTGCGGGAACGGCAAATCGCCTAGTGACACGGCGTGTCACTAGGCGTTGGCGTTATCCCAGGTCAGCGGCTTGCGGGTTGCCATAAGGCTTACCCCGTCGGCTTGTTGTCTGACGAGACTACCGCGTCGACTCGCCGAGGGCTGCGATTCCGCTGATCCACTTCCGGCGAAGATATGTGGCGATTCTTCCGTCTTTGCCGACCGACTTCCATCTTGCTTTCCTGTCGGATCGGCCGCAAAGCACAGCGCGCTGACCTGGGGCGATGGGAGCGCCTAGTGACACGGGCATTTCCGGCATCCTGCTTGTCCGTCCTGGTCAGGGCTAGAACCGTGTCACTAGGCGTTGGCCCATCTGTGGAACCCAGGGCAATGCCCATGCAGGATTGTGGGTGCCGATAATTCATCCGCGCAGATCAGCGGCTTACGAACGGCCTACGCAGGTGTACAACCAAGGGCTACGTTGAACGCGTTCAACGAACGGCGCCCGATAGCTGAACACGTTCAATATCATCATCCGGCGGCCACCCAGGACAGGAGCTCACGAACTGCAGACCTGCACGGATGAATTTTCGGCACTCGCAGGGTCGCGTCCGTGCCCACGCGCCCGCCCGCGCGAAGGAATCTGAGCTCGGACAGCCGTGCCAGCAGCCGGTCCAGCACCACCTGTTCCTGGCCGTGCCCGACCAGGCGTTGGCGGAAGCCCGAAAGGACGGAGAAGTGGAAGCCCTCGTTCTCCAACTCCATGCCCAGCAGGTATTTCCAGTCGATCCTGCCGCGGACCGCGTCCGCTGCCTGGCGGTCCGT
>NZ_RJVR01000065.1 GCF_003999195.1 Streptomyces soli
CAACAGGACACCGAGCTCGTCGCGGACCCGCATCGCCAGGCAGCCCCTGGGAAACGCCGCCCGGGCCACCCGCACCGTGACCTCAGGGATCTCACGAGCAGGAACAGGATTCAGCGACACCGCGCCGATCCTCCTCACTTCCCCGCGAACAGGCCGGTCCCCAACACCATCCCACCCCGCGAACCTGCACGTCAGCCGACCCCCAGAATCGGGCGACAGAGTCCCACAGGTGAGCAGGGCTGGGCGCTCTCGCCGTGCGGGCCGGGGCACTGGCATAATCAGACAGGCCGTACGCGGCCCCGCCCCTTCCGAACGGAGCCCAGCCCGGTGTCTGAAGACCCGATCTACGAGAACGCTGACGAACAGCTCGCCCGTCGGGTCGCCGCGCTGGAGCGCCTCGCCGAGACCCAGGACATCCTGGACCGCACGGAGGCTCTGGCGGTGCGGCAGCGGCAGCAGGTCGAGCAGGCCCGCACCGAGCTGCTGGAAAAACTCTCCCGCGTCCAGGACGAGCACACCGAGCTGCTGACCAACCAGGGCCAGATGCTCACCGAGATCCTTACCATCCTCCGGGCCACAAAGAACTGAGCATTCCGTATGACCGGAGCCTGTACGGTTCCAAAAGTTCCGCGCCTGCGCTGACCTGCGTTTTCGCCGGCTCTCGTGATCTTCGTCAGGCGGTGTTGCGGTACTCGTGGATGAGCCCGCCGTGGACGTCGTGGCGCTGGATCCGCTGGGCGGGGAAGTGGATGACGTCTGGATCGTGGGCAGGGGCTCGAAGGTGCAGCGCGCGGTGCGGCCGTCCGCAGTTGTAGTGGCGGGCGTACTCGGCGAGGACGTGGCGCAGGTGCTGCTCGTTGTAGATCAGCAGCCGGTTGGTGCTTTCGGCTCGTGCGGTGCGTATGAACCTCTCAGCGTGAGCGTTCAGCCGCGGCGTCTGCGGCGCACTCTTCAAGATCTCGATGCCGTCGGCGGTGAAGACCGCGTCGAACGCGTGGGTGTACCGGCTGTCGCGGTCGCTTAGCAGGTAGCGGAATCCGGGGGCGCGCTCGCCGAGGTCGGCCAGGAGGTTGCGGGCGAGCTGGGTGGCCCAGGCCGAAGTGGGGCGGGCGGTGACGCCGAGGATGTGCACGGTGCGGGTGCCGACCTCCATGACGTAGAACACGTAGAGCCGCTTCAAGTTGACGGTGTCGTCGTGGAAAAAGTCCGCGGCGAGCAGGGCCTGCAGCCTGGGCGCGCAGGAACTGGCGCCAGGTCGGCCTCACGCTGGGGCTTCGCCGAGGTGGGGACCAGGATGTCCAGCACGTTGCCGTCCTGGTCCACCGCGCGCCACAGGTACTGCCGCACCCCGTTGACCTTGATGAACACCTCATCGAGGTGCCATTTATCGCCGGCCTGCGGCCGGCGGCGGCGCAGTGCGGCCGCGTACTGCGGGCCGAACCGGTCGCACCACTGCCGGATGGTCTCGTGGGAGACGATGACCCCGCGGGCGAGCAGCAGCTCCTCGACCTCGCGGAAGGACAGCGGGAAGCGGTGGTACAGCCACACCGCATGGGAGATGATCTCCGCCGGGAACCGGAACCCCCTGTACGACGGCGACCCCGACTCCACCACAACCCCTCCCCGGGAAGATCAGCAAACCCGGCGATCATCCCAGACCCGAGACGCCCTGCTCAACTTGACGACGCCTTCCGGAGTCTTCACAGTGGATCGTCGTAAGGCGGGGTTTCGTCGGTGAACATCCCGTAGGGCGCGCCGTTCGAGGTGTAGCCCATCAAGAGGAACAATCTGCCGTCCAGCATGATCCACCACTCGTCGTCGACCTGGTCGGCGCAGCGTTCGGCGGTACGGCGCGGGGTAGCTGGCGGGCGCTGCGACCACTGCCGCGCTGTGCCGGGCAACGCGAATCCGAGGGCGGCGAGGTCTTCGTAGGCGGTGTACCGATCGACGCCATACCGCTTGGCGTAGCTTTTCACCGAGATCGTCGCGCCGGTACGGATCCATTCCCGTGCAGAGTCGCGGCGTTCCCGCTGGCGCATGCGGTGACGTCGCGGCTGCATGCGCGGACTTTACCGCAGCGGCGTTCGTCGCAGCTGTCGGCAGTGGGCGTGGACGCCTGCGGTGCCGAGCTGTTGCGGCTGGCCGCCGGAGGAGTTCGAGGTCGTGCTGAGCGTTCTGCTGATCTGCGCCCGTTCAGGCGGTTCGCGCTGCTGCATAGCCTGACGGGGCCGAGCCTTCCCTGTGGGCCCGGACTCTCGTGCCTCCTGCTGCGAGACCGCATGGCAGGAGGTCGTTTATGGAGGGGAACCGCTCCTGCTTTAGGACTCCTGGCAAAATGAGGTGACCGTCTCGCCGCCGGTGTCCGTGTCACCCGGCCCGATACCTGCCTGACCATCGGCTGGTGACTACCCGGATACCGATAGGCGTCAGCGCGCGTCCTCGCGCAGACGAGTAAATCCCCAGGGCAACACCGGGGGGCGGCTGCCCGGCATTCTTCAACCGGGCGGCCGCCCCCTGTAAATGAAGTCAGTCATCCCGCGGCCTGTCGGCCGCGCCGAATGGGGCGGCTCGTACTGTCGGCCAGGCCGCAGGTTGATGTTCGACACCCCGAGCCCGGCCGGGGCGGGCGGCGGTGCGGGCACGCGCGTGCACTCGGTTGGGTGACAGGTGTCCTTGAGGGATTGCCTGTTCGGGTGCGGGATCGTTGGTGGGACGTGACAGTGATGCAGGAGGTCGTGGTTCCGATCGGGAGGTGGCGCGAGATTACCGGCGGCACCGACGGCGGACCGATTCATCTCGCGGCGGATCCGCCGATCTATGCGGCGGTGGCTCTGCGGTGGCGGCAGGCCGGGAGGATGTTGCCGGGGCAGGTTGACCGGGAGTGGTCGGAGTTGGTGGTCGACGCGCCGGACCTGGGTCTGCGGTCGGGGCAGGATGCCGGTCTTCCCTCCGACGTCCTGTCGGAAGCGGGCCGGTCGGGGGTTGTCGGCGGTGCCCGCCTGCTCGCTGGCGCGGCGGAGCCAGCCGGATCGGGCGGCCTTGGTTGGGCCCCGCCGGATCCAAGGTCAGACGGTCGACGATGGGTGCGCATAGCCTCGGATCGGTGAACGCGATGCCATAACGATGCATCTACAGCTGTGAGCGATACGCTGCGGATCTGGGTGCTGGGCCGCGTCCCCCCGTCGCGGTCCGGCACCTATTTGTCGTCTGGTCAGGCCCGTCTGGTGTGGGCGGGTTCGGGCCGGTCGGGGGACAGGACCAGGTCGATGGTTTGCTCGGTGATGGTGTCCAGTGACATGTCGTACGAGCGTGCGATCTGCTGTACCCGCGTGATGGCTTTGCGTATGCCGGCGGTGTTTTCGGTGGCCCATTCGATGGTCATCCAGTCGCGGTAGAGGACCTCGGCGGTCTCGTCGATGTCCAGGCCGCGCAGCGCGGCGTGGCGGGCGGCGTCCAGGTCTGGGCTGTCGCCGTCGGTGTGCCAGGCGGCGAGGGTGTGGGCGACGTCGACGATGCGGGAGAGCATTTTCTGCTGGATGGAGTCCGCCCAGGGGTAGTCCTGGCCGTCGAACGGTTTGCCCCGTACCAGGCCGAGGGCGTTTTCCAGGTCAGGGATGCCGCCGTCGGGGCCGGCGGCCAGTCCCCGGGTGGCCAGGTGCTGGAAGGCCTGCCAGTCCGAGCGGATCCCGGTGTGGAAGGTGTAGCCGCCGTTTTGGGCCGGGGCAGGTAGGCCTCGCCGTCGGGGGCCGCGCCGAACCGGCTCCGGATTTCTGACAGTCGGGACTGCAGGGTGCGGGTCGACCAGGGGGAGACCGGGTCCATGGCCGTGCACAGGGCCTCGGCGCTGCGGCCGGGCCGCAGATAGATCAGTGCTGCCAGCGCGCGGACCCTGGGGCCGTGGCCGGAGCCGCTGATCCCCGTGACCCGGATCGGCCCCAGCACATCGATCCGCGGCGCATCCGGGTCACCCTCGCCCACGGCATCGCCGCCCTGGAGCTGCTCGGCGGCGGCCACGTCCTCGCCGGGGCCGTCCGCGTCGGCGTTGGCGGCAGCGGGTTCGGGGTCCGGCGCGGCGCCGACCACGCTCGGGGCTGTTCCCTCACCGTCACCATCGGAGTCGTCGGCTGTGGACGTGACCAGCCGGATCGGTGTGCCCGCGAAGTCGAGCAGCGCGGGGAAGAAGGTGCCGGGATCGGCGACCTCGTTGTCCTCCCCTTCGGTGTTCAGGAGCAGTGGGTGTGGGCCGGGGCGGGGCGTGGTGGCGGCCAGGTTGTGGTCTTCGGCGAGTTGCCAGGCGCCGGTGGCGGGTTGGGCGTCCTGGTCGGCGACTTCGAGGGCGTGGACGTACTGCCGGTACTGGTCGTCGGTGAGGCGTTGCAGCTGCACCGGCCCGGCGCCCAGCTGCGCGAGCGTGACCGGGGTGTCCGGTGCGACGGCGATGGCTTCGGCGTCGGGGAAGGCCTGCCGGGTGGCCTGGCTGGCGGGGAGGACCACGGCGACGGGAAGGTCGCGGGCGGCGGAGACCGCGTCGGCGAGCTGCCAGGCCTGCGCCGGGTCGACGTCTCTGGCGCAGATGAGGATCCACGGCAGCGGCTCCGGCGCCTCCCCGCCTGCGCCGTGCTGCTGGTGTACCTCGACCAGCAGGGCGCCCAGGTCGGCGATGACGGACGGCAGGTGCGGCATGGTCCGTACCCGGCCCTTGGGTAGCAGCGTCGCCAGCCGTGCCCCCAGCCCGACGGTGACGATCTCGGTGTGGTCACTCCACCCGCTGGTTCCCGCCTCGAGTGCCATCGCCCGGGTGACCGCGAGGAGGTCGCCCGGGTCGCCGTCGAGCAACAGGGCGCCGGTGTTCAGCAAGTTGGCGAGCAGCAGCTCGCCGTCCTCGGTGGCGCCCAGGGTGACCAGGCCCGGGTACGGGGCGGGCACCTGGTGGGCCGTGTCGCCGTCCAGGAGCGGACAGGCCGGATCCAGCGCCCACGTGCCCGGCGTGCGGCCGGCTGTGAAGGGCGGTAGTAGCTCGGTCGCCTCGTCGAGGACCAGGTGCACGGTCTGGTCGGTGACGCGTGCTCCCCGGATGACGGGCACGTCCCGGCTGGCAGTGTGGGCGTGGTGGGCCAGGGTGCGCAGCGCGGTGTCGAGCAGCGCGACCCCGGACGGCTCGGCGGTGGCGTTGATGACTTGTTCCACCAGGGTGGGGTCGGTGTCGATGGCGATCGTCTCGCCCGCACGGCGGTGGCGCTGCTGCAGGATGCGCTTCACGCCCAGCGCTCCGGCCAGGCATGCGGCCAGCAGCGCGCCGATCCCGGCGGCCAGGACTACGGGCTGCGTGGCGTCGTCGGAGCCTTCGTCAACGCCGGTCGCAGTGGGGGGAATTGCCGTGGTGGGCGCGGAGGTCTGCGGCCCGGATGTGGGCTGGCTGGTCGGTGAGGCCGGGGCGGTGGATGCCGGCGCCTGTTGGGCTGGTGCCGACTGGGCCGGGCTGGGGCTGGCGCTCGCGGTAGCGTCGGTGCTGGTGCTGGTGCTGGTGCCGGCGTGGTGGTCGACGTCGAAGTCGTTGAGGGCGAGGCGGTGGTGGCGGCGCCTGGTGTGGTGGGGGAGGCCGTCTGCTCGTGCTGGCCGCCCTTGTCCTGGTTGGTGGAAGGAGCGTCGCCGTTGCCGGACGTGCCCCGGTCGGGGGTGCCGGCGCCGTCGCTGCTGGTGTGGGCGGCGGCGGGGAGGTCGAGTTCCTGGCCGGGGTAGATCAGGTCCGGGTTGGTGAAGCGGTGTCCGCCGGGCTGGGCTTCGCCCTTGTTGAGTTTGAAGATCTGCGGGTACCGGCTGGCGTCGCCGAGCTCGTCCTGGGCGATCTGCGACAGTTTGTCGCCGGACCGCACGGTGTAGCCGGTGGCGTCGTCGCCGATGGCCTTGGAGGAGTGGCCGCCATCGGTGTGCTTCCCGGCCTTCGTGTTGCTGGTGCCGTCCGTGGTGGGGTCGGCGAAGTTCGCGTCGGCGGGCAGGCGCAGGGTCCAGCCGGGTGTCAGCGTGGTGGTGTCGGCGGTGATCAGGCTTCCGTCGGCCTGCCGGATTCCCTCGTTTTCCTCGACGATGTCGTGCCAGCGCACGCCGCTGCCCAGATAGCGTTCGGCGATTTCCCACAAGGAGTCGCCAGCCCGGACGGTGTAGACCGACTTGGTGCTCGTGCTTGTGGCCTTGGTGGCTGCGGCCTGGTCGGCGTGCGCGATGACGCTTCCGGCGAGCTGCGATGACGTGGCAACGGTGGCCGCGTGGGCGGGAGGTGACGCGGATGCGGAAGCGAACGAGCTGGTGGGCAGGAGCAGGATGATGCCGCTCACCAGCGCGCTGGCCAGCTGCTGCGTTCCGGCGAACACCCGGGGAGCGCTGCGCTGCCGCAGCGCCGAGACTGTCTCCACGGCGAGGGAGCAGACGAAGGACAGCCAGCCGTACCAGCCGATCAGCGTGATCGCGCCGAGGAACAGCTGGCCGCTGTCCGGGCTGGTCAGTGCTGCGGTCACCTCGTCCCACGCGGGAAGGTGGTGCGGCAGGACGCCGACGGTGAACAGCCCGTATGGCACGGTTGTCAGTAGCGCGACGGTGGCGGTCAGCGCCAGGAGTCCGCGGAGTATGGCGGTGGCGTAGGTGGTGGTGCGGGTCATGCCTACCCCCGGTAGATCAGGCTTGCGCTGCCATGGCCGGTCACGGTCCAGGAGCCGCCGACCAGGAACACGGGATCGTAGTGCTCGTTGACGGTGACCTGCAGGGATCCACCGTCGTCGCTGACCTTGACGGTGCCGGTGACTCCGGCGTCCTGCAGGTAGCTACGGGCGGCGGCCACGGCGGCGTTGCGGTCGACTTCGATGCCGGTGCCGGAGACGGCTTTGCCGGTGTCGATGGCCTGACCGCCGGCCCGGGCGGCTTCTTGCGCCAGGCCTTCGGCGTGGGTGAGGGCCTGGAGTTTACCGCCGCCGTCGATGACGAGCCCGACGATGGCGAACAGGCCGATGACGCCCTGCACCTGCTGATGATCGAAGAGGGCAAGATGACGTCCCCGACAGCGCGGAGGTGTTCACCCATGGCCGGTTCAAGAAGACCTCCCGGGCGCTGCACCGTTCGGCCCGCACCGCTCATGGCTCGATCATCGATCATGTTCGTGTACGCCGCGACGACCTGCTTCTTCGCCGCAGTGGTCGCGGCATCCTCCGACGGGCTGGCGGACACGCTCGCCGCTGGCGACGATGCTGGGCCGCCGTCGGTGGGATGGCCGCCGCAGCCGGTGAGCAGGACCACTGTTGCCAGGCTCGGTGCGTCAAGCCATCGGCGGCGCCTCCGCATGCTGCTGGTGGTCTGGTGTGGAACTCGTGGCACGTTGCGCCTCCCCCGAAGTCGGCTGGTTCGGGCCGGCGGTGTGGTGGGGCGCCCCGCCGCCCAGGGCCCTGCAGGCCCGCTCGTGTTCTGTGATCGCGTCGTAGCGATGTGTTTTGTACATGACACCCTACGACGTCAACTCCCCACCGCCTATGGGGTTCCTGGGGCTGCTGAGGCGGGTCGCGGGGGTTTGCCCGGAGATAGGCATCGGTCATGTGACAACCTTTGAGTCGGTCATGGACATGGCGAGAGCACCTGCCCCGACGCGTGCGCGCGGACCGTCGGCGACCGAAGCGATCGGACCATCACGGGTTCCCTGTAGGGACCGCGGCTTCGTGAGCACGGGCTCCTGGCAAAAGACGGGAATCCGCGCGTGGTGAGCACCGCAGATGTTGGCGGATCATGAGCAGAACGTCCCCGCCGGATGTCCTCGGTGGTCACTGCGGGTAGCGGAAGAGGTCGAGCGGTGCTGGCTCGTGCGCGAGAAACCAGCCCCCGTTGCGGGGGCGTCGGCCAGATGACACCACTGTCCCGCACCGCGGAACCGGCCAAGGCCGCCGCCTTCATCGCCGGCGACCGCGCCAGCTACGTCACTGGCGCGACTCTGGCAGCAGACGGAGGCCGCACCGCCATCTAACTAATAGCCCGGAGTAACGGTCGAGGACTACTCCGACCGTGAGACCTCGCCACCGATTCCCGTCTCATTGCCGTCGGAGTCGTGAAACACCCACTTGCACACGTTGCCGTGCTTCTCCACCTCTACCGGCTGCAGCCCTCGCTCAGCGATCCGTGCAACCTCGGAACCGGGTTCGTCCACCCAGATCATGCTCACCGCACCGCCAGCACGCTCGGTGTCTTCGACGATGTACACATACCGGTCCTCGGCCAGCTGCCACACCGCTTCGACGTCGTTGGGGTAGAAGGTTGGCTCCAAGCCGAACAGCTGCTTGTACCACTCCAATGCGCTCTCGTAGTTACGCACTGCAATACCCGCAAAAATCCCTACAGGCACGACCGACTCCCACTCTCTCAAGATCAACCTTGGCCAGACGACTGCTTCCGTTGGAAGGCAGACTCCATCAGCTCGCAAGACTCATCGGGTTGCAGTCGTCACTACTGAACGTCACTGGTGCTCATGATCGTCCGGATTTGCTCGGACGGTGCTCATGGCTGAAGTTTCGCCATTCTCGTGATCGGCTACTGGGTTGCGGGTGACGGTGTGTGAGGTTAGCTGGTAGCCAGGGGTTGGCAGGTGGGCCGACCCAGAAGCCAGGCACGGAACGCATAAGCGCGCGTCCCGGCCTACGGCACCCAGTTGCGGACCGCGAAGAGGCATCAGTCCGGGGCAGACCCTGATGGTGCGCCGAGGCTGACCATGCCTGGCCGTTGCCGTTTCGAACGGGTTGCGAAAACGCGTCAGCCTGTGGGCGTGCCGATCTGGTCGCGCTCCAGGACGGAACGCAGCTCCGAGAGGGCCTGCGCGGCGGCCGTCATGGGGGACGCCTTGAGGGCATCTGCGATCAGCTCGGCCAACCGCTCGGTAAAGGTCCCTTCTGCCGCGTCGACCAACTGCAGGCCGTCGTCGGTCAGGGTCAGCAGTGAGGACCGGCGATCGGATGGATTCGGCTGTCGGACGGCCCATCCCTGCTTCTCCAGACGGTCGATGGTCTTGCTGGTCGCCCCGATGCCGATGGCGAATTCGGCGGCAAGGTCCGCCACGCGGGACCCGGGGTGGTCGCGCAGGTAGCGCAGGGCCTCGAATTGCGAGGTGACGATCCCGTGCCGCTCACGGAGACGGTCGTTGAGGGCGTTGTACAGACGCGTCTCGCATCGGACCAGGTCGGCGAAGAAGCCCGGGAGGTCAACCGCGTCACCGCTCGACTTAGATGCCATGGCATATAGTGTAATGGAAGCTACTTACGGCGGGAGCACACTCATGAGCAAGGAACAGCGCGCGCAGGTCGACGCGATGCTGCGGCAGCCGCGACCCGAGGGCCCCAGGTCAGTTGAGGCGATCCGAGCCGGATTCAAGGCGCTGATGGCCCAGATGATCGTGCCCGACAGCATCCGCACCACGCAGACAATGCTCGGCGACCGGCCCGCACTGCATGTCGAGCCGGGCAACGGGCCGCGCGCCGGGACGATCCTCTACTTCCACGGCGGCGGCTGGGTGTTCGGCTCACCCGAGACCGCCCTGTCGCTGACGGGCCACCTCGTTGCCAAGACTGGCTTCGGGGCGTACTCGCTGGACTACCGGCTTGCCCCCGAGCACCCGTTCCCGGCCGCGATCGAAGACACACTGAGCGCCTACCGCGCCCTCCTCGACAGCGGTCAGGACCCTTCGGCCATCGTGTTCGCCGGGGACTCCGCCGGCGGCGGCCTCACCGTCACGACCTGCCTGGCCGCCCGCGACGCGGGCCTCCCGCTGCCCGCCGCCATCGTGACGTTCTCCCCGGGCCTCGACGCCACCCGCACGGGCAAGAGCATGGACACCAAGGAAGGCATCGACCCGATCTTCACCCGCAAGTCCGTGGAACACACCGGAGCCATGTACCTCGCCGGGCAGGACCCGCACCAGCCCATGCTCAGCCCGGCCGTCCTCGCCGACCTGACCGGCTTCCCCCCGATGCTCATCCAGGTAGGCACCAACGAGATCCTGCTGGACGACTCCACGCGCCTGGCCGCCCGCGCCCGCGCAGTCGGAGTGGACGTGATCCTCGACATCACCGCCGACGTACCCCACGTGTTCCAGTCGTTCGCCGGCGTTCTCGACGAGGCCGACCAGGCACTGGACCGCGCAGCCCTGTTCCTCACGCAGCACGTCCACATTCCCCACACAGCAGCCGCGTCAGCCGGGTAAATCTCGGAGCCGTCTGGCCATACAGCAGGCTGGCCGGCTCCGAGCTTCGCAGTGAAAAGACGGCAACACGAGTCGACCGTCCGCAGCAGCAGAACGGCCCGTGGTGGCGGACGAGAACCTCCGTGTCAGGCCAGTTCTTGCGGGCGTGGGAGAGGGCGCGCGGTGACGGCGCCCCGGGTGGGCTGGTCTGGACGCGGTGCGGCGGATCGGGCCATACGCGGTGTCCGTCCTTGCCGGAGGTTGCGGATGCGCCGCGCGTCGTGTGTGGCCGTACCGGGGAGGTCCAGGTGCCGGTGACCGTACCGTCATCCCTGTTGATCGTGCTGGAAGTCCTGCGGCCGTGCTTCACCGCCCCCTCGTTCACGACGATGGCGGCGCTGGTCACCGGGGTGCTGTCGGGGAACGGTCCGCGCACCGTCACCGGGATGTGGCAGGCCGCCGGGTTCGGGTGCGATGGTGCGTCGTGAAACCTCCGGGGAATGGGCCGGGCCGCTGAGGTGCGGGCTTCGGCGATGGCCGCTCGGTAAGGCGTTGCCGGATGCAGGCGCGCGTGTGCCATGGGTGGTGCCGCGTTCAGGGGGACGGGGGCAGAATCCTGGTCATGGTTGCTGCCAGCTCCCGGTTGCTGTGGATGTCGTCGTCGCGTTCGAGGGCCTGGATGACGCGCTGGGCGATGTCGCGGGGCTTTTCCTGGCTGATCTTGGCCTTGCCGACGGTACGGGTGGGAGCGAGCCTGAAGCCTGCCGTCATCGGTGCGATGTGCTGCGCGTACTCGTCGACCTCGGCCAGATGCCACGGGTTGGGCCGCCGGGATTCGAAGTGGTCGACGGTCTTGTCGAGCACGTCGTATGTGTGCTGCGCGCCGAGCAGTTCGGGTGTGCCGTGCAGGTGCGCGACGACGAAGTTCCAGGTGGGAACGTAGGGCCCGCTCTGGTAGAAGCTCGGTGAGATATAGCCGTTGGGCCCCTCGATGATCAGGACGACCGGGTGTCGGCCGAGCTCGTGCAGCTCTGCATCGGTACGGGCCAGATGGCCCAGGACCGTGCTGTCGTCCCGATCGGGGTCAAGGACCACGGGCAGGTGGGAGACGGTGAGTCCGCCGTTCGGAAAGGGGCTGACCAGTGTGGCCCAGGCGCGGTCCGCGATGAGGGACCGGATGTCAGCAGGGTCGTTGAGCGCGTAGAGGGGTTGTTCAAGCATGGGAGTTCCTCGGTAGGGGCAGGGCGGTGTTGACCGGATCCGGCCTGTAGAACATAGGCAAACGGCATATCGGCAGGCATCGTTGAGGGGAAGCAATCTCGTGCGGCGCTCTTGTCGACCAGCACAGTGGGGAGATCTCAGTGTCCCTTGACACACGCTCGGAAACCCGTTCCTGCAAATCCACCACGGCGAAGGCATGACCTGCGTCCTCAACCCGCTGCCGACAGCCTGTCAGCTCAGGGCTCGGCGGACGACCCCATGGTCACCCCCGACACCGACGACTGTCGGCCCCGCTGCCAGAGCATCGCCCGCACCGACCGCGACATCGCCCACATCCACTGGCCTGACTCCTGTGACGCCGGCTGCTGCCTGGGCCGGGTCTGGCGCAATCACGCGCCGAGTTCGTCAGTCTCTTCCGGCATCGGCCACTGGGCCGACGCGGCCGAGGACGACGACCAGGCGCCGCCTCCGGAGTGGTTGCGCACCCGAGCGACCGCGTGGGATCTCATCCGTGCCGCCGAGGTCCACGACTACGACGCGGTCTGCGGGGAGAACGTCGTGGACTTCGCCACCCGCTGGAACCTGTTCGACGCGTGGCTGAACGTGTGGGACGCCCTCGGCTACAACGCCCAGATCGCGTCGGTCAACGCCGCCCACCTCTCCGGCCCGGGACAACGAGGCCGCGTCGCAGCACCGGAATCGCATCCTGTTCGCCTTCACCAGAAGGGCCTGCCGCTGCCCGACCTCCGCGTCCGCCCCTCCTGCCGGTGCCCCGAGTACGGCCCCGTTCAGAGGGTCATCCAGGTCTGGGGCAAGAAGTTCGACAAGCCGGGAGTCCGCAAGATCGGCACCTACGGAGATCGGACAGTAGCGGCTGCCGATGAAGGAGTCCAGCAGCAGTGCGCTGTTGAGGGCGGCCAGGACGTCGACGTGGTTGCTGTGGTGCTGAGCCGCCACGCGCACAGTGCAGCGGGTCAGGGAGGTGCCGGCTGTGGTCTCGGCCCCCTTGCCGCACACATCACCGAGGAAGTACGCCCAGCGGTCACCACCCAGAGGGATGACGTCGTAGAAGTCGCCGTCCATCACCTTCGGAGGCAGGCATGGGCCAGGACTGGGCGACGCCCTTCTGCTCAAGTCTGCCGCGATCTTGCCAACGCTCAAGGCAACGGAGGCCGCCAAGTCTTGACGTGACCAGCCGCAGAGGCGCACTATTCCTCAACCCAGTCCACATTTCTGAGCAGGAGTCCACATACATGGATAGGGACGTCAAGTCGGCGTCGCGGACGATTGAGGTCCTTGACCTGCTGGCCGCGCACGCGGACGGGCTGACGCTGTTGGAAATCGCGGCCGCGCTCGACTGCCCGAAGAGCAGCGCGCACGTCCTGCTCGCGACCCTCGCCCGCAAGCACGTCATCACGGCGAGCTCTACGGCCCGCGGGTCCGTTTTCAAGCTCGGGCACCGCATCTTTGAAATTGGCCAGGCATATGCCCGCAATGCCGACCTTATCCGTGATAGTCGTGACATCGTCCGGCGACTGGTCGACACCTGCCTGGAGACGATGCACGTCGCCGCTCTGGACGGCGGGCAAGTCGTCTACCTGGCCAAGGAGGAAGGCCGCCAGTCCATGCGGATGGTGTCGGCCGTCGGCCAGCGCTTCCCCGCCTACGGCACCGGCGTCGGCAAGGTCCTGCTCGCCGGGCTCGACGACTCGGCCGTCCGGGAGCTCTATCCCACTGCGGAGCAGATGCCCAGCCTGACACCGAACACCATCGACGACCCAGCTCGACTGCTTGCGGGATTAGCGGAAACGCGACGGCGGGGCTACGCCGTCGAGACCGAGGAGTCGAGCGTGGGGCTGGCCTGCATCGCCGCGCCCGTCTACGACTCCAGTGCCCTGGTGGCGGCCATGAGCATGTCCGTGCCGACTGCTCGCTTTCCCGACGAGCGACGCAACGAACTGCTTCACCAGCTGCTGGCCGGTGCACGAGAGCTATCCACGCGCCTCGGCGCGTCGTCCTACCCCAGCCAGATCAGCCCGGGTACCACGCGGTGTCTGTGACGGCGCGGACCATCCCCGACCACCGCAGCCAAGCCCCAAAGGACCGCTGAATGAAAGCCCTGGTATACGAGGCCCCGGAGACCATGATCCTTCGGGAGGTGGAGGCGCCTGCCCCGCGCCCCGACGAGGTGCTCATCCGGGTGGCCTATTCCGGCATCTGCGGCTCCGAGCTCAGCGGCTTCCTCGGCCACAACAGCCTCCGCAAGCCGCCGCTGGTCTTCGGACACGAGCTCTCCGGTTCGATCGAGTCGGTCGGTAAGGACGTGCCGGCCGCTGCTGGGCTGGCCACCGGTACACCGGTGACGGTCAACCCGCTCCTCACCTGCGGGCAATGCGAGTACTGCGTGACAGGGCGCCAGCAGCTGTGCCCACAGCGGCAGCTGCTCGGCGCGCACCTTCCCGGCTGCAACGCCGATTTCGTCGCCGTACCGGCCGCGTCCGTCCTCGCCCTGCCGGACGGCATGAGCCTGCGCGACGCCGCGATGGCCGAGCCCGCCGCCTGCGCCCTGCGGGCCGTTGAGACCAGCGGCGTCGGTCCCGCCTCCAGCGCGCTCGTGATAGGCGCCGGACCGATCGGGCTTTTCATCCTGCAGATCCTTAAGCAGTACGGCGTAGTCGAGCGCTTCGTCGCCGACCTCAACCCAGCCCGGCTGGCGATGGCCACTGCTCTGGGTGCCACTGCGGTCCAGCCCGGGCCGGACGGCGTGACCGCCGCCGTCCTCGAGGCCACCGGAGGCCGCGGAGTCGACGTCTCCTTCGACGCGGTCGGCTCACCGCAGACCCGCAGGGACTGCCTGTCGAGCACGGTGCCCGGCGGCGACCTTGTCCTCGTCGGGCTGCACAACGACGAGACGTCCTTCCCGGTCAACTCGATCATCCGGTCCCAGGTCACGCTCAGCGGGGTCTTCGCGTACTCCACGGCCAACTTCCGCACCGCACTGCAGTGGCTCGAGGCCGGTCGGATCGGCCTGCGGGAGGGCGTCGTCGTGGCGCCGCTGTCGGACGGACCGCAGTGGTACGCGCGGCTGGTCGGCGGGGACGGCGCAGCCAAGGTGCTGTTGCAGCCCGGACACGACGGCGAGGACGCCGACTCCGACTCCGACAAGGAAGGAATACGTCCGTGAGCGCTCGTGTGAGCAGTGAGTGGAGCTACCGGGGGCTGCAGGCGCTCGTGATGGACAACGAGTTCCTCCGCGTCGTCGTACTGCCCGAACTCGGCGGCAAGATATGGCAGCTCACCGCCGTACGCAGCGGTCGGGACTTCCTTTGGCACAACCCGCGCCTCAAGGCACGGTTGATCCCCTTCGGCACGACCTACGACGACGTCTTCCTCGGCGGATGGGACGAACTGTTCCCCAACGACGTGCCAGAGGAACTCGCCGGCGAGCCATACCCCGATCACGGCGAGCTGTGGGCCTCCACCTGGGACTGGACCGTCGAGCGCAGTCCCGAGGAGGTGCGCCTCATCCTCACCCTCCGGGCGCCGATCTCCGGCTGCAGCATCGAAAAGACGCTGACGCTGCGCTCGGGCGAGTCACACCTGCGCGTACGCTCCCGGATCACGAACGAGGGCCACACGGCACTGCCCTTCCTGTGGAAGCAGCACGTTGCGGTCCCCGTCAGTGAGCGGGCGAGCATCGGGCTTGGCGCCCGGACGATGTACGTCGAGGACTTCGGAGTTCCACGCGCCGGCAGCCCGGGCGAGACCTACCCATGGCCGCACCTGGTCGGCCCCGATGGCAGCTCGACCGACATGAGCAAAACGCTCCCACCCGACTCACGGGTGAGCGAGTTCCAGTACGCAACCGAACTCGACGGCGGCTGGTGCTCGGTGACCTACGAGGACGGCACCGGCATCGGTCTGTCGTTCGACCCCGGGGTGTTCCGATCCTGCTGGCTGTTCGCGTCCTACGGCGGGTGGCGTGGCCACGAGGTCCTCATTCTCGAGCCCTGCACCGGCTATCCCGTGTCCGTCACTGAGGGCCTCGAAGCCGGTACGCACCAGGTGCTCCCAGCCGGGGGGACCGTGGAGACGGCCCTCACCGTAGTTGTCTACGACCAGATCGCCAGCGTCTCGGGCATCTCACCCGACGGCGGCGTGGAAGGACAGTCCCTGTGAAGGTCGAATCCGTCGACATGTTCTACCTGTCGATGCCCGACGTCCACGACATCGGCGACGGCAGCCAGGACATGCTCCTGGTCCGGGTGCGAGCCGGCGACCACACCGGATGGGGGGAATGCGAAGCCTCGCCGCTGCCCTCGATCGCCAGCCTGGTATGCCCGATGTCGCACAGCGCCTGCCACCCGGTGCTCGACTCGGTGCTGGGAGCCAGGCTCGACGGCCCCGGGGACATCGGCCGGATCGTGCGTGCGGTGCGTGCGAACAGCCTCGACCTGTTGCAGGCCGAGCACACCCTCTCCGGCATCGAGATCGCGCTGTGGGACCTGATGGGCAAGGCTCTCGAGCAGCCCGTCTACGAGCTGCTCGGCTACGACCGCTCTCACCCCAAGACGCCCTACGCGTCATCCTTGTTCGGCGACACGCCCGAGGAGACGCTGCACAAGGCGCGCGCGGTCCGATCGATGGGCTACCGCGCAGCAAAGTTCGGCTGGGGCCCGTTCGGCCGCACGACCGTGGCCGCCGACGCCGACCAGGTCCAGGCAGCGCGAGAGGGCCTTGGACCCGAGGGGGTGCTCCTGGTCGACGCCGGCACCGTGTGGGGTGAGGACGTCGAGGCGGCCGCGCTGCGCCTGCCGGCGCTGGAGGATGCAAGTGTCCTCTGGCTGGAGGAGCCGTTCAACTCCGGTGCGCTCGGCGCCTACCGCGCTCTCGCGGACCGCTGCGACCGGCTGCGGCTTGCTGGCGGCGAGGGCGCACACAACCCGCTGCTCGCCGAGCACCTCATCGACTTCGGCGGTATCGGCTTCGCCCAGATCGACACCGGGCGCATCGGCGGAATCGGTGACGCCACCCGCGTCGCCAAGTACGCCCAGGCCCGCGGGGTGCAGTTCGTCAACCACACCTTCACCTCACACCTGGCACTCAGTGCGTCACTGCAGCCGTTCGCGGGCAGTGGAGACGACTGGATCTGCGAGTACCCGGTGGAGGCCAAGCCGCTCGCCCAGGACCTGACCCGTAACCACCTCACGCTCGACGAGTCCGGGTGCGTGGCGGCCCCGGAAGCGCCCGGGCTGGGCATGACCCTCGACCTCGACGCCGTGCGGCCCTACCTGCTCGACGTCGACATCACCGTGGGCGGCAAGACCCTCTACAGCACGCCCGACCTGACCACCTGAACTTGGCTCTACGTCCCGGCGGCAGCGCCGGGCCGACCACCGGAGTACGCGGATGAAACGAATCAAAGGCATCATCGCCGTCACCTGTGCCGCCCTACTCGCCCTCTCCGGATGCAGTTCGGCGGCGTACCGGGCGCGCACCTCCGGTGGCACGCTGGCCAGCAAGCCCGCAGGCACCTACCCGACCGGCCCCGTGAAGCTCGTGATCTGGTGGTGGGGCGAGCAGGAAGTCGCGGGTGCCAAGGGCTGGCTCGCCGACACGGTCGCTGCATACGAGAAGCTGCATCCCAACGTCAAGATCGAAACGGTACTGCAGACAACCGACAGTCTCATCCCGGCGTTCCAGGCAGCCGCGGCGGCCAACCAGGGCCCGGACATCCAATACTTCTGGGGCGGCATCAACTCTCAGGAGCCCGCGTGGGCGGGGCACGTCCTTCCGATTTCGGACTACATACCCGCCAGCGAGCTCAAGCACTACCTGAACGCGGCGACCGAGGACTCCTACAAGGGAAAGATCCTTACGGCGCCCTGGTATGTCAACCCGCAGTTCCCGGTGCTGGTCCGAAAGGACGTTCTGGCGGCACACGGGCTGAAGACCCCGACGACCTGGTCCGACCTCCTCTCCACCTGCGACAAGCTCAACGCGGCCGGTATCACGACGCTCGCCGGCGGCGTCAAGGACGGCTGGTTCGGAGGCTGGCTGTACTCCATGATCGACGGCCAGTTGGTGTCGTCCCCATCCGATGTGACAGCAGCCGTCACCGGCCAGCAGAAGTTCACCGACCCCATGCACGCGGACTGGTGGCAGCGGCTGCAGGAAACCGTCGACCACCACTGCTGGAACGCCGACATCAACTCCCAGCAGCTCTACCAGGCCCAGCAGCAGTGGGTGTCCGGTAAAGCGGCAATGACCATCACGGCCGGAACGGACGCACCGAACTTCGTGAAGAAGGTCGGAGCCGACAAGGTCCAGATCACGACCATGCCGAAGATCGGCAATGGCCCCTACGCGGGGAAGATGGGTACGACCTCGCAGACCGTCGGCATCACCCCCTGGACCAAGTACCCAAAGGTCGACGCCGACTTCATCGAGTTCATGCATTCGCCGCAGCGGCTGCAGGCCTGGTACGACAAGACCGGCTCCATGCCGGCGGACGACCGCTTCGACATGTCGAAGGTGACCGATCCCGTCAAGCGCCAGCTCTTCCAAATGGCCCTGAACGGGGCTCCGTACCTGGAGAACTACATCCCCGCCGCACTGGACTCCAACGCCGTCTTCACCAACGTGCAACTCGTCCTGCAAGGCAAGCGGACCGCGGACCAGGCCGCGGCGGACATGCAGAGCCAGGTTGAGCGGCTCCGCCTGACCGACAGGTCCCTGGTGAACGACTTCAAGGCATGGAAGCGGTGACCGATCAATGCCCGTAGCCACTACTCAAGCCGCCCCCGCCGCGGTGGCCGCACCACAGCCGCAGCGCCGCCGCGGCCCCAACTTGGCCATCGTGCCGTGGGTAGCACCCGCGGCGCTGATCATCCTCGCCGTCTTCGGATACTCGCTGTTCGAGCTGTTCTCCCAGTCCCTGCAGTACCAGGGCACATGGGCCGGGATCGAGAACTTCAAACTTGTGCTGACCGATCCGCTGTTCCTTACGGCGATCTGGCACAACGCCCTCCTGCTGCTCGTCGTTCCAGTGCTGCTGGCCCTGTCGCTGGGCGTCGCAATTCTGCTCCTGGAGACCAAGCGAGGGCTGCGCGGTTACCGCGCCGCCTTGTTCTTCCCGTACATCCTTCCCATCCCCGTGGTCGGAGTGGTGTTCGGCCAGCTGCTCCAACTCAACGGCGGGCTCAACGAAGCGCTCCGCAGCGTCGGCCTGGCAGGACTGGCCGGCGACTGGCTGGGCGATCCGTCCCGTGCGCTGTGGACCATGGCGGCCATCATCGTCTGGAAGGAAGTCGGCTTCGGCATCATCCTCTTCCTCGCCCGCATGCTGTCCCTGCCGGCCGATGTGTTCGAGGCCGCGCGGCTCGACGGCGCCGGCTTCTTCCGGATGCACTGGAACGTGACGATCCCGCAACTGCGCGGCATTGTTCTCTTCTACATCGTCAACGAGGCGATCGTCATGGTGTCGTGGGTCTTCAACTATGTCTACGTCATGACGAACGGCCAGGGCGGCCCGGGAAGCTCCACCGTCGTATCCGAGCTCTACATCTACCGCGCCGCCTTCGCGGACCAGACCCCGGAACTCGCCGCAGCGGCAGCAGTGCTGCTCTTCATCGCGACGCTCGGGCTCATCGTCAGCTTCTTCCGCCTGCAGCGCTCGGGCGAAGGCGCGTTCGGCGACTGAAGGGGAAACATCATGTCCACCACCCGTCTCGGCGCCCCTCTCAGGCACCTCATCCTTCTCATCCTCACCGCGGCCGCGCTCGCGCCCGCGTACCTGATGGTCACCGGAGCGCTGAAGTCTCAAGACGAATTCCTGCGAAGCCCGTGGTCGCTGCCTACGTCCCCGCGCCTGGGGGCCTTCCGCGCGGCCCTGGGCGACCAGCTCGCGCAGTGGTTCCTGAACTCGGTCGTGCTCACCGTCGCTGCCGTGCTCATCACGGTGACGATCGCCGCCATGGCCGCGTGGGGGCTCGTGCACTGGCCGTTCCGCGGCAGGGACACGGTCCTCGCGCTCACCGTGTCCCTCATGGTCGTCCCTCCCGTCGTGCTGCTGCTCCCGCTGTTCCAGCTCGGTGCCAAGCTCGGATGGATCTCGACCTACCGAATCGTGATCATCATCTACGTCGGCCTGATGCTGCCGTTCTCCATCTACCTGTTGGCCAACTTCTTCCGGGCGATCCCAGCCAGCATCTTCGAAGCCGCCGCGATCGACGGCGCCTCGGCGTGGCGCACCTTCTGGCGCATCGTGCTTCCGCTGTCTGGGCCGCCCGTCGCCACGCTGGTCGTCGTCAACCTCCTGTGGGTGTGGAACGAGCTGCTTCTGGCGCTGGTCTTCCTCCAGAGCGACTCGAAAAAGACGCTCATGGTCGGTCTCACCGGTTTCCAGAGCCGGTACAGCCTCGACATCCCCACCGTGATGGCGGGCATGTCGCTCGCCGTCCTGCCCCTCGTCCTCGCCTACCTGTTCGGGCAGCGCTATTTCATCCAGGGCCTGACCGCCGGCGCCGTCAAGGGCGAGTGAACCATCCCATAGGACACATAGGGAGATCATCGTGGATTTCATCGGACGCCGTGCCGTCGTGACCGGCGGAGCCAACGGCATCGGTGCGGCAACGGTGGCACGGCTGCAGCGGGACGGCGCGAGTGTCGTCGTCCTCGACATCGAGACCGGGGACAGCCCGGCGGACACGGTCATTGTGGACCTCTCGGACGCCGATGCGGTGCTGCGGGCCGCTGGTCAGGCGACCGAGCGGCTCGGGGGAGTGGACATCCTCGTCAACTGCGCCGGTGTCTCACTGCCCAGCCGCGCGACTGAGCTGGACTTCGACGCCTATCAGCGCACCCTCGCGGTGAACCTGCATGCTCCGGTCCTGCTCATGCGCCAGTTGTGCGGCCCGATGAGCAGGGCCGGCTACGGCCGGGTGGTCAATGTCGGCAGCATCCACGCGCGCTTCACCGAGCCGGGCTCGCTGGCCTACGACGTGTCAAAGGCCGGGTTGGAGGCAGCTTCCCGGACTGCGGCGATCGAGCTGGCTACGACCGGCGTGCTCATCAACGTAGTCGCGCCCGGATTCGTCGCCACGCGCATGTCGGTCGTGGACGGCGTGGACGAGCTCGACAGCGACTCGTTCCAAACGGTCTACGTCGACAACGACCGGCTGCCGATGCGCCGCGCGGCCCGGCCCGACGAGATCGCCGAGGCCGTCGCGTGGCTCGCCAGCGAAGCCAACTCCTACGTCACTGGCCAAGTACTCACGGTCGACGGAGGCCTCACGGCACGGTTCTGACCATCGTCAGCTCCCCCCTTTTTACGCCCCCGCGAGTCTTGGAGGACTCATGCAACTCATCCGCCTCGGTCCCGTCGGCCAGGAGAAACCAGCAGTACGCATCGACGCGACCACCTACGTAGACGTCTCCGACCTCGTCGATGACTTCGACGAGCGCTTCTTCGCCCGCGGCGGGCCGTCGCTGCTCGCCGACGCGGTGGCCGATCGCGTGGCCTCGGGCGGGGCGGCCACCGTGAACGGGCAGCGAGTCGGGGCGCCGATCGCCAGGCCGCACCAGATCGTCTGCATCGGCCTGAACTACAGCGACCATGCCGCCGAGACCGGTCAGGCCATCCCGGATGAACCCATCGTGTTCAACAAGGCACCGAACACGCTCGTCGGCCCGAACGACACGGTGTACATCCCACGCGGCTCGACCAAGCCGGACTGGGAGGTCGAGCTCGGCGTCGTCATCGGCAAGCGGTGCCGGTATCTCGCCGACGAGCATGAGGCTGCCGACGCCATCGCCGGCTACGTGCTCGTCAACGACGTCAGCGAACGAGCGTTTCAGCTCGAACGCGGCGGTCAGTGGGTGAAGGGCAAGTCGGCGGAAACCTTCAACCCGTGTGGGCCGTACCTCGTCACCCCAGACGAGGTCGGGGACGTCGACAACCTGGGCATGTGGCTGGACGTCAACGGCGTCCGCCGACAGACCGGCTCCACTGCCACGATGCTGTTCGGAGTAACCCACCTGGTGCACTACCTCAGCCAGTTCATGGTCCTGGAGCCCGGCGACCTCATCAACACCGGAACCCCTCCTGGCGTGGGGATGGGCTTCACCCCGCCGATCTGGTTGCAGCCCGGCGACGTCATGGAGCTGGGCATCGACAACCTCGGCACACAGCGGCAGGTCGTGGCCGCAGCGCCCTGAACGGCCCAACGATCGATCGCCGACTGCACGCAGTCGTGCGACGCCCCGACCGGCTGATGAGCTGGAGCAACGCTCGAACAACCTGAAAGGACCGTCGATGCCGCGCAGTTGGCACCGGCCGAACGCCGACGAAGATCGCGCCCGACACGGCGGGCTGCCGGCCCCCGCGGAGGGCCTGCTGACCGACCTGCGCGCAGCGCTGTCCGGAGCCGACCGCGTGCTGCACCGCGCGTCGGACCGCCTGGCCCGGGCGAACGACGCCTCGCACTACATGCTGACGCCCCAAGCGGTGGTCGCGCCGGACAGCGCCGAGGAAGTCGGCCGGCTCCTGCGCGCCACCGCGGCCCTCGGCGTTCCACTGACCTTCCGTTCCGGCGGCACGAGCCTGAGCGGGCAGGGCGTCACCGACGGAGTGCTGGTGGACACGCGCCGCCACTTCCGCGACATCGAGGTGCTCGACGGCGGGGCCAGGGTCCGCGTCCAGCCCGGCGCCGTGGTGCGGCAGGTCAACGCCCGACTCGCACCGTTCGGCCGCAAGCTGGGACCGGACCCCGCCAGCGAGAGCGCCTGCACCGTCGGCGGCGTCATCGCCAACAACTCCAGCGGCATGGCATGCGGCACCCGCCACAACACGTACTCGACCCTGGACTCGCTCACGCTGGTGCTGCCCAGCGGCACTGTGATCGACACCGGCGAACCCGACGCCGACGAACGTCTGCGGGCGCGGGAGCCGGCGCTTTACGAGGGCCTCGACCGGCTGCGCCAGCGGATCCTGGCGAACCCCGAGTCGGTGCGCACCATCCGCCGGCAGTTCGCCATGAAGAACACCATGGGCTACGGGCTGAACTCGTTCCTGGACCACAGCCGGCCGGTCGACGTCCTCGCGCACCTGGTAGTGGGCAGCGAGGGAACGCTCGCGTTCGTCGCCGAGGCGACCTTCCGAGCCGTCCCGGTCATGCCGCACGCCGTCACCGGGCTGCTGGTCTTCGACACGCTGAGCGCCGCGACCGGGGCATTGCCGGCCCTGGTGGAGACGGCCCCAGCAACGATCGAGCTCCTCGACGCGGCATCGCTACGGGTCGGGCAGCTCGACCCGCAAGCTGACCGCGTCCTGCAGGAGATCGCCGTTGCGAACCACGCGGCCCTGCTTGTGGAGTATCAGGAGCAATCCGCCGACGCGCTCGCCGCTCACACAGCTGACCACAAGGGGGTGTTGCAACAGCTGCCGCTGTCAACACCGGCGCACCTGACCGGCGACCCGCGATCACGTAACCGCCTCTGGCACGTCCGCAAAGGGCTCTACGCTGCCGTCGCCGGCGCCCGCCCCTCCGGGACGACGGCACTGCTCGAGGACATCGTGGTCCCGGTACCGGCGCTGCTGGCGACCTGCGAGGAACTGACCCGGCTTTTTAACCGGCACGGATACCACGACAGCGTCATCTTCGGCCACGCCAAGGACGGCAACATCCACTTCATGCTCAACGAGCGCTTCGAGGACCCGGAGAACCTCACGCGCTACCACCGCTTCAGCGAGGACATAGTGGACCTCGTCCTGGGACACGGCGGCTCGTTGAAGGCCGAGCACGGTACCGGCCGGATGATGGCGCCCTACGTACGCCGGCAGTACGGCGACGAGCTCTACGACGTCATGTGCGACATCAAGCGCCTGTGCGACCCCGGCGGCTTCCTGAACCCCGGTGTGATCATCAACGACGACCCGGGCGCCCACGTTCAGCACCTGAAGACGACCCCGACAGTGGAGCCCGAGGTCGACCGCTGCGTCGAATGCGGGTACTGCGAGCCGGTCTGTCCCAGCCGCGACCTCACCACCACCCCGCGCCAGCGCATTGTGCTGCGCAGGGCCATGGTCGCAGCCGAGGCGCGAGGTGACCTCGAGCTGTTGCGCGAACTCGATGAGGATTACGACTACGACGCGGTGCAGACCTGCGCCGTGGACGGCATGTGCCAAACCGCGTGCCCCGTCCTGATCAACACCGGTGACCTCGTCAAGCGGCTTCGTGCCCGGGAACACGGCAAGGTGTCCGAGGCCGGGTGGCGGACCGCAGCCAAACACTGGGGCGCCACGACCAGGGCCGCCGCGCTCGCGTTGGACATTGCCGCCTCGCTCCCTGAGCCTGTGGTCACCGGCGCCACGAAGGCCGCGCGGCGCGTCGGCGGCGAGGAGGCGGTCCCGCTGTGGACCGCCGACCTGCCCCCCGGCGGCCAGGCCCGTCGACGCCTCATCGACCAGGAGAGCGAACGCAGCGGCCACCGCGAGGTGGACGCTGTTTTCTTCAGCGCCTGCGTCGGCTCCATGTTCGGCACAACCACACGCGAGGCAGGCGCGGGCCGGGCCTTCGCGGAGCTCAGCCGGCTCGCCGGTGTGCGCCTCGCCCTGCCACCCGAGCTGGACAGCCTGTGCTGCGGCACGCCCTGGCAGTCCAAGGGACTTCGCTCAGGCTACGACACGATGAGGCAGCGGCTACTTCCCGCGCTGTGGGAGGCAAGCCGACACGGCGAGCTTCCAGTCGTGTGCGACGCCTCGTCATGCACCGAGGGACTCAGGTCCAGCGTCGCGGCAGCCCGTGCGGAGGGCAGCCCCTACGAAGGGCTGCGCGTGGTCGACGCGGTCGAGTTCGTATCGCAGTACGTGCTTCCGGAAATCGAAGTCAAACGGCGGCTGCCCTCCCTCGCCCTGCACCCCACGTGCTCCTCCACCAGGCTCGGTCTTGATGATGCGCTCCGGTCCCTCGCCGGCGCGGTGGCAGATGAGGTCGTCGTGCCCCAGGCCTGGGGGTGCTGCGCATTCGCCGGCGACAGGGGTCTGCTGCATCCCGAGCTCACCGCCTCGGCGACAAGGGCAGAGTCCGCCGAACTGGCGGGGCGCACCTACACCGCCTACGCGTCGTGCAACCGCACCTGTGAGATCGGCATGACCCGCGCCACCGGTCACGACTACCGGCACATCCTCGAACTCCTCTGGGAAGCCCTGCTCTGATCAGATGTCGGCGCACGTCCCCGACGCGCTCCGCCGTGGGGTTGAGCAGCGCGAACGTGACGGTCTCGCGGGCGGTGAACGCGGTGAAGTTGGGCATGGCGGGGTTCCTCCTGGTGGTGGGTTGGGCGGGCCGGCGGGGCGCTGCTGTGCCTGGCCGGCCTTTCCGGGCTGGGAAGGGCCCGTGTGCGGGTGGGACGGACGGCTTGGCTCCTGGGGGATCGGTGTCGTCCTCCTGGGCCGCGCAGAACAGGGCGCCTCGGGCGGGCAGGGGCCGGGTGGGCCGGGCCCCCTGGGGTGGGGTCGGCATTCGGCGCGGCGGATGGTCAGGGCGAGCATCCGGACGCGTTCGCGCCAGGTGAGCGGGTACAGGGGCGGGTGCTCCTGGGGCTGGCCGCCGACGGCGACCGGCCAGGGGTCCGCGTTCCAACTGGCCTGGGCGTCGTGGCGGATGACCACTGCGTGGCCGTCGGTGGTGAACTCGGCGCGGGTGGCGCGGGGGCCGGTGTGCCATGTAGGGCGGCCGTTCGCGTCGGTGGCGGTCTCCTCGAGGTACGTCACGTCGGTGACGGTGTGTCCCCGTGCGGTGACGGCGTCGGCAAGCTGCCGCGTGACCTGCTGCGCCCCGGTGAAGCTGGGCGGGGCGGGTCTCGGGTACTGGGTACTGGCGGTCAACCCAAGTGATCTCGGTGGTGTCCGTGGGGGCTCTCCTTGGCGGGGAGGGGCCGGGGCCCGGGTGACCGGGCCCCGGGTGGGGCGGTCACCCGGGCTGGTCGTCGTCGGTGTCGTCGGTGTGGTTGGTCGGGGTGACGGCGGCAAGGATGGTCTTTGCGGCGGCCATGACTCGGTTTCCGGCGGCCTTGATGGTGGCGGCGTCGACCCAACCCATCTCGGTGCGGACTCTGGCGGAGATCCGGGCGGTGATCTCGCGCCCGGTCCGGTGGTCTGATCAGAGGCGAAGCGGCCGCCTTCGCCGCGCCCGGGCCGGCGATCTCGGCGGGGGCCGCGGTCACCGTGAACGCGCCCGTCCCGCCAGCGGTGTCCGACGCGAGGACCGGGACGGCGAAGTACCGCACGACCGTCCGCGCATCCGCGTCCGCAGCCGAGGACGAACCGCTCGTGTCGTTACGGACGGTGAACTGCGCAGCGACGACGACCGACCAGCTGCCGTCACTCAGCCGCGCGCTGCGCACCGCCACGGTGCGCAGCAGCGACTGCGCAACCGCAGCGCCGGACCGGGTTGGCAGATCGACGGTCCGGTGGGTGGGACAGCGCAAAGCGGCGGGCTGTCTCTGCGCGCGGAGCTGTACATGCGCCCAAGGATGCGTGGGGCCGAGGCCAAGGAGGCGGAGTACCGGGCGTTATGCCGACAGGTTAAGGCAGAAGAGCAGGTCGGCGTGATCCCCAGTCGAGTCCCCCGGCCTTTGTTGTTGGACTCGGCGTCTTGGTCGTTGTTGTAGATCGCGGTGAGGCAGCGGGGTTGGCGCTCGTTGAGCGCTTCTCATAGTGCGATCGGCTGCTGACGTGTGCTCACACGGCGATGCTGTCGGCTGCTCGGACAGCCAAGGGCCGCGCCGGCGATGCAGGGGGTCCCCATCGCGGGCGCGGCCGTAGACGGCAAGTGCCCGCAATCTGAGTGACCGGCCATTGCGGGCGCGGCTGCCGTATACGACGGGTTCCCGAACCGGCGGGGCTCGTATCAACGGGCGCGGGAATTGACCCTGGTGGTCCTACGCGGTCGCCCATGTGCGGAGCTGCGTGGCGATCTGCGGGACGATGATGCGGTCCTCGGGCCGTTCAGTTCCAGGAAGGCGCGGGCGATGGATCAGGCGAATGCGTCGTTGTGATCCTCGAGCGGGCGGAGCCGGGCGGCCGTCTCGAGCATGGCGGCGGCCTTGAGCCAGTTGGTGCCGCAGACGTCCCGGCCGAGGCACGGGGGCGGGCCAGGATGGCGTCCTTCTTGCTGAGGTCATCGCACTGGGGGTCGCCGGGTATCTCGCCGGCGATGCTGAGTAAGTACGGCGTGGTGAGGAAGGCGGTTATGCGGCGTGATGTCCAGCGCGCAGGTCACGGCTGGACATGGGTGCGTCGGTCTCGTCGGGATCGGCGACGGGCCGCGGGGGCTGCGGGGCCTCTGCCTGGGTGAGGACGGCCATGTCCGTGCGCAGGCTGACCAGGGCGCGGGTGAAGGCTCCGTCGACTGCGTTCATGACCAGGTCGTGGGCGAATTCCTCCGGGGTTTGGGCGCGTGCGACCGCCGCGGCGGTGAGACGCTCGCGCTCTTCGGGCGTCAGCGGGAGGCGCAGTTCATCGGACATATCAGGGACGGTAGCAGCGGGGGTGGCGCCGGGGGGGAGGTTGGATAGCCTGGGCCTGGCGTGCGGGCTCTGGGGGCGTGGAGCGGCTTCGAGCGGCGACCTGGCCGGTATTCGCGGGCGTCCTCGTCGCGGATGGCACGGCAAAGCTGGTCGAGGTTGGTGTCCTGCCGCTCGCCGTCGCCGTCGGCGGTGGTCGGCAGGTCCATGTACTCGAAGGCGCGGGCGATGCCGCGGGGCTGGAGCTGCCACCCGCGCGGGTAGAACATGGGCTTGCCGTCCTGGTCGTGGTACGAGGAGTCGGACGTGTCGAGGGGGCGCCCCGCAGGGGTCGCGACGATCGCGTTGTGGAGCCGGAGTAAGGGTTGCTCAGGTGGATCCATCGGTATGGGTAGGCGCTGGTTCGGGTTGGTCGGTACTGCTGTGGGTGGTGCAGTGTCGAACCGTGACGGGTATGTCGGTTTCCCCGGAAGCGTGCGGTGGTGGGCTCGATGGCCCGGTGACGCGCTCGGCGTTCGGTACGGCGGCGTCGAGCTGCTCCTGGGCGGCGGTGAGGTTGCGGGCGGCACGCCTGTGCTCCGGCAAGACCGCGGGGGTGCCCTTCCGCCATGGCGGAAGGGCACCCGGGGACGATCGGGTCAGCGGCGGTCAGTGCCGCTCGTCTCAGCGGTGGTGGTGCCAGCGGTCGTGGCGGTCGTGGCGGTAGCCGCGCCCGTAGTCGTGGTCGCCGCGGTAGTGATGGTGGCCGTAGTCGGATTCGCCGCCACGGTCATGGTCATGTGTCGCATGGGATGGCGTGGGTGCCGAGGTGGCGGCACTGGCGCCGGTGGCGCCGGTGGCGCCGCCCACGAGGACGGCGGCCGCGACGCCCAGCGCGGCGGCGAAACGGGAAACCCGCATTGCAGTCTCCTTTCACGGCGGACGC
>NZ_RJVR01000393.1 GCF_003999195.1 Streptomyces soli
GCGTCGTGTCGCAAGCGGGGTGCGCATAGCCTCGGATCGGTGAACGCGATGCGATAACGATGCATCTACAGTTGCGAGCGATACGCTGCGGATCTGGGTGCTGGGCCGCGTCCCCCCGTCGCGGTCCGGCACCTATTTGTCGTCTGGTCAGGCCCGTCTGGTGTGGGCGGGTTCGGGCCGGTCGGGGGACAGCACCAGGTCGATGGTCTGTTCGGTGATGGTGTCCAGTGACATGTCGTACGTCCGCGCGACCTGCTGGACTCGTGCGACGGCTTTGCGTACGCCTGTGGTGTTTTCGGCGGCCCATTCGATGGTCATCCAGTCCCGGTACAGCACCTCGGCGGTCTCATCGATGTCCAGGCCGCGCAGCGCGGCGTGGCGGGCGGCGTCCAGGTCCGGGTTGTCGCCGTCGGTGTGCCAGGCGGCGAGGGTGTGGGCGACGTCGACGATGCGGGAGAGCATCTCGTGCTGGATGGAGTCCGCCCAGGGGTAGTCCTGGCCGTCGAAGGGCTTGCCCCGCACCAGGCCGAGCGCGTTTTCCAGGTCTGGGATGCCGCCGCCGGGGCCGGCGGCCAGTCCCCGGGTGGCCAGGTGCTGGAAGGCCTGCCAGTCCGAGCGGATCCCGGTGTGGAAGGCGTAGCCGCCGTTTTTGGGCCGGGGCAGGTAGGCCTCGCCGTCGGGGGCCGCGCCGAACCGGGACCGGATCTCCGACAGTCGCGACTGCAGGGTGCGGGTCGACCAGGGGGAGACCGGGTCCATCGCGGTACACAGGGTCTCGGCGCTGCGGCCGGGACGCAGATAGATCAGTGCTGCCAGCGCGCGGACTCTGGGGCCGTGGCCGGAGCCGCTGATTGCGGTGACCTGGATCGGCCCCAGCACGTCGATCTGCGGCGCATCCAGGTCACCCTCGCCGACGGCATCGTCGCCCTGGAGCTGCTCGGCGGCGGCCACGTCCTCGTCGGGGCTGTTCGGATCGGTGTTGGCGGTGGCGGGTTGCGGGTCCGGCGCGGCGCCGACCAGGCTCGGGGCTGCTTCCTCAGCGTCACCATCCGGGTCGTCGGCTGTGGGCTTGACCAGCCGGATCGGTGTGCCCGCGGAGGCGAGCAGCGCGGGGAAGAAGTTGCCGGGATCGGCGACCTCGTTGTCCTCGCCGCCGGTGTTCAGGAGCAGTGGGTGCGGGCCGGGGCGGGGCGTGGTGGCGGCCAGGTTGTGGTCTTCGGCGAGTTGCCAGGCGCCGGTGGCGGGTTGGGCGTCCTGGTCGGAGACTTCGAGGGCGTGGACGTACTGCCGGTACTGGTCGTCGGTGAGGCGCTGCAGCTGCACCGGCCCGGCGCCCAGCTGCGCGAGCGTGACCGGGGTGTCCGGCGTGACGGCGATGGCTTCGGCGTCGGGGAAGGCCTGCCGGGTGGCCTGGCTGGCGGGGAGGACCACGGCGACGGGAAGGTCGCGGGCGGCGGAGACCGCGTCGGCGAGCTGCCAGGCCTGCGCCGGGTCGACGTCGCCGGCGCAGATGAGGATCCACGGCAGCGGCTCCGGCGCCTCCCCGCCTGCGCCGTGCTGCTGGTGTACCTCGACCAGCAGGGCGCCCAGGTCGGCGATGACGGACGGCAGGTGCGGCATGGTCCGTACCCGGCCCTGGGGCAGCAGCGTGGCCAGCCGTGCCCCCAGTCCGACGGTGACGATCTCGGTGTGGTCGGTCCACCCGCTGGTTCCCGCCTCCAGTGCCATCGCCCGGGTGACCGCGAGGACGTTGCCCGGGTCGCCGTCGAGGAGCAGGGCGCCGGTGTTCAGCAAGTTGGCGAGCAGCAGTTCGCTGTCCTGGGTGGCGCCGAGGGTGACCAGGCCCGGGTACGGGGCGGGCACCTGGCGGGCCGCGTCGTTGGCGTTTGGGTTGCAGCGGATGTTGTGTCTGCTGGCCAGGGATGTGGCGGCCCGGCGGGCGGGCCGTGGGGGAGGAGGGCGCCAGCCCGCCGAACCCGGGCATGACTGGCTGACGCATTCTGGCTCGGAGATGAGCCCGCCGAGGATTCCGTGGACAGCTGCGGGGTCCGCCGACGATGCCCTGGGCGGTCTGCTGGCCCCGGCCCCCGAGACCGCGCCCCCACGGCGTGATATCGAAGGCCGCTGGATCACCGCGCCCGCCCTGGCCTACCTCGGTTTCCACCAGGAGTTTCCCGCCTGCTGCCGCCCACCCCGCAGCGCCCCACCTTCGAGTTCGGCAGCTACCAGCAGTGGCTGCACGAAGCCGGGCGACACATCGATCCGCTGGCACCTCGGCGAACTGCGCGGCGGCCTCGTTGACCGCCATGGACGCGCTTAGACCATGGCCACTGGAGACGGCGCGGCCGGGGCTGATGACGCGAGCCCTATACGGGGCATCCGACCAGTTCGCGCAGCGAGGTGCCTGGCAGCCATGTCGGCAACGGCTGAATTTGGGTTCTGGCACACTTTCCGTGCCAGGGCACAGAGCGTCACGGGCTCCATGATCATCAGCGGGCATCATACGCACAGAACCTCGCATTCCCGCCGTGTGACATCTGCTCCAGATGGCGGGTGGTAACGCTCCGTTGCGCCAGCACGGAAAGTGTGCCAGAACCTGAATTTGGGACCAGTTCGAACGGTTCAATTCTGAGCCACTGTGCGGTCTCGAGGCTTCATGTCAGTCGTTGTCGTTCGTGGTGGGGACGCGGCCGAGTTCCCGGCCGCGCATGCGGTAGGACTCTCCTTTGAGGGACACCAACGGAACGCAGACGGTCTTGGCTGGACGGTGCGGGTCGGAGGGGCCGGTTGGATGGCAGGGGCGGCTCGGCCGGCGGGTCGTCGAGCGGGATC
>NZ_RJVR01000078.1 GCF_003999195.1 Streptomyces soli
GGTCTTTGACGACGCCCACCCCAACGCGGCTGATGTCATCGCGTCGGGCTGCGCCACGCCCCATAGAACGAGCGTGCGCCACAAGGGCGGGCTGACCGCCCACGGCACGGGCCTCGGAAAGCAAGCACCTGTGCACGCATCCACCGATCCGGTCGTCGGCCTGCCGGACCGCGCCGAGGAAACTCGCGCATTCGGTGCGGCAGGCCAGTCAGCGGTCGGAGTAACACCTCATCACCGAAACAAGGAGAGGCAATGAAGCCGGATCCATGCGATCACGCGGCTACCCGCGCCCAGCCAGGCGGGGGAACAAAGCAGAGTCGGCTGCGTGTGCTGGTGGGAGCTCTCGCACTGGCTGTTGGCGCCACTGGGTTCCTCGCCGCCGGCCCGGCGCAGGCGGCGGCGCCCGCTGACCCGGGAGCGCACTACCTCTACGCGTCCCCGGACGGCACCGGCTCGGCGTGCGCCCAGAACAACGCGTGCTCGCTGACCGAGGCGCAGATGCAGGTTCGTCAGTTCAACCAGAACATGCAGCATGACATCGTTGTCCAGCTCGCTGGTGGCACCTACTCGATGAGCAAGCCGCTCACCTTCACGGCGGCGGACTCGGGGCACAACGGCCACCAGGTTCGGTGGCAGGCAGCTCCCGGCGCGCATCCGGTGCTCTCCGGCGGCCGGAACGTCTCCGGGTGGAGTTTGAGCGACTCGGCCCACAACATCTGGTCGGCCAGCGTGCCCGCCGACCTGAACACGCGACAGCTCTACGTCAACGGCGTTCGCGCCGACCTGTCCCAGTCCGGGTCGGGACTTCCCGCGGGCAGCACGGTGACCGCCACCGGATACACCGCGCCCGGCGACAGCCTCCAGTCGGTCCGCAACCCCGCTGACCTCCAGTTCGTCTACCGGCCACTGGACTGGGTGCAGGAGAGCTGCAACGCGGCCTCGATCACCGGGACGTCCGCGCAGACGACCATCACCATGAAGCAGCCCTGCTGGGACACCGTGCAGTCGTTCTACGGCGGCTCGGAGCGCGCGGACCTGCCGAAATATCTCGCGAACGACTATTCGTTCCTCAACCAGCCGGGTCAGTGGTATCTCGACACGGCCGCGCACCGGGTCTACTACATTCCGCGATCCGGCCAGAACATGTCCACGGCGAAGGTGGTGGCTCCGGTCCTGCAGAACCTGGTGACCGGCGCCGGAACGGCCACCGCCCCGGTGCACGACATGACGTTCCAGGGGCTCACCTTCGCCTACGCCACCTGGATGCAGCCCAGTGAGGACCTGGGCTTCGCCGAGGTACAGGCCAACCTGATGCTGACCTCGAAGGACGCGTCCTACAACTGGAGCCCGTCCTCCTTCGTTACCCCCACCAGCGGGAAGACCTGGAACAACACCCCGTACGGCAGCCAGGCCGTCCTGATGCCCGACGCGGTGGAGTTCCACGCGGCCAGGAACATCAGCTTTGTCCGCAACACCTTCGTGCACCTCGGCGCCGCCGGGCTCGGCCTGGACCAGGGCAGCCAGCACAACAAGGTCGTGGGCAACGTGATGACCGACATATCGGGCAACGGGTTGCAGGTGGGATCGGCTGCCGATCCCAACCAGAAGGACCCGAATCTCATCGATGCCTACAACACCGTGACCGACAACTATGTCCACGCCGTGAACGCGGAGTTCCTCGGTGGCGTCGGCATGTTCTTCGGCTACGTGCGCGACACCTTGATCTCGCACAACGAGATCGCCGATCTGCCCTACACCGGCATGTCAATCGGCTGGGGCTGGGGCTCGCAGGACACCACCCCCTCGATCGACCAGAACAACAAGGTCACCGACAACTACATCCACGACGTCATGCAGACCCTTGCCGACGGCGGCGGGATCTACGCCCTCGGTCCGCAGCCCGGTGGCGTCATCTCCGGCAACTACATCGGGAAGGTCGTTCACGACAGCGGCCACATCTACCTCGACCAGGGCAGCACCGGTTGGACCATGACCCACAACGTCGAATCGGGCGGCACCACCTGGCTGCGCAGCACGCCGCCGCCGTGGAAGCCCTACACGGCAAACCTCGTCGCCAACCACAACTACGTCGACATGACGTACCTGGCCGACGACGCGAACCAGGTGGCCGTCAGCGACCTCAGCACGGTGACCACCGGCGAGCTGCCCGCCTCGATCATCCAGGCGGCCGGGCTTGAGCCGGCGTTCAAGGACCTCCACCCGACGGCGCCGAGCGATGCACAGGCACCCGCCGCGCCGCAGAATCTGCAGACCAAGATCCTCAACCCGACCTCGGTCCAGCTGACCTGGGACGCGTCGACCGACAACGTCGGCGTGACGGGTTACGAGATCAGCATCAACGGCCAGCTTGTCAAGGTGACCGCCACGCCGGGGGCCACGTTCACCGGCCTGACCCCGAACCAGGTCACGAAGTTCAGCGTCCGGGCAAGGGATCTCGCCGCCAACCTGTCCAGCGCCAGCGAGGTCTCGGTGCCGATGCCGGGGGCGGACACCCAGGCGCCGACCACTCCGGGGACGCCGACGGCCTCCACGCCATACACGACCAGGGTGAAACTTTCGTGGCCGGCGTCCACCGACAACTGGGCGGTCACCGACTACCTGGTATACCGGGACGGCGTGCTCGCCGCGACGACGCCGGACACCTCTACGGTGGTCTCCGGCGAGACTCCTGGCCAGACTTACCAGTTCACCGTCAAGGCGCGGGACGCGGCGGGCAACCTCTCGCCCGCCAGCGAAGTCTCGGTGTCGATGCCGGCGGCGGACACCCGGGCGCCGACCACTCCGGGGACGCCGACGGCCTCCGCGGCGTACGCGACCACGGTGAACATGTCGTGGCCGGCGTCCACCGACAACTGGGCGGTCACCGACTACCTGGTGTACCGGGACGGCGTGCTGGCCGCGACGACGCCGGACACCTCTACGGCGGTCTACGGCGAGACTCCTGGCCAGACTTACCAGTTCACCGTCAAGGCGCGGGACGAGGCCGGCAACCTCTCTCCGGCCAGCCCCGCGGTCAGCGCGACGACGCCCAAATCGCCCAACCTTGCGTCCAACGCGCCGGCCACCGCGCTGTTCCTCGACGGCAGCCCGGCCGCTATGCAAACGAACTCGACGCCGGCTCTCGCGGTGGACGGCGACCTGTCGACCTACGCGCAGGCGAGAAACCAGTACGCCTGGCAGCTGCAGATCGATCTCGGCTCGTCGCACTCCATCTCCTCGGTGGTGACCACGATGCCGTCGGACAAGTTCGCGACCGAGTACAACATCGCGATTTCCCAGGACGGCCAGAACTGGACGGTGGCCGACAAGGTGACCGGATTCATGGGCGGTGTGAGCACGCAGAACCTCACCACCCCGGTCACCGCACGTTACCTGCGGATCGTGGCGGTCAAGCCGGACGGCGGCGGGCAGACAGGTGGCCAGATGGCCATCAGCGAGCTCGCTGTCTACGGCAGCTGACCGACCGTGCGAAGCACGAGGGTGGACTCCACCCTCGTGCTTCGCACGTTTCGCCATCGCCGCTGGTGATCGCGTGGCCACACGCCGGTAGCCGGTCGTTGTAGTTCTCGAGGTGCCATGAGGGAAGCATCAGCAGTGCCTGTAACCCGCAAGGCCAAAAGCCACAAAGGGAGTCTGATCTCGTAGCCCGGACGGTGCTCGTCACGCCTTCGAGGCGGTCGCTTTCTTCGGCTGGCGGGGCACGGTTTTGGTCTTGTCGAGATGCCCGTACACGGTTGAGCGGGGCACGCCGAAGAGGTCGGCGATCTGCTGGACGGTCTTCTCGCGGGCCGCGACCAGCCCGGTGCGGTCGCTGTAGACCTGGCGGATGGGACACCGTTCACCAGCACCGTTACGCCGAGGCGCTGTTGCGGCACGAAGCCTGACGCCTGGTCCGGGGTGGCCGTGTCACCGACGTGGGCGACGGTCGACTGCTACTGGCGAGGAAGTTGCGGGCGTGTTCGTCGAGTTCGGCCGCGCGCTGCAGGCCGCGGGCCCGGAGCTCACGCGGCCGTGGCTCTCGGTTTGCCCGTTCGACAGGGGCCGTGCCCCCCGACCTCGAACCTCTTCTCCTCTCATCCGCGCCCTTGACGGACTTCCGGCTTTTTGGGCTTCGTCGGCACACACAGCCACGCGAGGCCTGCGGCAGTGAGGTAGGCGAGCGCGCCGATGGCCATACTGGTGCGCAGCCCGGCGTTGTAGTCGGTGTCCGTGGCGAGCAGGCTGCCTCCGAGTGCTACGCCGATGGTGCTGCCGATCTGGCGGGTGGTGTTGAACAGGGCGGAGGCGACCCCTGGGTACGTCGGCGGCGCGGCACCCATCACGGTGGCGGTCGAGCCGGTGAGGGCGAAGGACGTACCGAACCCCGCGGCCATCATTGGGGCCACCAGCAATGGGTAGGCGGGAGCGACGCCCGCTGCGGCCCAGCCGGCCAGCCCGAGGGCGGCCAGGAGCATGCCGGAGATTACCAGCGGACGATCGCCGGTGCGGCGGGTCAGCCGACCGGACAGGACGGAGGCGAACATGGTCATCGCCACCGCTGGGAACAGTGCCGCCCCGGTGTCGAGGGCGCTGAAGCCGCGCTGGTGCTGGAAGTCCAGGCTGGCGGTGAACACCATGCCGTAGAAGCCGAAGTTGAACAGCAGACCGATGATGGCTCCGCCGCTCATCGCACGCGAGCGCAGCAGGCTCAGCGGAAGGGCGGGAGACCGGGCCACCCGCTCGCGCACCGTGAACGCCGCGGCGGCCAGCGCGGCCAGGCCCACCCCAGCGAGA
Source organism: Streptomyces soli (assembly GCF_003999195.1). GTDB lineage: Bacteria > Actinomycetota > Actinomycetes > Streptomycetales > Streptomycetaceae > Actinacidiphila > Actinacidiphila soli. Next base: position 4,795 of record NZ_RJVR01000078.1, read on the forward strand.
ACAGCAGGATCGGACCAGCCACGCCGTCCGGCCTCGTTGAGTGCCGCGGTCAGCAGTGCCACTGCCGCCACCACCGCGCACTGCGCCGGCCAGTCCAGAGCCCGGGCGGCCTGCCGGGGCGAGGGCGCCACGTGCCGCAGCGTCAGCAGCAGGCAAGCCACGCCGACGGGCAGGTTGATCAGGAAAACCCACCGCCAGCCCACGGTGGAGACCAGCAGCCCGCCCAGCAGCGGCCCGGCGGAGGCCGCGATGCCCGCCATCGAACCCCACAGCCCGAAGGCTCGCGAGCGTGCGGCTGGCACCGGGTAGGCCTGCTGGAGCAGGGCCAGAGAACCGGGCACAATCAATGCCGCGCCGAGCCCCTCCACAAGTCGGGCCGCAACCAGAAAGGGGGCGCTCGACGCGAACGCGCACGCGGCCGAGGACACAGTGAACACCACCACGCCCGAGCAGAAGACCCGCCGGTTGCCCAGCCGGTCGCCCAGCGCGCCACCGGTCATCAGGAACCCGGCGAAGACCATGGTGTACCCATCCGTGATCCACTGGATGCCGGTGAGCGAGGCTGACAGTTGCCGGCCCACCACCGGCACGGCGACGTTGATGATCGTCACGTCCAGGATCACCATGAAATACCCGGCGCACACCGCCAGCAGCGGTGCCAAGGACCGCCGCCCGGACTCCGGGGCCGACTCAGGAGAGGACAGGGGCTCACCGCCACCGGCCGACTCCGCGAACGCCACGTCCCCAACTCCATCCCGTCCGCGGAGCTTCCATGCAAAAGCCACATTAAGGTAAATATGGTCCATATTGAAGAACCGGGCTGAATACCCAAAGGCCCGCCGCCGGGCGAGGGCGGCGGTGGCTGAGGGGCGACGGTCGCTGGCTGAGGCGATCCGTGGAACCGTGGCTGTGAGTTGTGGTGGGTCGTTCGTTTTCCCCCTGTGAGCGATGGCGGAAGATCCACCTTTGCCACCCGACACCGCCATGCGGGCTCGGGCAACACCCACCCGCAGAACACCGGACGTCGGCCCGACACCCGGCCGACAGATACAGCGCCCGCTGGGCGGCCGGAATCAGTGCGCCGTCTGCACGATCCATGTGGTTCTCCTTTGAGAGTCAACACCGCTTGGGCAAGGCGTGGCAGTGGGTCTTCAAGCAGTGGGCGCGTTCGGCCCTGAGGCACACGGTCACGATCGCGGAGGCCTGAGCCTTATCGACCGTCGCGGGGAAAGCTGGAACGGCGCGGCGACGCTCGCTTCCTCGGACGTGGTCCGGATGCGAAGGGTCGGCAAAGGCAGGTTCGGCAGACTCCTGGACGACCGGACGTGGGACGAGTTTCCCATCAGCGCGCCAGATGGGTCCCCGAGCAAGCAACCGGGTCGGACAGGATCGCGGTCACAGCACGCGAGTCAGGCAGCGAGGCGGAGTCCACCTCGGGTCAACGCGGCCGGCGGCGACAGGTCACGCGACGCAGCCGGAAGACCCAGGCAACGGCACGGTGCCCCGCCCCCGGGGCGAGACGTCCGTGTGCTGATGTCGCCCAGGCGCCCAAAGATCTTGCGATGGTGCTGGAGAGCCGGGCCCGGGCCGACCACGTCGGCGGGGACACCGGCAGCCTGGTCGCCTCGGAGTAGGTTTTCCATTCCTCGTACCAACTCGGTGCCAGGACGGCAGCGAGCATGACGAGTGGGATAAGCACGGCGGATATCAACATGGCTGTCCTCCCGAAGGGCCAACGCGCCAGCAGGGACCGCACTTGTCAGGCCGCGATCAGAAACAGCGACGGGTGCGATCGAATCTCTGCGGGGTCCTTGTCCGTGCCCCGTGGCGCCTGGAGGGCCTGGTTGCGGGCCGGCGCCGGCGGGCATGTGCCGCGCGGGGGCGGAAGACCTTGTCCTCGTACCGGCTGAGCGCCAGCACGAGCATCATGGCCGGGACGAGCATGGCAGAAATGATCACTGCGTCTCCCTCTCCTCGGCAAAAAGGCTCTGCCATCGTTGAGCGGCGTCCGCACGCGGGAAACCGGTGGGGGAGGCCGTGGCCAGTGGCGCGCAGCCGATTCCCGTGGGACACATGGGTGAAGGCGGGCGGGGGCAGCGGACGGCAGACTCGCCCGAATGAGTGAATGGGGGAGCGGCCGGACGCCGTCATTCTGCTTTTCCCAGTCGTCGCTGAAGTCACCGGATGGCTTGGGGACAACGCTGATGAACAGGGTGAGGGCTAGGTTGCGATCTGGGTGCCGGGCCGTGCCTCCCCCCGTCTCGGCCCGGCACCTCTCGTCTGATCAGGCCGGCCAGCGTGGGCGGGTTCGGTCCGGTCGGGGGACGTCACCAGATCGATGGTCTGTTCGGTGATCGTCGAGGGAACGGATGAAGCCGAGTGTCCGAGTTCCTGACCTACCGCGGCTTCACCGGACGCGGGGGAGGACCTGTCAGCCCGTCGACACTGCGCCGCTACCTGCCGGAATTCCGCGCCTACGCCGCCTGGCAGCACATCCTCGAAGACCAGGGCAAGGAACCGACAGCGGACGAACTCGCCCTGGTGCTGGCCGAGCGGGGCAACAGCGGGGCCGCGTACACCGTGGCGAAGCTGCAGCGACTCCTGGACGACTTCCCGCGCCGCCGCGCAGCGCTCGCCAGCGACTGGGCCGACAGCAGCCTCACCACGCAAGAATGACACACCCCACCAAGATCAACCTGACCAAGCACTATTAGGGCGCGTATCGAGTTGTGATCAATGGGTGGTCCGGGTGAGGTCTTTGATCCAGATCATCGAGGCGCGCAGGGGTAGGCCGGCGAGGTTGTGGGATCTTGGTGGCTAATTCCAACTGTCAAGCAGCGAGGGAGAGTTGGAGTCTGGCGAGGTGGCTGTGGTTGGCGCGGTCGAGGGGGTGGCCGTTCCAC
>NZ_RJVR01000236.1 GCF_003999195.1 Streptomyces soli
CGCCGCTTCTACGACCGAAAGCGCGCTGAGGGGAAGAAGCACGTCCAGGCCGTGCTCGCCCTCGCCCGCCGACGCGTCAACGTCATGTGGGCCCTGATACGTGACCGACGCTGCTACCAGGTCACACCCCCAGTGACCGCGACGGCTTGACAACACTATTAGGAAGCCAGGGCCAGCCGCTCCAGGTAGTCGCGGGTCTTGGCCTTGCCGATGAAGCCGGCCATCGCGGTGCCCGGCGGGTGCTTGACGATCGGGCCTTCGGCGGCGTCTAGGGCCGCGGCCCGACCGGACGATCTCGGCGATCGACAGATCCTTCTTGAAGCTGTGGCCCACGGTCTGCTCCAGAGCGACGTACGTCTGCGCCTTCTCCGGGAGCAGCCGGGCCGCGCACGTCAGGTCGGCTTCGGAGGCCAGGACGCAGAATGAGCAGGACAGGCTTTTCCGGACTACGGAACCGTCGGTCGGAGCGGAGCCACGATGCAGGTCGGGCGTCAGTGCCGGGTGAGAGACTGCCCGGCATGATCGAACCGGACCCGAAAGCTGACCTTTTCCGCTACCTACAAGACGCCCGTGAAGCCTTGCTGTGGAAGCTGGACGGGCTCTCCGAGTACAACATCCGCCGCCCTCTCACGCCGACCGGCACCAACCTGTTGGGGCTGGTCAAACACGTCGCCGGGGTGGAGCTGGGGTACTTTGGCGACACATTCGGACGGCCGTTTTTCCACGAGGAGCCTCCGCCCTGGTTGCGGAGGACGCCGAACCCAACGCGGACATGTGGGCCACCGTGGAAGAGTCGCGTGAACAGATCGTGGGGCTGTACCAACAGGCGTGGGAACACTCCAACACCACGATCGAGACGCTCGGGCTGGACGCGATCGGCCACGTTCCGTGGTGGCCCGATGAACGACGAGAGGTGACACTGCACCACGTCGTCGTTCGCGTGATCGCCGATACTCACCGGCACGCTGGCCACGCCGACATCGTGCGCGAGCTCATCGACGGGTCCGTCGGGTGGTTGAAGGGCAAGGACAACATGCCACCCGGTGATGAGACATGGTGGGAGGACTACCGGCGCCGACTGGAGCGGGTGGCGCAGGAGGTCGGCAACGGCTGATCCCGCCCAGTGGCGGCGACTGCTCCAGTTCTTCTGAGCTGTGAAGGATGAGATCATCGTGTCTCACCCGGGATGATTGGCATGCCCAGAGTAATCGGGGTTCGGCTGCGGGTTCGGCTGAGTCGGTCGAGCGAGACGAGTTTGTTCCGGGCGGCTTCGAGGCTGATCTGGAGGCCTTGGACCTCGCCGAGCCAGCCGTTGCCCCGGGCCTCCTCGATGCGGTCTCCGAGATTGCGGATGATCTCTTCCAGGCGTCGACGCTGCTGGGGGTCGACGCGGAGCATCGGGCAGCGGACATAGGCTTCTCTGAACCAGACCATCGCTCTGGCTTGCAGGAGTCGCCTCGCACCGCTGCTTCGTGTTCGGCTCTTGCTGCCGTGAGTGAGGCTCTTGACCCTCACGTGGCGTCAGGCTGCATAGTCGGTGCCGTGGAGGATCACTGGACCGTGGGACGCGTGGCCGAGTTGGCCGGCGTGAGCGTCCGCACGCTGCATCACTATGACGAGATCAGGCTCGTTCGGCCGTCGGCGCGGACCGTGGCCGGGTACCGGGCCTATTCGGCGGGCGACGTGGAGCGGCTGCGGGAGGTGCTGGCCTATCGGCGGTTGGGCTTCGGGCTGCGGGAGGTTGCGGAACTGGTCGGCGACCCGTCCCCCGACGCGGTCGCGCACCTGCGCCGACTGCGCTGCCTGCTGCTGGAGCGGCGTGATCGCGCTGACGCCATGGTGGCGGCCATCAACAGGGAACTTGAGGCACGGGCGAAGGGATTGAAGGTGACACCGGAGGAGCAACTGGAGATGCTCGGTGCACGGCTGTACGACGCGATCGGCGGCGCCTACACCGCGACACGGCGTACCGAGCCGCGGATCGCCGCGCAGATCTGGGACGCGCTCGGGGACGCGCAGACGGTGCTGAACGTCGGGGCCGGCACCGGCTCCTACGAGCCTGCTGATCGTGACGTGACCGCGGTGGAGCCATCGGCGGTCATGCGGGGGCAGCGGCCTGCCGGCTCGGCGCCGTGCGTGGCCGCCGCCGCGGAGAGCCTGCCGTTCGAGGACCACTCCTTCGACGTCGCGATGGCCGTCTCCACCGTTCACCACTGGGGGGACCCGATAGCGGGGCTGCGCGAGATGCGGCGCGTGGCCCGCCGCGTGGTGGTGCTCACGTTCGACACCGACGAGTCCGGATGGCAGGACCGGTTCTGGCTTACCCGCGAGTACCTGCCCGAGTTCGCCGCCGTCCTCGCAGAATTTCCCTCGCTTGCTGGGATGGCCGATGCGATCGGCGCCCGCGCTGAGCCGGTGCCCATCCCGTGGGACTGCGCTGACGGCCTGTTCGAGGCGTACTGGCGCCGACCGGGGGCGTATCTGGAGGATCACGTGCGCCGTGCGATGTCGGTGTGGACGAGGGTCGGGCCGGAGGCCGAGCAGCGGGCGGTACGAAGCCTCAGCGACGACCTCGACTCCGGCCGGTGGGCCGAGCGCAACAGTGACCTCGCCGACCTCGACGCGGCAGATCTCGGCCTCCGCCTGCTCATAGCTTGAACCGCGTCGCAGCGTCAGTGTCATCGCGGCCCTGGACGGCCCGCCGGTCATGTGCGGCGCTGAGCGGGCATGGCGCTGTGGACAGGACAGGACAGGACCGGTGGCGCGGCCCGGCATGCCCAGGTCGATCGCCCGCGAGCTCCGCTGGTCGATCCGCGCAAGCTTGTCCTCCGCTCCGGCGAGGCTGATTCGCAGACCTTCGATCTCGCCGAGCCATCCTTCGCGTTCGGCTTCGGCGATACGGGCGAGCAGGTTGTCCCGGATCTCCTCCAACCGGGCGCGTTGGGCCGGGTCCGGCCTGAGAAGCGCACACCCCTCCTCCTGTCGGATCGAGGGCTTGACCTGGGCGTCCGCTGCTACAGTCCGCAGCTTCCGCAGTCACCGAACCCCGACAGCCCCAGCTGCTGTGGCGCCTCCGGATCGGCTTCCAGGGTGCGCCGGGGCGGCTCGGCGAGCGCGACCCGCACGGCGGCCGCCATGGCGTCGAACTCCGGTCCGTCGTCGGCCAGCACGATCCCCGGCGCCGGTCCGCCCTGGCGCTGCGCCAACTGGAGCAGCTCGGCGATCGACAGGTCCTGGCGGAAGCTGTGCCCACGGACCTGCTCGACCTCGGCGTACAGGGCGGTGAGCCGCGGCCGCCGGCGTACGGCCAGAATCAAGTCCGACCGATTCGCCATGATGCAGATCGAGCAACTGCACCTTTCCTGGACTACGGCCTGAGCTTCGCGGTTGAGGGTTTCCTGGCAGGGTCGCTGCCCATGAGTTCTGATCAGTGGAGTACTCACGGGGTCGAGCTGCGATGGAGACCTCCATGCAGGTGGAGGCGACGGCGGCGGCGCCAAGCGATGCGTGGAAGGACCAGACCCGGTCCAGCACGCCGGCGGCGCGGGCAGCCTCGACGGTCACCGCGAGGGTGCCGTGGGAGTCCTTGCCGCCGGAATCGCTGATCGCGATGACGCCGTAGTCGGATAGGGCCATGGGGGTCCTTTGTGGTGGGTCGGGGCGGGAGTCGGCCCGGCCGGGCGTTGCCGCGCCCGGCCGGACGGTGTGGTCAGTACAGGTCCGAGGGCAGTTCGGCGAACGTGATGTCGCGGCCGAGTGCGTCGAGCCGGGCGAACGTGGTCAGGTCGGGCCGGTCGTAGGCAGCGTCAAGCACGTTGAGGTCTTCCCGATGGGTCCTCTACACCCCTACGCGGCCTCCCGAGTTCGGCCACGCGCACGGAGTAAGTGGCCCCTGGGGACGCCGTGGCCCCAGACGACGGCTGAATTTGGGGCCGGATCAACTGGGCTTGTGTGGCCCTCGATGGCAGGCCTGTCGTCTGTGTGTCGAGGCATCCGCGATGCATTCGTCGAGCAGTAGTGCAGCGACCGCCTCCGGGGCCTCATGCATTGCGTCGTGGCCGGTTGGGAGGTCGTGGACCTGCCACTGGGGATCGGCTTGGAGTCGGGTGCGGAGTTCAGCGAACGGCGTCCGGTCTTTCCATCCCGAGCAGTAGATGAACTCCCGACGGGGGACCTGGGTGAGCGTGCCTGTGAGCCGGATCGTTTGCAGGAACGAGGCGAGGGGATGGGGACGGCAGCGGGGATCGCCGCCGTCCGGCGGTCGGACGGCGTAGCCGGTGGTCGCAGCGCCGGCAGCGAACGCTTCCCGGTAGCGCTCGGTCGTTGACGACCAGCACGACTCGCCATCGCGCGGTACGTAGGCGTCGAGATGCACCAGTCGTGAGATCCGGCCGTCAGCGCGATCGGCGGCGGCGGCGATCACCATCCCGCCGTAGCTGTGGCCGACCAGCGTCGCGCTGGTGATGTGGGTGCGATCGAGGAGCCGCAATACGTCGTCGGTGTGCGTGTCGAGGTTGGCGGTCGCGACCGTCGCGTTGTCGTCGTCTGGCCGCAGACCGGTCAGGGTCAGGGCGTGAACGGCATGACCGGCACGCTCCAGCAGCGGAACCACCGCCTCAAACGACCAGGAGCCGTGCCAACCGCCGGGCACGAGGACGAACGTCGCCATGCGTTTCTCCTTCTCCCTCAGGCCGCGGCATCGAGGCACGCTGCCTCGATGACATGTGGTTCGGTCGGGCGCTCTGCGCGACTGAAGACCACTCCGCATGGAGGCAGTGTCACCAGATCAAGGTGTGGCTTGCTACCGATAGGGTGCCAACTGATGCCTGTTTGCCGCCAACCTCGCCGGATCGCCGGTGTGACGTCACATATGTGGCCGTCTGGCGGGCGCCACCTCTGGCCATCCGGCGAAACAAGCGCAGTGCAGTCGCACGCACGCGGACACCTGGTGTACGCAGCCAGCGGCGTCTTGGCAGTTCACACCGAGCGCGGCACGTCGATCGTTCCCGCCAACCGGGTCGCCTGGACCCCCGCCGGGTTCACGCACTACCACCGCGCCCACGGCGACACCGATATGCGGATCGTCTTTCTCACGCCATCCCTCGCCCGGCTCATACCAGAGCATCCCGCCGTGTTCCTGGCCTCCGACCTCGCCCGCGAGGTCCTGCTCGCCCTGACCGGCCCCCGCAACTACGACGACGCCGCGCCTGACTACAGCCGCTCCGCGCGCTCTCGCCTCCTTCGAGTCCTCGTAGATGAACTCCGCGAAGCACACGAACAGCCACTGCACCTGCCGGAGCCACGGGACGACCGACTGCAAGCCATTGCCCGGATGCTGTACGAGAAGCCGGCAGACAACGCCACGCTGGCCGAACTCGGGAAGACGATCGGAGCCAGCACCCGAACCCTCAGCCGATTGTTCCGCAACGAACTCGGCATGACCTTCTATGAGTGGCGCACGCAGCTACGCATCCACCACGCGCTCGTGCTCCTCGCCGACGGCCACGACACCATCCAAACCGCCTACGCCTGCGGATGGGCCAACCCCAGCAGCTTCATCACAGCGTTCACCAACATCATCGGAACGACCCCGGGCCGTCACCGAACCAGTCGCCAGACCACCGCCCACGCATCTCAACTCCCGACGGTGGTCAAGTCCTCGGGGTGATTCGTACTCGCACCCCGGGCCGATGTGGTCCGCGACGTCACCTCTCGTAGGCCAGATCGCCGGCGGCCCACGGCGCGCCGTGGCGCATGTACGAGTCGTGCTTGCCGTCGGCTGCCGCCAGGTACGGTGCGTACTCCTGCTCGGTCAGCTTGCCGCGCTCGGTGGGGGACGCGCACACGCCGAATGAGTGCCCCACGATGGGCTTGCTCGTGAATCCGCGCAGGATGCGCAGGTTGCGCACCGGGTCCTCGTTGGGCTGACTGCCCATGGTCACGTCCTTCTTGTGGTGGGTTGGTTGTCGTCGGGTTGCCGCCCTAACAACAGTGATAATTCTACTACTTCAGGGCTGGGTGTCAACCACCATCCGAGCCGGTGCAGTGGTGATGACCAGCGCTTTCCGGGGCCGCGCGGGTCCGGCGCGGCCCCGGAAACCCGTGTCAGCGAAGCCCGATGGCGATGAGGATGTCGTCCGCGTCGAGGACCGGCCGGGCCCGGCCGAGCTCCAGCAGCTGGGCGGTGCCGGTGGAGTAGGGGCCACCCGGCTCGCCCGGGGGCAGCACGAGTACGGGGCGGCCCAACTGGTGGGCGGTGTCGGCAGCTTCCATGGCGGGGTTGCGGGCGATGACCTCGACCAGGACGACAGCGGTGGACAGGGCGGCGATCAGCTGGGCGGTGGTGCGCAGCGTGACGCGGCTGGCGGGGGTGCCGGGCGGGTAAACGCTGACGGCGGCTCCGCCGGTGTCGGCGGCGCGCAGCACGTCACCGTAGTCGTGGGGGTGGCACAGGTCGAGTCCGCACGGCAGGACGGCGATCGTGGGCGCGGGCACCAGGTGCGCGCCGGTGTGGGCGGCGGTGTCGATGCCATAAGCGAGTGAGGCGGTGACGGTGTGTCCGGCGGCGGCGAGGTCGCCCGCGATCAGGGCGGCGCGGCTCTTGGCCCGGTCGGTAGCGTGCCGGTTGCCGGTGACGGCGATCGCGCGGGAGGACAGTGCGGGCAGGTCGCCGGTCCCGCGTACCCAGATCCCCAGCGGTGCCGCGTCACCGAGCGCGTCCAGGGCGGTGGGCCAGGAGTCGTCTGCGGGGATGACGAACCGGGCGGTGATTTCTGTCCGGTGTCCAGCTGGTGGCCGGGGCGGGTGTGACCCGCCTCGTCGAGGGTGGTGGTCTTGCCGCTCCGGTTCATGCCGGCAATCGACTCATGGGGCAAGAATCGGCTGGCGGGCTCGGGCCGCCTCGATGTCCGGGACATGCTCTTCGGCCCAGAGTCGTACGGCGCGGAGTGGGATGAGCAGAGAGCGGCCCAGCGGTGTCAGGGCGTACTCGACGCGGGGCGGGTTCTCGTCGTACTCGTGGCGGCTGATCAAACCGTCGGCTTCCAGGGAGCGCAGGGTTTCGGTCAGGACCTTCGGGGTGATGCCCCGGATATGCCCCTTCAATTCGCTGAAGCGGCGAGGTCCGTCATCGAGGGCGTTGACGACGAACACGGTCCAGCGGGCGCCGATACGGTGCAGCACCGTGCGGCTCGGGCAGGTCGCTGCCATCACGTTGTACGCCTTGCCCATTGCTGCTCCCAGTTTCGTTGAAGATACCGGTATCAAATCCATACCGTTGCATCCGATCCTACGAGAGGGAGTGAGACACATGGAACGGATCCTGGTCATTGGCGGTGCACGGGCGCTCGGCGCGGCCGTCGCGAGGCGTGCGGTGAAGGACGGGTACGACGTTGTTGTCGGTGCCCGCGATCTGGCTGCGGCCGACGTGCTGGCGAGCGAGATCGGCGCCAGGGCGGTGCGGGTCGATCTGCAGGACGAGTCGACGCTCGCGACCGCGGCGGAACGGCTGAAGGATGGAATTGACCACATCGTGACGACCGGTTCGGCGCCGCACGATGTTCGCGCGACCGAGCTGGATCGCGACAAGCTGCTGGCTGCGTTCACGGCGAAGGTGGTCGGCCCGATGCTGGTCGCCAAGCACTTCGCGTCGGTACTGCGGCCGACCGGGTCGATGGTGCTGTTCTCCGGTGTTGTCGGCTGGCGCCCTGGGCCAGGATCACTCGTCAAGGGGGTCACGAACGGTGCGGTCGAGTACGCCGCGCGCCACCTGGCGGCGGATCTAGCGCCGGTACGGGTCAATGCCGTCTCGCCTGGTGTCGTGGACTCGGGCACATGGGATCGCCTTGGTGACAACAAGACCGCCTTGTTGAGCAAGAGCGCGGCCGGGACCTTCGTCGGACGCTACGGCGAGACCGACGACGTCGTCGACACGGTGATGTGGCTCCTCCGTGCGGGTTTTGTCTCTGGCGAGACGATCCACATCGAGGGCGGCGCCCGCCACAAATCCGCCTGATGCCGGTGGCCGGCCATGCGGCGGTTGGTGCGGGCGAGGCGTTCCCATAGGGCTTCGGGGCCGTGCTCGGCGAGGTGGGCGGCGAGGGCTTGGGGGGGGTGGAAGGCGGCCAGGGCGGCGCGGGCGGCACGCTCACTGGCCGGATTCGGCACAGAGAACACGAGGGACCTCACAAGGGGCGGTGACGGAACGGGGGGAGCGCCGGGTGCAGCGGGCGGTGCCGCCCGTGCCTGGCAGGGGCCGCTGGGCTTGGCTGGCGTAGGTCGGCCGCGCGGGCCGGGGCCCGGCCCTCCCCTGGGTGGGGAGGGCCGGGCAGTGACGCGTCATGCGTCCTGGTCGGGGTCCTCGCCGTCCTGGTCGTCCCGGTCGGCGTCCTCGGGCTCTTCGGCGTCCTCGTGGTCGGCGTCCTCGGCCTCTTCGGCAGCCTGGGGGGTGTAGGGCTCGCCGCTGATGATGGCCTGCTCGATCGGGGCCAGCCGGTATCCCATCTCGCCGAGGAAGGCGAGGTAGGTGCGGGCGTCGGCCCGGATCTCGTCGGTGTCCCATGACGGTTCGTCGTGCCGCCAGGTCTGCACCTCCTGGATGCGCTTTTCATAGCAGGCGGCCAGGACTGCGAAGTTCAGCAGCATCAGGCGGCCGGGGGTGGCGTTGCCGGGCGCCCACTCGGCGCGCCCGGCGGCCTCGTCCGTCTTGCTCTGCCCCAGCAGCTCGGCCAGCAGTGCCACCCGGGACACGTCGCCGGTCCAGCTCTGCACCGGCTTGGAGCAGACCAGCAGCTGCGCGGTGACGAACGGGGCGAGGGCCTTCGGCGCGGTCTTGCGGGACAGGAATTCCGTGCGCAGCCACTCGCGCCGGGTCTTGCCCGCTGCCCGGTGCGCCGCGTTGCCCTCGACCTTGAGCTTGTAGGGCATCCCCTCTTCCTTCTCCGGCTTGACCGGGGCAGCGGACTTCCCGGCGTCCATCGACGCCTCGTCCGGCTCCTCCTGCGGAGCGTCGTCCTCCTTGAGCGCATGGCCGTACGCCTCGGGGTCGGTGCACAGGAACATCACGGCGGCCGGGGCGACCTCGTCGTGCTCGGCCCAGATGGCCACGTGCCCGGGGCAGGAAACATGGTCCACGGAACCAACACCGAAATGCGGCTGACCATCGGTATCGCTGCTCACCGCTTCGTGTTTGTCGATCCATTGCCGGGCGATGCGGGGCGACACGGCTCGTAGACGGTGCGTTGGGTGTCCGGGCCCTACAGCCACCACGCAGTGACTGTAGGGCCCGGGATTCAGCACGCTGCCGCGCGGGCCGTGTGCGGCGGGGTAGTAGCGTCCGCGATCGCCGTCCAGGTGGGTGCGGATCTTGTTGACCTGTACGGCGTGCTTGCCACGGAAGTCGGTGTGGCGGTGCCAGCCGCGCAGCCCGTAGGCGGCGGCGTAGGCGTCGAGCCGGGCCGCGTGCCATGGCCGGTCCGTCTGGGGAGCGATCGTCTCGGCGGCGGCGAGTGTGGAAATCACCGCGTCGTGGACGCTTGAGTGCCAGTCGCGGATGCCCCGGCCGGTTACCTGGATCCGCCCGGCGATTCGGGCGGCCTCGTTGGCCGACGCGCGGGCGCTGGCCACGAAGTAGGCATCCATGCCGGGCCCGTCCCATGCGCTGATGTCGCGGAGCGGGTCGGCGACGGGCGCTGGCCTCTCGGGCATGCCCGTCACGTCGGACAGGTCCGGGACGGGGCCGATCGGGGGGACGCCGGCGTGCTGCTCCGCCAGCGCGGCGGTTTGGATTCACCCGGTGTGGTGGAGCGGCCGGTAGGCCGACTGCTCCGCGCGGGTGGTGGGTTGGGGCGGTGTGGCGCGGGTTACCGCCCGCGCCACACCAGGGCAGATCAGTCGGTCAGAGAGGTGATGCCCGTAGTACATGTACTCGGGCATGGAGTGGATGTTGGTGCGCGTGGGCCACTCGACGGGGTGCTCGGTGACCATGCGGAACATGCGCCAGCCCTTCTCCGGCTCGGTCTCCTGCCATTCGAGGACCTTGCCGAATCTCGCCAGGGCGTCCCCCACTTTCAAGTTCTTGACCTGCGTCTTGTAGCGCGGTTTGCCGTGGCGGTCCTGTCCGTCGGGCTCGACGACGTGGCCGCGTGGGTGCGTGCTGAAGTCCATGAACCTTCCTCCGTGGTGGGTTGGGCCGGTGTGACGCGGGTTGCCGACCGCGCCACACCGTGGGGTGATCAGGCGGCGAGGCGCTCCCGGCGTGCCTGTCGGACGTGGGCGACGCGCTCGGCCTCCTCCTCGAAGTCGCCGGGTCCGCGCGTGAGCATGTCGATCGGGTCTTCCTCGTCAAGTGCGACGGCGGCGTGGCAGAGGGCGGTCAGGAACTCGACTGCGTCGCCGGTCTGGTCGTCGTCGGCGATCATGGCTACGGCGCCGGTGATCTGGCCGGTCCGGAGCTGGTAGACGCGGTAGGCGGCGCTGATCAGGGCGTCGGCGGGTTCGGCTCCGTCCATGTGGTGCAGCACGTCCGCCACGACGTCGCTGATCACGAGGCGGGCCTCGGCGAGGTCGGTCTCTGCCTGCTCGCGCAGTCCGATGACGCCTGCGGCCTGGGCGTACTGCTCGGCTGCGAAGCGGGCCAGGTTGGCGGCGCCTTCGGCGGTGATCGGCGGGACTTTCTTGGCGTTGCTGGCGAAGGTGTCCAGGGCGGCGGCTGCCCAGCTGGCCCGGTCGGTGTTCGTGGTCTCCATGGTCTCCACGCGTGCTCCCTTGGGTTGGTGGGTTGGAGCCGGTTCGGGCCGATTGCCGTCAACCCGAACCAACACTGATAAATATACTCCCTCATAGGGGTTGTGACAACCCCTCACCTGCACGTTTGCCTGCGCGCGGTCATCAGGCGCGGGGGTGGTTGCAGAACTTGACGGGGACGTCGGTGACGGCGAGGTATCGCTTGGCGGGGTTCTTGCGCCACAGCAGGCGGCGGGCGTTGTCGGCGGCGTCTCTGCGGCCGTCCAGCCGCTGGAAGCGCAGCACCAGGGGCGGGTGGGCATCGACCCAACCCATCTCGGTGCGGACTCCGGCGGAGATCCGGGCGGTGATCTCGCGACCGGTCCGGTGGTCGGACGTGCAGTGCACCAGGACCATGGGCGTTCCCTGGCTGATGGCGTGGAGTTCGTGGGCACTGGCGCGCGCCTTCGCGTAGGCGACGGCGGTGGTCGCGACTGCCTCGGGGGAGGAGAACCTCGCCGCGGCACACCTCCACCTGACATCGGCTCACCTGGACCACCTCGACCGGCTGGCTGAGCCGGCATAGGCCGGGTTTCACTCTGGCCCCGCAGTAACGATCGGCCATGGGGATCCGAAGGCGGGCCACTGGCCAGGAGCCATGTCGGCCTCGGTGCGACAGGACAGTCAGACCGTGAGTCGGTAGGCGAGGCGGTCGAGGTTGCTGGTGCGGGTGCGGCCGAGTGGGCTGCTGGTCCAGAGGGCGTCGAGTCTGATCACGTTGATCGCGGTCGCGGAGAAGGCGTGCTGGAGGCTGACTTTCGGCAGGCCGCGGTAGCGGGCCCGGCGCATCCCGGTGACGTCGAGTGCCTGGTTGATCGTGCCTTCCACTCCTGCGCGAGTATTTGTCCTCCCACGCCTCGGTCTTCTGCTCGGTGCGGGCCCGGGCAAGGGCGTCGTGGAGTTCCTGGGGCCGTAGGGTGAGCGCGCGGCGGCCCGGTCGGGCGGTGGTGCACTGTTCCCGGAACGGGCAGGGGCGACAGGTGCGGACGCTGAATTTGACGACGATGGCGTCCTGGCCGTGCTGCTGGACGGGGTTCCAGGTCGAGCTGGTGCGGCCGGCCGGACAGCGGATCTGGCGGGCCTTCCAGCCGATGGTGAAGGCGCTCTTGTCGAACCCATCGGCCGCGCGGGCCTGGGCGGAGTGGTCCAGGAGTACAGGGGCGACCAGGGTGATTCCCCGCGTACGGGCAGCGGCGATCAGGTCGGCGGACGGGTAGCCGGAGTCGAGGGTGCATTAGCATCGTCCGCCTGGCGCCGGATGCGCCCCGCCAGAACCCGGGCACCCTGACTTCCACGGACCGGCCCCGCTGCAGCGCGCAGGTGCTTACGCAGCCGGCGCAGCCCGTCCGTCCCGACAACCTCAGCTCGCCAACAGATTGGTAAACGGTGTCTCACCGCAAGCACGTCATCGCCCTCGGGGCGCTCCTCACCGCCGCATCCATCACCGCCTGCGGCAGCACTGGCGCCTCGTCCACCGCAGCGCAGCCCTCCGGCTCTACCCAGGCCAGCGCCTCCCCGACGGCGGCACCCACCCCGCAAGCGAAACTGCTCACGAAGACGCAGCTGACCGCAGCCCTGCTTTCCCTGTCGCAGATGCCAGCCGGCTGGTCGGTCGACGCCAGCGGCAGCACCGGCGGGGACAAGACGTTCTGCAACTACAAGCAGCCCCACGTCGCGAAGGTCCAGGTGTCGCGCAACTTCCAGAAGGGCGGAGGTCTCACTGCCTCCGCCGCGTCCGTTGGCCTGCGCCAGTACGCGAACGCGAACGACGCCGCAGCGTCTTTCGACGCGATGGAGCAGGCACTGCAGACCTGCCACAAGGAGACGTACCAGGGCTCGGTCCTGAAGTACACGGCGATGAGCGTGGACAAGACCGGAGACCGCTCCCTCGGCGTGCGTATCGAGAGCGGTGGCGCCACGGTCCTGCAGCAATTCACCCTCGACGGTCCCGCTCTCATCAACGTCGGCCTCGGCGGGATAGCAGACGTGAACGCGGACACGACCGCGCAGCTTCTGCGTCAGCAGGTCACCCGCTACGAGGCCGCAGCCACGCGATAGCGCTGCACCCCGCCGAGCCGATCAAGTAGGGCAGCGCAAGCCCCAAGCAGAAACAGCCCCATCGTCAAACGAAGGGGCTGTTTCTCTGGCGGTTCCGGGGCCCTGCTGCTGGCCACGAAATAGGCATCCATGCCGGGCCCGTCCCATGCGCTGATGTTGATGAGCGGGTCAGCGACGGGCGGCGGCCCGTCGGGCATGCCGGCCAGGTTGGCCAGGTCCGGGACGGGAGCGACCGGAGGAACACCGGCGTGCTGCGCGTCCAGCGTGAGTGCGAGCTGCTCGGGAGCGCCGTGCACCGTGATGCCGGGCGTGATCACGTGACGGATGGTCGGGCCTACCGGCTCGGCGGTGGGTTGGGCGGGCGGGCCAGCGGGGCGCTGCTGCGCCTGGCCGGCCTTCTGGGGCTGGGACGGGGCCGTGTGCGGGCCGTGGTGGGGTTCGGGCTGCAGGGGCCTCGGTGTCGTCCTCCTGGGCCGCGCAGTAGCCGCACCGGGTGCCTCGTGCGGGCAAGGGGGTTGTCGCTGACGGTGTTGATGGCGCTCCCCGAATACGGCTCTGGCCGCGCTTCCGTGAACGATCTATGGCGGCTGCTTGAGCCTGGTGGGGATGCCTGAGCTACGTCAGGGCTCCCGCGATCGCGCCGATCAGGGCGGAGGCCAGGGCAACTCCTGCGGCTGCCAGGAGTGCCTTCCAGCCGGCCCGGGAGCGGGTGTGGCCGGTTAGGGTCAGGACGGTCATGATGGCGGTACCGGCCAGGACCGTCCCGAAGAGGGTCATGGTCAGCCAGCCGCAGAATGCAGCGACTCCCACGCGCACGTAGCTGTTGTTCGACGTGCGTTGCACCGGCACCGCGGCCCCTGCTGTGAGCGACTGGGAGATGGTCGCGTCCAGATCCACGGTCTTGCCGTCATCGGACCGGAAGGTCCCGTCGCATTGCGTGTGGCGTTCCTTAGTGGCTCCGACCTCGGCACAGGAACGGACGACGAACAGGCCAGGGGTTCCTGCCCACCTCGCCGCATAGGACAAGTCCGGCACGCTGTCCAGGAGCGTCGCGCCCGCGCCTGCCAACAGAGCTGCCACGAGTACCGCTACGGCTGCCACCGCCTTGCCGCGTGAGGGTCCGGAGATTCTTCCGCCTTGGCCCGACATTCGCATCGCCCTTCCCGGCCCCGCCCGTCGCTTGGGCTGGCGCACTGTACTCCAGCGCCCCTGGCTCGTCGCCACTGGCACGGGCTGCGGTCCGTCCGCATCCACGTCCCCACTGCAAGATGGCTTACGCCATCGCGGTCAGAGCCAGATTCAGGAAGCGCCATCATCGCGACGGGTGCACGGGCTATGCAGCCAGGCCGAGTCGGCGGAGATCAGGTTGTCGTCACTTTCGGCGCGGCCGTCCAGCCGGAACACAACGCCGTGCGAGTCGTCGGGCGGGGGAGTAGGAGCGGCCCGTGATGGTGACGACGCCGGCGGGAGTGGAGATCCGCACGCCGGGTGTTACCCGTGCTGCGGGGACGTCGCCGCGCTGCTTGCGCTCGGCGTTCTCGGCGGTGGGATGTCGTTGCGGACGGCGGGGGGCCTGCCTGGGTGAGGTAGCGGCGGGCCACGGCGCGGCCGGTGAGTCCTCTGCGCTCGGTGCGCTGCTCGGCCAGGCCGGGACGGACCAGGGACGTGCGGGTGGTTGGGGTGAGCCTCGACCTGGCTGCCGTGGTGATGATCGCGAGGTGCTGGGCCTTGCTGAGCTTCACGGGGTTCTCGTGGGTGGGGGGCCGGGGCCCGGGTGTCCGGGCCCCGGCGAGGGTGGTCAGTGCTTGGCGCGGTGGACTATCAGGGCCAGGATCCGGACGCGTTCGGGCCAGGTGAGCGGGTACAGGGGCGGGTGCTCCTGGGGCCGGCCGCCGACGGCGACCGGCCAGGGGTCCGCGTTCCAACTGGCCTGGGCGTCGTGGCGGATGACCACTGCGTGGCCGTCGGTGGTGAACTCGGCGCGGACGGCGCGGGGGCCGGTGTGCCACGTCGGGCGACCGGTCGCCGTCGGCGGTGTCGGCAAGCTGCCGCGTGACCTGCTGCGCCCCGGTGAAGCTGCGCGGGGAGGGTCTCGGGCACGGGGTACTGGCGGTCGATCCACGGGCTCCTGCTGGACATCACCGGATGGACGGTGATGGAGCGTGCTGTGGGCGCGCCACTGCGCACCGAGATCGGCCGCTACGGCCCGGGCGGCTGTGCCCTGTACGGCCCGCGTTCCGGCGACGCACGCTTGTGGGACTGGCAGGGCGACACGCCCTGACCGCCTGGCCGGGGGCGCTGGGGGACCGTGTCACCGGGCCGTGGCAGGACGCCTGTCATGTGTGGCGCCTCGGTGAGGGGGACCCGCTCCCTCCCGGCCGCCGGGCAAGGCACTTCGCATGGGCAGGGTGGGTGGTATGTGCGGCCGACGGGCTCTTTCTAGGCCGTACACCGGCTTCCGTCACTGGGAAGCCGGGCCGGCGTGGTCTCCAGCCGAGTCCGCCGTCCTTGTTGGTGGACTCGGCGTCGTGGTCGCTGTCGTGGATGGCGGTGAGGTACCGGGGTTGGCGCTCGTTGAGCGCTTCCCGTAGGTCGATCGGCTGCTGACGCGTACTCACGCGCCGACGTTATCGGGCTGCTCGGACAGCTAAAGGCCACGCCGGCGACCGGGGGGCCGTGGTCGCAGGCGCGGCCATATACGGCGGCTGCCCGCGTCTGGGAGGGCCTCGTCGCGGGCGGGGCCTGCCGTAGGGGTCGCGTGCCCGAACGGGCGGGGTTCATGTCAACTGGCGGGGAAATTGATCCCTCGGACGGCGAAGAGCCGCGCCGGCGATTCAGGAGGGTTCCATCGCGGGCGCGGCCGTAGACGGCAATGCCCGCAATCTGAGTGAGCGGCATTGCGGGCGCGGCTGCCGTATGGGAGGGGTGCCCGAACCCGTGGGGGCTCGTATCAACGGGCGCGGAAATTGACCCTGGTGGTCCTACGCGGTCGCCCATTTGCGGAGCTTCGTGGCGATCTGCGGGACGGTGATGCGGACTTCGCGGGAATCCGCGACCAGTGCCAGCGCGTCGGCGGAGGCGCCCAGGAGGACGTGGCCGTTCAGCTCCAGGAAGACGCGGGCGATGGACCAGGCGAATGCGTCGTTGTGATCCTCGAGCGGGCGGAGCCGGGCGGCCGTCTCGAGCATGGCGGCGGCCTTGAGCCAGTTGGTGCCGCAGACGTCCCG
>NZ_RJVR01000043.1 GCF_003999195.1 Streptomyces soli
TAGTGGGCGCGGGGGCGGGCCAGGATGGCGTCCATCTTGCTGAGGTCATCGCACTGGGGGTCGCCGGGTATCTCGCCGGCGATGCTGAGTAAGTACGGCGTGGTGAGGAAGGCGGTCATGCGGCGTGACGTCCAGCGCGCAGGTCACGGCTGGACATGGGTGCCTCGGTCTCATCGAGGTCGGCGACGGGCCGCGGGGGCTGCGGGGCCTCTGCCTGGATGATGACGGCCATGTCCGTGCGCAGGCTGACCAGGGCGCGGGTGAAGGCTCCGTCGACTGCGTCCACGACCAGGTCGTGGGCAAACTCCTCCGGGGTTTGGGCGCGTGCGGCCGCCGCGGCGGTGAGACGCTCGCGCTCTTCGGGCGTCCTGCCCAGTCGGCCACGTAGGGGACGGAGTAGGCGGCGGCGTCCAGGCCGAACACTGCGGACACCACGTAGGCGACGGATTCGGCCTCGGTCTCCATCCGGCCCCGGTGCTGCCGGTATTCGTTCATGTCGGTGACGTGCCCGCACTGGATGTGGGCGACTTCGTGGGTGAGGGTCTTGGCGGCGTGGGCGTCGTTGAGGGTGTCGCTGACTCGTACCGTGCGGGTGTCGGGGTTGGTCCATCCGTTGGCGGTGGCGGTGTTGCCGCGCTCGAGGGTGTAGCCGAGTGAGGCGGCGTGGGCGGCGAGGCTGTCCCACATGTGCGCCGAGTCCGACCGATGCTCCCTACCTTCGGGACCCTGGAGGCCCTACGCCATCTACGGCTGGCTTGAAGTGCATGGCGCCAGCGCCGGCGATCACGTCCGGTAAGACAACGGCTTCTCAAAGGACATCACTCTCTACCGGTCCCCAGTAACTGCAAGAGAGTGAGGCTCTGCCTAGTGGAGGCGCAGTCCGGCGAGGAGGAGTTCGACCATCCGACGGGCGTCGTACCGGGGGTCCTTGTTCGCGCCGATGCAGAGGTTGCCGACGCCACGCATCAGTTCGAGGGCCTCGATGTCGGGGCGGATCTCGCCTGCCCTGGCGGCGGCGTCGAGCAGCTCGGCGCAGACGGGCATGAGGCGGTCGATGAAATAGGCGTGCAGGGTCACGAAGGTGGCGTCGTCGGACTGCAGCGCCTCGGCGAGGCCGTGCTTGGTGACCAGGAAGTCGACGAAGAGGTTGATCCAACGCGCCAGGGCGGTGTGCGGTGAGTCGCTGTTCGCCAGCAGGGCTGGGCCCGCCTCGACGCATGCCTCGACCTGGTGCCGGTAGACGGCGACGATGAGATCGGCCCGCGTCGGGAAGTGGCGGTAGATCGTGCCGACGCCGACGCCGGCCTTGGCCGCGATGTCGCGCACGGGCGCATCGACGCCGGAAGCGATGAAAGCCGCAGCGGCCGCTTCCAGCAGTGTCGCCTCGTTGCGCCGGGCGTCGGCCCGCTTCCGGGGGGCTGACGATTCTGATCCGCTGCCGATGTCAGCCACTGCGCTGTTGCCTCCGCCACTCATCTTGCTAAACGGAACGATGATCCGTATCGTCGGTAACGGAACGCGGATCCGCTTGTCCATGGTGCCAGAACTGGCGACCTATGACCAGGTCACGCATCGCCGCTCACGTTATTTCTCAAGGAGAAACCGATGCACCACCCCGATGAAGTCGTCAGCACGCCCATTCCCGTCATCTCGGTACGCCCGGTGGTGCTGCCGGCCCCGGGCCGCGGCGAGGACCTGCAGGTGCGGGTGTCGGCCCCGGCGACCGGCGACGAACTGCCCGTCATCGTCTTCTCGCACGGCTTCGGCGAGTCGCTGGACGGCTACGCCCCGCTGGTCGACTTCTGGGCCGCCCGCGGTTTCGTGGTCGTTCAGCCTACCCACCTCGACTCGCGGACGCTGAACGTCACGCCCGACGATCCCCGTTACCCGGAGATCTGGCGCTTCCGGGTCGAGGACCTGACGCGCATCGTCGACCAGCTGGACCTCATCGAAGCCGCCGTTCCCGGCCTCGCGGGGCGCCTCGACCGGAGCCGCATCGCCACCGCCGGGCACTCCTGGGGCGGCCAGACGGCGAGCATGCTGCTGGGCGCGCGGGTCCTCGATGCCGAGGGCGTCCCGGGCAAGGACACGTCCGACCCGCGGATCAAGGCCGGTGTGCTGCTTGCCGTGCCGGGCACGGGCGGCGCCGACCTGACGCCGTTCGCCGCCGAGCACTTCTCCTTCATGAACCCGGGCTTCGCGGAGATGACCACGCCGGCCCTGGTGGTCGCGGGGGACAAGGACCAGTCCGCCCTGACCGTCCGGGGACCGGAGTGGTTCACGGATTCGTACTTCCTGAGCCCGGGGACCAAGAGCCTGCTTACCCTGTTCGGGGCAGAACACTCGCTGGGCGGGATCTCCGGGTACACCTCCACGGAGACGACGGACGAGAGCCCCACACGGGTCACCCTGATCCAGTGGCTCACGTGGGCCTTCCTCCGCAGCGCGCTCTATCCCGCGGACACCAGCTGGTCCGCGGCGAGGGCCGATCTGGCGGAGAGCACCGATCCGCTGGGCCGTATCGAATCCAAGTGACGCTCTGGGAAGCACGCTGCCCGCCCTTCAGGGGCGGGCAGCCGACCTCCGATCACCAGAAAGGACCCACGGCCCCATGCCAAGCTTCAGGATTATGACCGCCCCCATGCAGGTCGACTACCACAACGTCCTGCGGGTCTGGCAGGAAGCGGACGCCATTCCCGAGATCGAGCACGCGTGGCTGTTCGACCATCTCATGCCGATCGGCGGCGACCCGGACGGACCGGCCTACGAAGGCTGGACGCTGATATCGGCCCTCGCCGCCCAGACTCGACGGCTGCGTCTCGGCCTGCTCGTGACCAGTAACCGCTTCCGACCGCCCGCGATGCTGGCCAAGATCGCCGCGACCGTCGACGTCGTCGCCGGCGGGCGGCTCGACTTCGGTCTCGGGCGCGGGCTCACGTCCTGATCACCCGCTGGCCCGGCGCGAGTACGAGGGCACGGCCTGCCCTTCCACAACTTCGCCCACTCCGTGGGGAGCCTCGCCGAGGCGTGCACCGTCATCCGGCGGTTGTGGACGGAGACCGAGCCGTTCGATTTCGACGGCACCTACGTCCAGCTCACCGGGGCGTTCTGCAACCCCAAGCCGGTCCAGCGCCCCTACCCGCCGATCCTGATCGGCGGACGCTCGTCTGCGACGCTGCGTGTGGTTGCCGAGCACGCCGACTTGTGGAACATCCCCGGCGGAGACATCGACGACGTCGTCCGCCGCAGCGCGCTGCTGGACCGCTACTGTGCCGAGATCGGTCGCGACCCCGCCTCGATCACCCGCTCGATCCACCTGCCGGTCTCCTAGGACCAGCCCCGGATGACCCGGGAGGCGATCGGCAAGGCGGTCGTCGCCGGCTTCCAGCACATCGTCCTCGGGCTGCCGGCGCCTTACCCCGCCAACGTCGCGCGGTGGGTCGCCGACTGCGCAGCCTCCAACTCGGCCTGCAACTCCTCCACCCGCTTCCGGGCCGCACGCCTCCCGCTCCTCCAGCCGCCCCAGCACCGACGCCATCACGCACCTCCAGCACGCCACCTCCACGGACGCACCGGACCTACCTCACCCACCCCGGCACTACACCTGACCAGCACAAACCCAGCCCCACACTCGGTTTCGAGAAGCCCTCTCAGCTTGAGATTAAACCCCGACAAGATCGTTTCTTGTCGGGGTTCGTCGTTCTCCTGCCAACAGGCACGGCCACCCGCGACCCTTCGGAGTGCTGAAGCTACGAAGGTTGTGAAGTCTCAGTGCGTTGTGGCAAACCGGATCTCGTTCGAGGTGTGCGGCGCGGGTGATCATCTGGACAGAGGTACGGGGGCGGCCGCGGGCATGAAAGAACGGGCCCCTTGGTAGTGACGCGGTTACGACACCCAGCACGACCAAGGAAGCCCGTTGCCTGATCAGTTGAGCAGTACCACTGTGCCTGCGTCCACCACGGTCACCCCTGGGTGTGACTGTTACGTGCACCGGTTCGGTTCGATCGTTCCGGGGCGGCGGGCAGGCTGCTATCCGAGTGACATGACGGATGCGGAGTGGGCCGAGGTCCGCTCCGCGATGCCCGTGCCGGCCTGGCTCCTCAAGCAGGGCGGGCGTCCGGAGGCGTACTGCCACCGCGAGATGCTTGACGCGGTGCGCTACCTCGTCGACAACGGCGTGAAGTGGATGGCTCTGCCGGTCGACTTCCCGTACTGGCGGGCGGTCTACGACTTCTTCCGCCGCTGGCGGGCCTACGACTACGCGCGTGAGCTGTACGAACGCCTCCGCCGCTCGGCGAGGGAACGCGCAGGCCGCAACGCCGAGCCGTCCGCCGGGATCATCGACAGTCAGTCGGTGGATGCCTCCGAGACCGTCGGCGAGGACAGTCGCGGATACGACGGCGGTAAATCACGCGACGGGCGCAAACGCCACATCCTGACCGACACCGAGGGCCTGCTCCTGGAAGTGACCGTGACCACGGCCGATATGCACGACTCCAAGGCCGCCCCCGCACTGCTGGAGACGTTCATGGACGAGCCGGGCCGGCTGCTGAAACTGGTGTGGGTCGACAGCGCCTACCAGGGTCCGGCGCTGGCGATGGCGTTCGCCCGCCACGGAGTCCGGATCGAGGTCGTGCGCCGATCCGACGGACAACGCGGATTTGTCGTACTGGCCCGCAGGTGGGTGGTGGAGCGAACGCTGAGCTGGCTCTCCCGATCACGCCGCCTCAACCGCGACCACGAACGCCGCCCCGATCACCACCAGCAGATGGTGTGGTGGGCAGCCACGATCAGGCTGTCGCGCCGGATGGCCGGAGACGCTCCGCGCTGGCCGGAGAAGCGTCCCGGGCGACTGCTCCAGGCGCTGGCGTGAACCGTCCGTCTTTCGCCCGCAGCAGCCAGCCCCGCTTCTCGAGCGCGTAGGCACGGTGACGGATCTTCTCCACCTCGTTCTTGTTCTCCGCATCCCGGCCCACCGCCCGCGTCAACTCCACCCCGCTCACCGGCCCAGAAGCGGCCACCGCAGCGGCGAAGACCTCCCGATACAGGCCGCTGAGCACGTCCTCGCCCATGCCCGACCGCCACACCGGCGGTCGTTCGCCATACCCCGCGCCGGAGCCGATCGATCCCCCAGCGGCAGCCGCCTCACCACCAGGCGGCACGGAAACCGGCGTATTCACCACGCTCTTCTCGGCCAGCACCGACACGAGCTCCTCACGCCCCACCCGGGCTCGCTCGACTCGCTCCCGCGCGGCATTCACCTCCGCCTGAGCCTGCTCCAAGACCTCCGTCCAAGACTCCAGCTCCTGCCTCGCCCGTGCCTCGCGCCGTTCCATCAAACCCAGCACCGACGGCATTCCAACCTCCTCGATCGACAACAAGCCGTCCGCTGCCTGCCCCTACCCCTCCGCGATCACGCCCCGCACACGAAGAAGCCCCTGCTCATCGAACAGGGACTCCCTTTGCCACAACGCACTAAGAACTCCCACCGGATCCCCGTGTACAGCACGAACAAGATCCCGCACATGACTTTGCGCTGGTCAAGCCGCTTGCGTCCGGGGTAGCGGTAACGCCGCTCCACCACCGGGAGCAGCGGCTCCATCCGCTCCCACAGACCGTCCTCGATCTCCCACGGCTTGCGCTTGCCCACATCAGTAGTCGCCGCACACCCCCACATCGACCGTGCCAACGTGAGAAAAACAACTCTTGACGGTCAGTCATTCCGCAAGCTCGTTCTGTTAGGAGTCCTAAGCCTGCCTAAGCACCGTTGCGAGGGCCGGTGGGTCCGTCCGAACATGGGCGGACCCACCGGCCCGAGAATCGCGATGCGATTTACTCCTGCAGGGTGCGCCACTGAGCTCGGAATCGACGAACGGCTGCTGGTTCGACCGCACCGCCCAAGCTACCGAAACCTCAACATACAGACTTGACAGACATCCCATGAGCTGGAGTGTCAAACAGCGAGCGTGTGCCCTCGATGGACAAGCGGTCACCTCGTCGTACGGATGGCCGACGCGCCCTGGCAGCCCGGGCGAACCGCCATCGGGCTGTCCTGCCCGGCTCGCCCTCCGGTAGATCCTCTGTCGGAGGCGGTCATTAGGGTGATCCACGGAGCGGACGGCGCGATGGGAGGTAGTGATGACTGAGGTGCACAGCGACGTGCTCGTCGAGGCGTTCTATGGCGACGGGTGGGATTCCTCGAAGCGTTCGACAGTCCGCCCAATCTCTCGAGAGGAAGCCGCTCGCCGAGACGCGGCAGGTGAGCCGTACGCCGTTGTGCTCGCCGCCCTCGCGCAGGAGCTTCCTGTTGCCGTGCTGCATGTCGCCTGGACCGAGCACTACCTGGGAATCTGGCGGTTCGACTCCCTGGGCCGCCGAGTGTTCGAAGCCGACCTGCGCAGGCTGGAGCCGGGGCGGCTGTTCCTGCGCTACCTGTCCGAGTGGCGATACGAGCAGCAGGATCTCCCTGATCTTTCGGATGAAGCCTGGAGACGGACCATCGATCTGTACCCGGACGGGAAGAACAGCCAGGGCCTGTACCCGCGTGGCTGGCTCGGCGGCTCCAGGCACACCCTGGTGGATCTGCCGCGCGACCTGTGGTGGCTGCCGGTTCCGGAATTCGGGCGCTGGGAAAGCCTGTTGACAGCACCCCAGTTCGGGACGCAGGGACCGTTCAAGCTCGTCGAGGAGACTTCAGACATCGCGCTGCGACCGACCACTGGTGCGGCGGGGCCTTTCGGCTGGCGGCCGCCGGTGCCGGCGGCCGCGCCCTGGCCTGACGAGTTGTTCAGTCCCGGATCCAGGTTCACGCACCGGCATCGGTCGGAGCCGCTCACCATCGAGCCGGTTCGAACGGTGACTGACATCGCCTTGCCCACCGGACAGCTGTCGGTCTGTGACCCCTCCTACCTGCCCAACGGCGCCGAGCGCGACCCGCTGGTGATCGAAGTTCCGCCCGGCGTCTACCCGGTGCAGGAGACTGGCGCAAGCTACGAGGGCGAAATGTTCGGCGACCGCTTCACTGCCCGCGACACGTATGCCGTGCGTCTGCTGGTGAGCGAGAAGCGGACTGCCAGCTGGACGATGGCAGTCCCGCCGGGCAAGGACGTGAGGTTGCTGCGTGACGGCCAGTACTTCGGCTTCGGCGTCGACTCCGCCACGGGCTGCTTCGTCGACTCCACCGCTCGAACCGAACTGGGCCGCCGCTACATGCGGGCCCTCACCTCCGGCGGTGGCGAAGACGTCCACGACACCGAAGACGGCTACAGCAAGGTCACCGATGACGCTACTGGGGCCGAGCTGGTCAGCTTCATGCTGGGCGGAGACGGCGTCTACCCGGTCTGGGTGGGACGCGACGACACAGGTGAGGTCACGGCGGTCGTAGTGGCAGACCGCTTCGAAGTCGGCTATCTGGAACCGTTGACCCCATGAGCTGGGGTATCACGCGGCGAGTACATGGGCTCGATGGGACCAGGCGGTCGCCTCGTCGTACGGTGTGCTGGTTTTGAGGCAGCCGTGCAGGATACCGACGAGCCGGTTGGCGAGTTGGCGCAGGGCGGCGTTGAATTCGATGCCGCGGTCGCGTTGCTGCTCGTAGTATGCCCTGGCGCCAGGGGAGACCCGCAGTGCGGAGAAGGCTTGGGCGATCAGGGCGTCGATGAGCCGGTCGTTGCGGACGTACCGGGCGGTCACAACTTTCTTCCTGCCGGAGGCGCGGGTGATCGGACTGGTGCCGGCATAGTTCTTGCGGGCCTTGGCGCTGGCGTAACGGTGGGGATCGTCGCCGAATTCCGCGAGCACTCGGGCGCTCAGCATCGGCCCCAGCCCGGGCTGGGAGCGGATGACCTCAGCGTCCGGGTGTCGGCCGAAGTATGCCTCGACCTGCCCGTGCAGGAAGTTGACCTGCTCGTTCAAGGTAGTCAGCAGCGCGACAAGGGCGCGTACCGAGTCAGCGTAGGCCGCAGTCACAGCGGCGGGCTGCCCCAGGTGCTTGGCGCGTAGTACGGCTTGGATCTTGGTGCTCTTTTCGGGGATGCTGCGTCGGCGGGCGCGCTTGAGGGCCGCGCCGATCTGCGCGGCCGTCAGCTTCGCGGCAGCCGCCGGATCAGGTGCCTTGGCCAGTAGCTCCAGGGCGTCGGGGGCGTCCAGGTCGTCGAACGCCTCCAGCGCGGCGGGAAAGTAGTCGAGCAGGGCGTGCCGCAGCCGCTGCGTGGTGCGGGTGCGTTCCCAGATCAGGGTCTTATGGGCACGCGTCACGACCTTGACCGCTTCGGCGTCGGCGGTGTCCCCGGAGATCGGGCGGAGCTGATGGGAATCGGTGCGCACCATGTCAGCGAGCATGTGCGCATCGGCCGCGTCGCTCTTGGCCCCCGAGACCGCCAGGCGTTCCCGGTACCGGGAGGCCTGCAGTGGATTGACCGCGTACACCGTGTAGCCGGCGGCGATCAGTGCCCGCACCCACGGGCCCCGATCGGTCTCGATTCCGATCACGACCTCGGCCTTGCTGTCTTCGCCGAGCTCTGCACCGATCATCGCGTGCAACCGTTCGATGCCAGCCACGCCTTCCGGCAGCCGGGCTTTGCTTATTCGGCGGCCTGCGGTGTCCATCAACTCGACGTCGTGGTGGTCCTCGGCCCAGTCATCCCCAACGAACAGCAACTCGTCCTCCGTCATCGACCTTGATCGGCAGTAGCCCGCAGGAGAACCATCAGCGACCTAATAAGGCTGTGCTCACGCCGCAACCGGGCGGGCACGACATCCCATCAGCGATTTCGCTCCTGGCCGACCGGCAGGGGCACGATCTGTCAACAGGACTCGGTGTCCAGGGAAGAAAGAGTGCTCACCTGCCGGCGGCTACCAGGCACCGAGTCTGCCGGATGGAGCCTCGGTAGGTCTTATTAGGGAAGCCCGCCCAGGCGTCGACACGGTCACCTAGAGACCTTCAATGGCTGGGGTTACAGCGGGGAGACGATCGATGGCAGGGCCGATGACGCCACCCTCGCGAACTGACCGCTCGGGCGGCCACACTGGGGCCATGGAATACCTCGGCCGGGTGCCCGCTCCGCCGCTCGACCGGTTCATCGACGACATCTACTGTCTGACCGGGGTGCCGCACCACCGCCTGATGAACGTTCCACCGATGCCGTCGGCACACTTGTTCCTTCACCTGGGTGGGCCCGTCCGCCTGTGGGACTCCGACCGTTCGGTGCCGCCCGCTGTGTTCACAGACGGGTGGTTCATGGGCGTATGGACCAGGCGCTTCCTCTTCGAGTACCCCACACGGGTGCGGCTCGTCGGGGTGCACTTCAAACCATGGGGTATGTCGCCGTTCGTCGACATGCCGACGGCCGAGCTGCGTAACCGGTGGGCCCCGGTCGATGCCGTCTGGCAACACTCTGTGGACCGGATTCGAAACCGGACCGGCGACGCCGCGTCGGCCGCCGAGACACTGCGGGCGCTGGAAGAGGAGCTGCGGTCGCGACTTACCGACGCCCCGGCGCGCGGCCTCGACCTGGTCCAGCACACAGGCGGGCGTCTGGAGACCTCGCACGGCTCGATCCCGGTCGGTTCGCTGGCAGACGCAGCCGGGGTGAGTGGCAATCACCTGGCCAACCTGTTCAAGACTCATGTCGGTGTCACCCCGAAGCGGATGGCGCGGATCTACCGCTTCGCGCAGCTGATCGTTTCCGTGGACGCCCTGCGCCCGGTCGACTGGTCGGAGCTCGCCCAAACGGCGGGCTATTTCGACCATGCCCACTTCAGCAGAGAGTTCAAAGACTTCACCGGCCACACCCCGACGGAGTACCTAGCTCTGCTGCGTCGATTCCCCGTCGGGCGGCGAGGCCCGCAGGACATCGGCCCGATGCCCGCCGATTGATTTCTTACATGCCCGGATCCCATCGGCGCGAAAGGATTGCGCCGAACCTGCAAGAAGACGTCGAGGAGGGCCCGTGGGCACGGTGATCATGCACAGTGTGGTGTCGGTGGACGGCTTCATCGCCGACGAGAAGGGCGAGGTCGGGCCCCTTCATGAGTGGTACTTCAGCGGGGACGTCCCGATCGTCGTAGGTGGGGACGATCAGTACGACCATTCCGGAGCGGACAGCGGCATCAAGGTCTCGCGTGCGTCGGCAGACTACGTCCGCTCCACGTGGGAGTCGATCGGCACGATCGTGATGGGCCGCAACCTGTTCGACCAGGTAAACGGTTGGGAAGGCAACCCACCCGCGGGAGATCACGTGGTCGTGGTGTCCCACCGGCCAAAGCCCGAGGGGTGGCACCCCGAGGCGTCCTACCATTTCATCGATGGCGTGGCGGCCGCGATCAACAAGGCCCGGGAACTCGCCGGAGACCGGATCGTCGCCGTGAACGCCGGCGAAGCGGGCGCCCAAATCCTCGCGGCCGGTCTCGTGGACGAGGTGGCGATGGACGTGGTCCCGGTGGTGTTCGGGTCTGGCAGACGCTACTTCGGCGGCATCGACCAGCAGCATCTGCTGGAGGATCCACACGTGGTCATTCAGGGCGACAGGGTGTTGCACCTGAGGTTCAAGGTACGCCGCTAGAGATCTTTAACGACTGGGGTCACGGCAGTTGGAGGTCGAGTCCGGTCTTGGCGATGAGCCCCTCGACGAGACCGGGTCGGTACTGCATCCGTTTCAGTCGCGTCTTCACCCGTGCGGTGAGCTGGTCGAGGCTGTGTTTGGTGAGGTTGGCCAGGGACCTCTTCAGGTGCGACCACACGCCCTCGACGGGGTTGAACTCCGGTGCGTACGGCGGCAGCTGGTAGACGGTCAGCCATGGCCGCGCGGCGATCAGCCGTCGCATGGTGCGGCTGACGTGGGTGTTCAAATTGTCCCAGACCAAGACGACGGGGCCGCCGAGCTGCTGGTGTGCGGCATCCAGCAGCCGGGCGTAGTCGGTCTCGGTGAAGCCCTTGCGCCGACACTTCGCTGGACCGCGGTCCAGGTGGACGCGGTAGATCAGCCGTGGCCTGCTGCCGGCCCTGGTGCAGATCAGCGCGGCCATCGAGACCCGTTTGGTGCCTTGGGCGGTGACCTTCACGACGGGCGTGTGGCCACGGCGGCCCCAGGTACGCCCTGTGGGCGGCCTCAGGCCCTGACCTGCCTCGTCCTCGAAACAGAGCCAGGCGCCCAGGTCCGCCGCCGTCTTTTTATGACGGGCCACTGCTCGTCCTTCCAGGCGGCGATCCTCGACTCGTCCCGCTCGGTGGCCTTGCGGCTCGGGACCTGCACGCTCCAGCCGATGCGGTGCAGCAGCAGATCCAGCCCGGCCAGGGTGTAATCGACGCCGAACCGCCGACGCACGACCTCGGCGATCCGGGCCAGCGTCCAGCACTGGTCGCTCCAGCCGCACACGGCCGGACCGGCCTCCAACACCGCCTCCAGGGACCGTAGCTGGCCCGCGTCAAGCTTGCAGCGGGCGCCGCCAGGGCCCTTGGAGACCAGCGCCTGGCGGCCTCCCGAAGCCAAAGCCCGGCGCCAGCGGTTCGCCGACATCCGCGTCACCCTGAACCGCCGGGCCACCTCCCCGTCACTGGCCCCCGCCTCGATCAAGTCAGCCGCCGCAAGTCGGACTTGCTCACGCCGATCCCGCTCCTCGGCCGTCAGCCCACCGCCATCGGGATACCTCATCCCTCCGGCATAGCGCGGCCCACACCAACCGTCACGAGCCCACGTAACCCACACCGTTAAAGACCTCTAGCACGTCGCCGAGCGTGACCCCGCCGCCCGACGGAAGCGCCGACGTCTTGGAGATCAACTATTGGCGGCCTTTTAGGCTCACCACGGGGCACACAACTGCGGCACCCTGAACCGGGCCGGGGAGGCCGGCGTGCCGTTGATGCAGGTCTCGACGGCGCCGGGTGCGGCTGGACCAGCCGCAAGGACCCCGACAAGGCCACCGGCACGCTGCGTACGGTCGAGGACGCCGCCGCGTGGCCCATCTCCCACCCGCGGTGAACGCGAGGCCTCGGGCCATACGTGCCCAACCCTGGCTAACTGGTCTTACACGCTGGGTCGTGGTTGTAGCCGTTGCAGATGTAGAAGGTGCCGGAGAAGGGTTCGCCGACGAGGGGTTGGCCTGTCTTGCTGATAATGCGGGACTTGACGATCGCCTGATACCAGGAATCGTTTCCGATCTGGATGTCCAAGACCGCCCGGGACCCATTCGGCCACCTGAGAGTCAGAGTGTCGTGGGTCAGCGCAGGGAACGCTGTCGAGTAGGTGAGTTCAACGATGAACTTCTTCAGTAGCTGGGACGAAACGCTCTGCCGTGCCGGTACCTGGACGAGGGTCGTCATACAGGGGTGTTGTCCGGAATCTCTACGCAGTCCACCGTTTGCCCGGCACTCTGAGCAGACGCATCGTTCCACGTGCACTTCATGGTCTTGGCTGGGAAGCAGACAAAGTCGTTGCCCGCTGGAGGCTTAACCAGAGGCCTGTCGTCCCAGGCGGTGCTACGGACCGGCCTCGGGGGCGTAGCGGTCGAAGTGCAGCCCGGCAGGGCAAGTCCCAAGGCGAGCACTATGCAGAGTCTGTTAATCACGACAGCGTTATACCTGGCGGCCCTCAACCTGTGGCTGGTGGCCGTGCACCAGCCGGACGGCCGCCCCCACCACAGCACGTGGCCGGGCGGCTTCGCCGTGCTCGGGGTGCCTCAGCGCAGGTAGGTGCGCTGCCATTCGGCGATCGACATGCCCTGTGCCGCGTTGGCGAGTTGCTGTGCCGAGGGGGTCTTGAGCTTGGCTCGGGTGGAGTCGACCCACTCCTGGGCGGCACTGTAGCCCTGCTGCAGGTACTCCAGGCCCTGCAGCATGCAGTCGAGCTTGTCGGCGTCGTGGGCGACGAGGACTTCCAGGCTGTCGCTGTTCTCGTACTCGTGGACGATGGCGTTGATGCCGTCGGCGACGCTCGGGTGGGCGTCGGCGACCTGGTCGGCGGTGACGGTCTCGTTGGAGGCAGCGGTGATGTAGCGGCGGCCAATCCACGGGATGTCGCCGATGCGGGTCTCCTGGGTGTCGTGGAAGGTGGCCAGCAGGGCGACCTTTGCCGGGTCGGCGCCTTCCATCATGGCCAGGACGGCGCCGATGACGGCGGTGCGCCAGGAGTGCTCGGCGATCGTCTCCGGGTCCTTGATGCCGGCGATCCACCATCCGGTGCGCTTGGACCGCTTGAGGGCACCCATCTCCAGCAGATAGCCGACGGTGCCGGTGTCCTCGGTGCTGTGTGCGTCGGTCATGTTGCCGTCCTCTCCAGTGGTCACACCCGGTGCAGCCTCAGACCGTAGTAGACGGATTCCAGTTCGGCACGTGACTGCCGGGAGACGGCGTCGCCGTCCAGGAGCGTGATGACGCGCCGGTGGAGGTCGTCGTTCAGGGCCTGGTCGGCGGTGAGCAGGCCGCGCCGGGTGCCCAGCAGCGACCATACGGAGTGCACGTTGAGGTCGATGCACCCGAAGTCGGGGTCCAGGCGGTCGGTGAGGCGGCGCAGCAGTGCCTGGCCGTCCCAGGAGCCTGCGGGCCGGGTGACCATGAACGTGTCGTCGGCCTGGGGCAGGGCGTCCAAGCCGAGCCAGTACGCCCAGTAGTTGAGGTTGGCGGTCTCGCCAAGCTCGCCCATGCCGTCGGCGATGAACGCGTGGATCGTGTCGGTGTCACCGTGGCGGGTCAAGGATGCGGCGACGGAGCGTTGGTCGGCCCAGTGCGGTGTCCAGTGGCCGCGTCTGGGTGCGGGCAGCAGGCGTCGCATCTCGGCGAGCCAGGAGGCGGTGTCGGGGGCGTTGTCGTAGGAGCACAGGTACAGGGCTTGGCGGCGCAGCAGCGCCCCGTCTTCGCCGGCGCGGTGGCCGAGTTCGGCGGCGCGGCGCATGTGTGCGAACACTGCGCGGCGTTCGGGCTCGCCGAGCAGCGGGGAGTTGGCGACGGGGCCCCGGCGGCGGGTGGTTGCGGTGTGGGGAGGGATCGCGGTGGGGGCGGCGCCTTTCAGAGCCCAAGCGAGCATGTGGGTGGTGTCGCGGGTGACGACCCATGCGGACAGTGGGTGGTCGCGCAGGTCGTCGCCGGATGGTCCGGCCAGGGCGTGGGAGAGCACCGCGTCGGCGTCCAGTGCCTCGTCCAGCAGCACTAACAGGGCGGGGTCGGCCCCGAGGCGCAGCAGGATGCGGCGGACCTCGCGGAGCTTTCCGGTTTGGGTGGCGGTCAGTGGCCGGCGGCCGGACTCCCAGCCCTGCACGCTGGTGGCGTCCATGCCGAGGTCTTCGGCGAGTTGGGCTTGGGTGCGGCCGGTGCGTTCGCGGGTGATCTTGAGGAGATGCCCCGACACGACGCCGTCCCTGGGCCCTCGCTGACCGGCAGTCAGTGCGGTAGGTGGCCGTGTTGGCGGCTGAGCTGGCATGTCTCTCCCCGCGGGACGTGTCCTCGTCGCTGTTACTCGTACCCGCGGTCAGTTCTTCCCGCACTTGCGTCCGCGTAGCGTCTCCTGAACCAGGCGTGCACGAGATGTGGCTGAGAGTAGTCCCTGGTTCGGGGTGATCGAACCGGACAGCGCAACTCGGCATATGCCGTGCAGGCCTGACCACTTGGAACCTCGGCGGGGGCCGTGTGCCCCCATGTAGGGGGAGTAGTGCCCGCAACGAATACGCAAGACGACCGCGCGACCGCGCAGACGTGGGAGATGTGGTTCACGCCGTTTCCCAAGACGGTCTACATCGCCCGTCGCCAGGTATGGCGGGCTCTGACCGGCTGGGGCGTGCCCGAGGACGCAGTGGACACCACTGTGCTGATCACGAGCGAGCTGGTCACCAACGCGATCCGGCACTGCGACACCCAGCGCCTGGTGCACGTGCACCTCACCGACGACGGCACGGTGCTGCTGCTGGAGGTGTCCGACCCCAGCCGCCGGCACCCCCGGCCGGTGATCGTGCCGAGCGACGCCGAGAACGGGCGTGGCCTGATGCTCGTGCGGGTAGTCGCCGCCGACTTCGGGGCGCGTGATCGCGATCCGGTCGGCAAGACCGTGTGGGCGACCGTTCCCCGGCTGCCTGCGCCTTGAAGACTCCGGCCCGGCGGCGTGTTGTCCCCGTGCACCCTGCCGGGCCGGTTCCATCTGCCGCTTCTACAGGACAGGTGCGGCCTGACCACTGGAACCCCCCATGCGCCTACTCGACCGAGCGTTACGGCTGGCTGGCACCTGCCGGCGGCACTCCGCAGCCCTGTGCATCGCAGCGTCGTCCGTGTTCTTACCGCCGGTCGTTGTTTTCACCGGCGACCAGTGCCTGCACGCGGTCACCCACATGGTGTGACATCCCCCCACCCCACAGACCCCGGCCAGCCACCCGGCAGGCCGGTTGCACCACCAACTGTCCGAACCGAGCAAGGGAGAAACAACCGTGACAGCCCTGCTGGCACAGCCCACCCCGCCGCTGCCGACCGGCCCGCTGCCGTTCGCCGCGCGTGGCACCGCCATCCCGTACCTGGTCCCGCCGGCCGTCGGCATCCGCTACGACGAGCAGCAGCAGCTGAACGTCACCTCGGACGGCCGTCCCTGGCACGAGAGCGCCGTCGCCTCCTCCTGTACCAACACCAACTGGGACTCCTCCAACGACGACACGCCGGACCCGTACTGATGGGCGCCGCACCCGTAGTGCTCGTCGCCGCCGAGCGCCGTGACCCCACGGCGGACATGGTGGTCTCCGCGCTCACCAGGCGCGGGGCGGCCGTGTTCCGGTTCGATGTGGCCGACTTCCCGCAGCGCATCCACCTGGACGCGCAGATACGGGACGGCCAGTGGACCGGCACGATCGGCGATTCGCTGCGCACGGTGCGGCTGGAGCAGGTCCGGGGCGTCTACTGGAGACGCCCCGGCCCTGCCGGGATCGCCGACACCGTGCCCGAGCCGTTCCACTCGTGGGCCGCAGCACAAGCCGACCAGGCCCTCCTGCAGGTGCTGGTGGCTCTGCCCGTGAACTGGATCAACAACCCCAACCGGGACCGCCCGGCCGCGCACAAGCCGCGCCAGCTCGCGCTGGCCCACCGCTTCGGGCTGCGCGTGCCCCGCACCCTGATCACCAACGACCCCGACGCGGCCGCCAAGTTCGCCTCCGAGCTCGGCGGCCCGATCATCTGCAAGCCCATCACCGGAGGGGAACTGCCGCTGGGCCCCGAGCAGCGCAACCACATGATCCCCGCGCACCTCATCGACCCGGCCACCTTGGACGAGTCGGTGACGCTGACCGCGCACCTGTTCCAGCAGTGGATCGACAAGGCCCACGATGTGCGCTTGACCGTCGTCGACGGGCGCTTGTTCGGCGCGGCCGTGCACGCGGGAACCGATGGTACCCGCGTGGACTGGCGCACCGACTACGACGCCCTGACCTACCACCCGGTCGAGGTGCCCGCCGACGTCGCCGCCGGCGTCCGCGCGATGCTGGACCACGACGGGCTCACGTTCGGCGCTCTGGACTTCTCTGTGGACCGGTCCGGGGCGTGGTGGTGGCTTGAGAACAATCCTGCAGGCCAGTGGTTATGGATTGAGAAGGACACCGGCCTGCCGATCGCCGCCGCGCACGCCGACTACCTGCTGGAAGGACTCGCATGACCGTGACTGTGGACAACCGCGGGAAGGCGTTGCGCCTCGCGCTGGCCGCCAAGTTCGCCGACGACGGGGCGCTGCACGACAAGCGGTGGCGCCAGGCGGTCGAGGAGGTGCCCCGGCACCTGTTCGTGCCCGCCTACTGGCGGCTCGGCCCGGACGGGCAGCCGCAACGGGTCGAGCGTGACGACCCCGACTGGATGGTGGGGGCGTACGAGGATGCGGCGCTGACGGTGCAGATGACCGACGGTGTCGCCACGTCGTCGTCTACCGCGCCGTCGCTGATGCTGCGGATGCTGGAGGCCCTGCACGTCGACGACGATGCGCTGGTGCTCGAGATCGGTACGGGCACCGGCTACAACACGGCCCTGCTGTGCCACCGCCTGTCCTCCCAGCAGGTCGTCACCGTCGAGGTCGATGCGCAGTTGGCAGGCGCCGCCGAGGCCCGGCTGAACATGCTGGGATGGCGCCCTGCCGTGCGTGTCGGGGACGGGGCGCTCGGCGCGGTCGGCACCCGCCGCTTCGACGCCCTGATCGCCACGTGCGCCATGCCCGACATTCCTGCCGCGTGGCTCACCCAGACCCGGCCGGGCGCGGTGCTGGTGGTGCCGGTCGGCAGCGGCGTGGTGCGGCTGGTGCGGTACGAAGACGGCACCGCCGGCGGCAGGTTCGAGGCGTATCCGGCGTTCTTCATGGCCGCCCGCGACGCCGGTTCGAGTGGCTCCGTCCCGTATCCGGGGGAGCCGGACGCCACGCAGGACCGGCCGACCAGTCTCGACCCGCACGATGCGGCCGACGACCACTTCGCGTTCGCGTGCTCCCTGGTGCTGCCGCACACCGCGTGGGGCCGCACCTTCGGCCCGGACGGGCAAGTGGCCTCGGTGCGGCTGTGGGACGGGGAAGGGTCGTGGGCCGACGTCGCCGACGGCACCGTCCGGCAGGCCGGCCCGGCCCGCCTGTGGGACCGGGTCGAGGAGCTGTGGGACAACGTCACCGACGACGAGGGGACGCCGCCGGCGCGGTACCGGTACGGCATGACCGTCACCTCGGACGGCTCGACTGTGTGGCTGGACAACCCCGGGGGCACGCTGTGACCGTCCGCTGAGCTGCCCCGTCTCCCGTTCTCCCGTCTCAAATGATCTGGTTCGGAGTCAAGCCTGTGTTCTCTCGGGGACCAGATCACTTGAGACGGTGAGCTCCCTCGAATCTCATGTGATCTGGTCCGTCGCGCGCGGATGGTGTCCGTCGTCTCAGGCGATGTGGTCCGCCGGTGGCGTTTCGAAGTGATATCAAGGCTGCATGTTGAGCCAGGACTGGCTATCCGCCCGCAAGACGTGCCGCCAGGTCTATGCCCTACTGGGTGAGTTTGATGTGCAGGCCGGCGCTGTCCTGCGTGGCGACCTGGGTAAAGCTGCCCTCATGCCACCAGAACACCGAGGGGCTCAGCGCGCCCGGTGACTCCTCGAAGCCCACGGCGGTGAACCGGGCCATGGTCTGAAGCGAAGGGGCCACGCCACTGTCGCGGATCACGTGGAAGGCGAGTTGGTGCCGGTGCGGCAGCGCGACCAGGATTCCGTCCGGCGCCGGCGCGTCCTTGGTGTAGCGGCGTACGACCTCGTCGAGGACCAGGGCGAGGCTCGCGATGAAGTACGAGCCGCCCATCAGCACGTCGAAGTGGGTGCCGTCCTTTTCCCTGACCACCTTGTGCTTGTCAACGCGGACGGCCCGGAGGTTCTGGAGCGCACGGTCTCGAAGGGCCGTGATTTCACCCAGATCGGAGAGGGAGTCTGCGGTCAGCATGTCGACGGTTTCCGGGAGGTCGAGCGCCAGCACCTCCAGCAGCCCCGGGACCGATTGGGGACCGTACCCGAAGGCCTTCAGGAGCGCGGGTTCGCCGGGAATGAAGCGGGGGTAGAGCTGGGCCAGGAGCCGTTCGTGCGGCAGGGTCCTGAGAGCCTGCCGTCCATCCATCGAACGGATGACCCGGTCGACATGTTCGTCCACCAGCGTCCGCCAGCTCCGGGGACCGCGGCTGTCGTTGTGGCACACCGCCGCGAGATTGGACAGGCCGAAGCGCCGATCCTGCGCGGTCACGCCTCCCGGTTCGACCGTTACCTCGATGCCGCGCTTCGCGAAGGCCTCGCGGACGAAGGTGCGCAACCGGGCAGCCTCCGCCTCGGACAGGAACGCGAACTCCCCGTCGCGCGGTAGGTCCGCCCCCTCACGACGTTCTCCGCGCCGAAATATCCCCACCGTCCCCCCAATCGTTCGAAGCTTTGGATCATAGCCGCGACCGGGCCAGGCGCCTTCTTCAGGTATTCACGCCTGGTGCGGAGTCCGACGCCGGACGGCCCCTCGATTTGCACCTTCTCGGCTGCTACCAGACCGCAACCCGGATCGACCTGCGTGGATCAGCCCCGGTTGTGGTCGCCAGTCGAGCCGTCGATGAACTCGCGCAGGATGTCCATGTGGCCCGCGTGCCGCGAGGTCTCTGTCGTCATGTGGATGAGTACCCAGCGCAGCGACACGGCATCGCCGGACCATGACTTGCCGAGTTCGTCGATGCCGAGTTCGTCGATCACCTTGTCGGCGGCAGCTCGGGCGCGGCCGTAGAACTCCAGAATGTCCCCGGTGGACTCGTGCGGCTCCACCCGCATGTCGGACGTCTCGTCGACATCGAAGTCGAACGGCAAGGGCCCCGTTTCGCGGCCGAAGGTCTCGCAGAACCAGCCGAGCTCCGCACCCCCCAGATGCTTGACCAGACCCAGCAGGTTTGTCCCCGACGGAGTCATCGTTCGCCGCAACTGCTCATCGTCAAGGCCCTCAAGCTTCCACAGCACCGCATCACGATGCCGGTCGAGGGCAACGTGCAGACTCTCCTTCTCGCCACCAGTAAATGGCACGCGCTTTCTCATGCGCGGACCGTAGCAGCCGCCCCCGACAGAGCCGGGCCACCTCAAGTTCGGGTCTCCCGAAGCAGCGCCGTCGGGTCTGTCCAGCCAACGGTGTAACTCGGGTGTTGTGAGTTAGCGGCGGCCGACGGAGAGTCGGCCGTCGAAGGCGATGTCGAAGGCCTGCAGTGCGGGCTTCCATCGCATGGTCCAGCGTTTGCGTCCTTGGCCGGTGGGATCCAGGCTCATGACGGCCATGTAGACGCACTTCAAGGCGGCGGCCTCGTTCGGGAAGTGCCCGCGGGCGCGGACGGCTTTCCGTATGCGGGCGTTGACCGACTCGATCGCGTTAGTCGTGCACACAATTCGGCGGATCTCGGCGTCGAACTGCAGGAAGGGCACGAACTCGGCCCAGGCGTTCTCCCACAGTCGCACGATCGCCGGGTACTTCTCGCCCCACTCCTCCTGGAACTCCAGGAAGCGGTCCTCGGCAGCCTGCGCGGTGGGCGCGGTGTAGATCGGCTTGAGCGCGCGGGAGATCTTGTCCCAGTCCTGGCGGGCCGCGTAGCGGAACGAGGCCCGCATCAGGTGGACCACGCAGGTCTGTGTGATCGCTTGCGGCCACACGGTCGCGATGGCGTCGGGCAGGCCCTTGAGGCCGTCGCAGACGACCATGCACACGTCCGCGACGCCCCGGTTCTTGATCTCGGTCAGGACCTGGAGCCAGTATTTGGCACCCTCACCGCCGTCGCCGGCCCACAGTCCAAGGATGTCGCGGGTCCCGTCGACGGTGACGGCCAGGGCCACGTAGACCGGACGGTTCGCCACCTGGCCGTCCCTCACCTTCACGTGCACACAGTCGATGAAGATGACCGGGTAGACCGAGTCGAGCGGCCGGTTCTGCCATTCCGCCATTCCGTCCAGGACCTTGTCGGTGATGGTGGAGATGGTCTGCTTGGACACGCTCGCGCCGTAGACCTCGGCCAGGTGGGCGGAGATGTCCCCGTGGGTGAGGCCGCGCGCGGACAGCGACAGCACCATCTCGTCCACGCCGCTCAGCCGCCGCTGCCGCTTCTTGACGATCTGCGGCTCGAAGCTGCCGTCACGGTCGCGGGGCACCTCGATCTCGACCGGCCCGACCTCGGTCAGCACGGTCTTGGGCCGTACTCCGTTGCGGGAGTTCCCGCTGCCCACACCGGCCCGGTCGTGCCTGTCGTAGCCGAGGTGGTCGGTGATCTCGCCCTCCAAGGCGGACTCCAGCACCCGCTTGGTCAGCTGCTGCAGCAACCCGCCCTCGCCGGTCAGCTGCAATCCCTGGGACCGGGCCCGGTCGACCAGCTTCCCGATCAACTGGTCGTCCAGTAGATCCGCCGACAGCTCGACCGGCAGGACCTCTTCAACCGTCTCAACCGAGACAGTCACGTCACTCATCAGGTGCTACTTCCTTGATCGGGAGTTACACCGATGACCGTACAGACCCGCGCCGTCGACACCCGCACTGTCTGGTCTCGTTCAGCGTGACAGCAGAGAAGTCTCTGAGCTGGCCGTTGTCGGTTTGCGGTGGGAATCTCGGAGGGTTCGAGGACTCGGCGCGGGAGAGGCTTGGTCAGCAGCGTGCCGGTGTCCCGTCGGTCATGGCAAGGGGGTTGCGTTCTGAGCTGGGATATGTCGGGTGTGCGGAAAGGATGACGCCGCGGTTCTCGCCGGAGATGGCGCTTTCTGGTGATGGTTCGCGGGTATCGATGCCGGGGCGGGCCGTGAGGTCACGTAATTGACTGTCGCGTGCGCCTCCGGGGTGGCTAGGGTCCGGTCACTGAGGCGTTGGGACGCGAACGTGACTGGCTGAGGGTGGGGACAAGAGAGATGCCGGAGCGGACGGATGCGCCACTGGTGCGGATCGAGCCCTGGGCGGATGCCGGCCTTGACCTGCTGCGGCGTGTCAACACGCCGCAGATGAAGAAGCATGTGGGAGGCCCGGAGACTGATGAGCAGGTTCTTGCGCGTCACCAGAAATATCTGAACATCGCCGCGATGGGCAAAGGCCACATGTTCATCATCGTCCTGTTTCCGGAGGCCATAGGGGTCGGCACCATCGGCTACTGGGATCGGGTCTGGCGGGACGAGGCCGTGTATGAGACCGGCTGGAACGTCCTGCCGCCGTTCCAGGGACGGGGGATCGCGGTCGCTGCCGCAGCGGCAGCCGTCGCGGACGCTCGGGCGGAGGGGAAGAACGATCGCATCCATGCGTTCCCGTCCGTCGACAACCCCGCGTCGAACGCGATCTGCAGCAAGGTCGGCTTCTCCTTGATGGGTGAGTGCGACTTCGAATATCCCCCGGGGCGCTTCATGCGAAGCAACGACTGGTGCCTGGATCTCACCTCGGCAGCGTGAGGTGTTCCGGGCGTGGTCGGCTCAATCCTGTCGGCAGCCCTCGGGCGAAGTGTCCTGTCGCAAATGATCTGGTCCGAGCACCTGGCCGTGACCTGGGACGACCAGATCGATTGAGACGGCAGGTCGCTGGAAATCTCCGGGGATCTGGTCCGCGAGAGAGGTTTGCCACTTGCCCTCGATCGAGCGTTCGGCCGGATGACCTGCACGTCTCAATCGACCTGGTCCGCCGCAGGAGGATCGGACCCGACCGTCTGAGACTGGGACCAGGTCGAGCGAGACGGGACACGAAGCCCAGCGACATCGTTGTCACAGGCACCTGTCCTGTGCCATCGAACCTTGAGCCTGTGTCAGCGATGTTTGTTTGATCGATAACAGCCTGTGCCGGGACACGATAGAGGTCACCTGGACACGGTTTCTGTCACAGCGACCGGCGGCGTACGTACGGCAGGACCATCGGCGCAGGTCGGCGTCACGGGCCCGATGACAGATGCCCTGTCCCTTACGCCGGTGGTGACAAGAATCCTGTCCCGGCGGTGACAACAAGCGCGTCCTGCGCGCCGTTGAGGCCCAGGCCGCAGGCGTTGATCGGTGACAACTGCCGTGTCCCGGCACACAGCCCTGGCGACGAGCGCACTGGTACCGCGCCGTACCGCTGGTGGCCGAGCGCCGCCCCGACCGGTCGGCACCGACGATGGCCGGTACCGTCGCGATCGGGGCGGTTGTGTAGCTGCTGACCACCGCCGTCGAGGAGGGCCGCGGCCTGCCCTTTGATGAGCGGCGTGCTGGCCGGCCCCGCCTACCGTCTACTGGCCTGGCGGTGGGGTCGGCCCACGGCTAGCGCAGGTGCCGGGTGAAGAACTGAGCCGCGGCGTCACCCGCGTACTGCGGGACGCCGGTGTGCCCGCCCAGATTGGCGTTCAGCGCCTTCTCCTTCGAGCCGAAGGCGTCGAAGAGGTCCAGGGCCGCCTGCCGGTCGTTCCCGTCGTCGTCCCACTGCAGCAGGACGTGCAGAGGAATGGTGACCTGACGGGCCTCCTCGAACATGGCCCGAGGGACGAAACTCCCGGCGAACAGAACAGCGGCCGAGATGCGCGGATCGACCACCGCCAGCCGGGTCCCGATGGAGATCACTCCCCCCGAGTACCCGACCGGGCCGCCGATCTCGGGCAGCGACAGCAGGGCGTCAAGAGCGGCCTGCCATTCCGGGACCGCCTTGTCGACCAGGGGGAGGATGAGCGCGTCGATGATCTCGTCGCTGACCGGCTCGCCGGCCTCCAAAGACCGACGCAGGTCGGCGAGGGCCTGCTCGGCGGCAGGCCAACGGGGCCGGTCGCCGCTTCCGGGGAGCTCGATGGTGGCCGTGGCGAAGCCGTCCGCCGCGGCGTGCCGGGCCCGGGCCACCAGCCGGGGGTACGCCTTGCGCAGCCCGAGAGGAGGAGGGCCGAGCAGGATCAGCGGCATCGGTGCGGACGCTGATTCAGGCGTCCACAGGATGCCGGGGATCTCGCCGAGGGTGAATTCGCGCTCGAGGACACCGTCGTCGAGGCGCTGTTCAGAAGTGAAATGCATGGTCGTGCCTTTCGGGAGTGCACAGAACGGCGCTCCCAGACGACGACCTATCGCCCGACCGTGACCCCGGAGGAGAGCACCCACGTCGATTCGTTCACGGGTACCACCTCCTCAATCTCTCGCACGGCCTCTGAAAGGTTAGCAGACCAGTGGGATCAATCTTCGATGGCACGAACTAGCGTCCGCCAAGGTTCGATGGCACGCGTTCAAAGTTCGGTGGCACCGGACAGCACCTTTGCTGTTCGCCGTCATTCAATCGAGGTGTGTCCTTTGACAGCGAAGTTAGTCGTGTGCGGCGCGCTGACCTGCGGTGACTGGATTGGATGTCAACGAGTCTGCTGGTGCTGATGTCGTTGGGGAGAGTAATCGTCGAGACCTGTGGATGGGGTGGGATGGCGCCTCGCGTTGCGCCGCGGTCGCGCACAGGCCGTGGCCGCCTCAGGCGAAGTCGGCTGCGGTGATGCCGTCGGGATGTCCGGACGGCCACTCCACCAACTCGATCCGGTAACCGTCCGGGTCCGTGAGCCACGACGTCTTCGGACCGTGAGGGCCGCCCGGGTACTGGAGGGGTTCGGGCCCCAGGCCGGCTTCGTTCAGTGTCTCCAGGGTCGTGGTGAGCGTTTCCACCTGGATCGCGAGGTGGTCGAAACCGCTGCCCACGTCGACCGGTCCGTCGCCGGGGCGGTGGACCAGTTCGAGCGAGGCGGCCGGTTCGTCGGGGAACTTGAGGATCACGAGGCGAGCCCCGTCGCCGACCTCGACCCTGCCCAGTTCGGCGTAGCCCAAGGCGGTGTAGAAACCGAGCGAGCGGTCCAGGTCGGTGACGCGGTAGGAGACGAAGAGCGTCTTCACGCGGACTCCTCGGCCCGACGCACCTGGTAGCGGAGGTGCGTGACGTCGCGGTCCTCGAGCCGTCGGACGAGGTCGAGTTCGATGTGATCACTACCCAGGTGGTCGAACAGCCGTCGGCCGTCTCCGAGGAGGACCGGAACGAGGTGGATCTCCATCTCGTCGACCTGCCCGGCTCGGAGAAGTGCTTGGGCCGCCCCCGCCCCATGGACCATGACCGGCCGGTCTCCTGCGGCTGCGCGAGCCTGACGGGCGCAGTGCTCGACATCGGTGAC
The DNA here is from genome assembly GCF_003999195.1 of Streptomyces soli. Lineage (GTDB taxonomy): Bacteria > Actinomycetota > Actinomycetes > Streptomycetales > Streptomycetaceae > Actinacidiphila > Actinacidiphila soli. Next base: position 24,583 of record NZ_RJVR01000043.1, read on the forward strand.
GAAACGCGCGTGGCCGGGTGGTACATCCCCGTCATCCGCTTGGTGGGTGAGGACGAAGATCGGCACGCCGTCGTGGTGGTTGCCCTGCCAGCGCCCGGCGAGTTCGAAGGTCCGACGGCCGGAGATCACCGCGCCGGTCGCCAGCGCTTCGCGGTAGACCTGGCCGCTCGGACCGTCGGACTCCCGGTCGTCGAGCCAGTTGAAGAGCCGTCCACCGTCGCGTCCGAGCTCCTGCCCCGGCCGATCGTCCGGACCGGCGATATAGCCGTCGAGCGACATCGACATATACAGCCGAATCGGATTGTTCATCCTGGTCTCCATCTCTCCTCCATGACACCGGGATCTGGCGTTTCCTGATCCGTCGGCGGGTGTGTCACGAGGAAGACGTCCGGCAACCGGCAAACTCATCGGCCCGACTCGCTGGCCCTGCTGCCGGCCTCCTGAGGGGGCTGGCAGCAGGCGCACGACCTCGTCCGCCTCAGCCGATACCGACATAAAACACCCTCAGCCTGCTCACCCCTCACGACTAGATTCGCTGTCAGAGAAGCCGAAACGACTGGGTTCGATGTCAAACGCCTCGGTTGGATGACAAGGGACAAGGTGACCGGTCGCAGCGAACCCAGTCGCGTGCCGATCTGTCTCAACGAATCCAGTCGTCGCACGTTAGCGGGGCAGGATGGCAGGGCGGTTCCGAGGCCGACCGTCTCAACCAAGTTAGTCCGCCCTGCTCAGAGGCCCGTGGTCGACTGGGTTCGTTGCGACCGGTCACGAGGCGTTTGACAGCGAACCGAGTCGTTCAGGCTTCCTTGTCAGTGAACCTAGTCGCTCTTCGGCCCGATGCCTTTGATCCTGGTCGGAGTTCCGTCCGGGGCGAATGAGTGGTGGAAGGTGAAGGCGTGCGGCACGGAGCCGTGGTCGTGGAGGTGCTCCAGCCTGGAAACCCCGTCCCGCCAGGTGGGTATCACGCCGTCGGAGACCCACCAGCACACGTAATTCGGGTGCCCTGTCCTCTCGAACCAGTCGTAACGCCTGTTCAGTGCCTTACGGTGCAGATCGGTGTAGACGGCGTCGAAGGCGGGGCGCAGGTCGGTCCAGAGTGAGAGGGTCGCGGCCAGGGCGGTGGTTTCCAGCGTATGGCCCTTGCCGTACCACGTCGGTACGGCGAACTCTCCCCATGCACCCCAGTCCGCCTCGAAGAGCATGCCCCGGTCGCCGTCTGCCGCTTCAGCACGCGCGAGGTATCCGGGGTGCTGACTGATCTTCCGGTAGACGGCCTCACCAATGTCGTAGAACTCGCGCGTGAGAGGTGCGGGATCGGCGAGAGGTGACTTCAGGACGCCGAATGTGTACAGCGCAAGATGGGGCATGCGTCTCTCCCTGGTTGGGGCTGCTGGCGTGGACCCGGTTCGGTGGCTTACGCATGGGGGCGAGGGTTCGTGGGGCATGACCGACTCATCCCGTCGCAGGTGGCCCAGCCTGAAGGAACCCCTGTGCGACCGTGGGCGACCACCGAAGTCCAGGTGAAGGTAGCTGCCTCTGCGAGCCATGTCGAAGTTGCGATTTCCCTGTCCAAGTGGCCTCTGCACAGGTCCTTGCGGGAACTGGGGTGGTGGCGCTGCCTGCCGCCGTGGAAGTCCGCATCGGCCCAGCAAATGCCGAGAAGCAGCATCGACAACCCCGCTCAAGCCGGTGTGCCGGGGCGACGCCAGCGGCGTTGTCGGCGTCGACTGGGTTGGATGACGGAGCGACTGGGTTCACTGTCAAAGGACATTTGCTGCCAGGGGAGTTGTCCTCACTACGACCTACGCTCGAACGTATGAGCACTCCTCCGCCGCCCTCCGAGGGGCTTACGCTTGCCGCCGTCGCCCCCATCGTCGAGACGCGCATCCTCGTGGACACTGTCGAGATCTTCCGCCCGGGACCGCAAATCCTGAACCCGGACACCGGCGTGTACGAGCCCGGCCCGGACACCGTCGTCTACACGGGCTCCGGGGCGATCTTCGGCTCCGGCGGGCCCGGCCTGGTGCTGTCCCTGCAAGGGCAGGCGTACGCCGACGACACCCGCAACCGGTACCGGCTGCTGACACCCCTGGACGCGCCGCTGGCCTCGCGGGACGACCAGGTGCGGGTCATCGCCGCCACCCAGGACCCGGGCCTGATCAACCGCACGTGGCGGGTCCTGGACATCTCCGACGCCAACAGCCTCGCGGTGGTCCGTACGACGTGGCTGGACGAGGTCACCCAGACCACCACGCCGGTGGTGTGACCGGTGCCTGTGGATCTCACGCAGGCCAAGGCCGCTCTTGAGGCGCAGCTGACCGACACGGTGCGGATCTCCCGCACCGCCGGCCAGCCCGCCCTGGACCCGGTGACCGGGGAGCCGGGCCGCACCCCGACGAGCGTGGTGTACGAGGGGCCGGGGGCGGTGCTGTCCACGCACGGGCAGATCGTGTTCGGTCAGGTCCTCGGCATCGACTGGCTGTCGGAGGGCTCGGCCTGGTACCGGCTCGTGACGCCCGTGTCGGCGCCGATCGCGCTGCCCGGCGACCTGGTGGAGGTCGTCACCGAGCAGGGCGGCCTGGCGGGGCGTACCTGGCTGGCCGATGACAACACGGAGGCGTCGACGGTGGAGATCTGCCGCTCCACGCGGCTGATGGAACGCATCACCACCGCTGCCGCAGCCATCTGACTCTTCGACGTCTTGGCGGCCTCGCGTACCGGTTGCGCGGGGCCGCTGGGCTGTCCTCGCGCCTTCGTAAGCTGATCAGCATGGATGACGAGCTGCACCAGGTGCGGATCACCGCCGACCAGGTGACCGGGACGGTGGCCCTCGATGGCCGCGACATCTCCCATCAGGTCTGCGGCTACGAGCTACGCCAGTACGCGGGCAAGCCAGCGGAGCTGATGCTACGTCTGTCGCCGAAAGTGAAGGACGAGTTCGACGGCCTGGCCCGCGTCGTGGTCGGTGTCGACCCGGACCCGGGACCGGCCGCGGCCGCGTTCTTGTCGGCGATCGACGCGAGCGAGCTGGAGCGGCACGCCCTGAACCGGCACGACCTGATGGACGGCGGGCCGAACGAGTTGGTCCGGGCGATGCTGCGGCTGCTGCAGGAGTGGGCGTCCGGCCAGTGGCAGCCGGAGGTGAGCGGGTAGTGGCGAGTGGGGGCGCCTTCAGCAACGGCGCCGAGATCGCCGCACAGTTGCAGGTGCGTGCCGCCGAGGTGCTGCCGTCGGCGGTGTCGGTGGTGCGGCACTACGCGATGCTGATGGAGACGCAGATCAAGGCCAACGCCTCAGGCAGGCCCGGCCCGAACGCGCCGACCGGCGACTACCGGCGCTCGTGGACGCATGAGGTGCACGTCGGCGGCGACGCGGTGACCGCCATCGTCGGCACCAACAAGCCGCAGGCGCTGCGCCTGGAGTTCGGGTACGTAGGCACCGACAGCTTGGGCCGAGTCTATGACCAGCAGCCGTACGCGCACGTCGGCCCGGCTGTGGAGAGGGTGGGCCCGCAGTTTGTGGCCGCCCTGGGGCGGGTCGCGGACGGGGGCAGGGCGTGAGCGGCATCGCCGAGGACCTGCACCAGGCTGTCGCCGGCGTTCTGCAGGCCCACGGCTACGGCATGGTGTCGCGGTTGGTGTTCGTCGTGGAGCTCGTCGACGAGGAGACGGGCGGCCTGGGCCTGATGCGCGGGGTGACGCCGTGCGACATGCCCGTGTGGTCTGAACTTGGGTTGCTGCAGTACGCCATGACGGACATTCAAGCCAGCGTCACCCAAGAGCGGGTGACCGGAAGCGAGGGAGACTAGTGTTCTGCGTCGTAAATAGCGAGTCTAAGTTCTTGCTATTTTTTTGGTCCGGACGGGGTGATCTTGGAGAGGTAGTCGGCGAGTGACTTCAGG
>NZ_RJVR01000392.1 GCF_003999195.1 Streptomyces soli
TTCGACGTGGGCTGGTTACTGAAGTCGGCCACGCTGTCCAGCGGAACCAGGACATTTGTCTCGGGGTAGTACGCGGCGGCGCAGCCGATTGCGCTCGGGTAAGGGACTACCTGGAAGTCCTCGGCGCGGCGCTCCACGTCGTCGTCCCACACGCCCACCAGGTCAACGTGCTCGCCCTCGGCCAGGCCGAGTTCAGCCAGGTCTGCGGGGTTCACCAGGACGACGCGTCGGCTTCCGTGGATGCCCCGGTAGCGGTCGTTCTGTGTGTAGGGGATGGTGTTCCACTGGTCATGGGAACGCAAGGTCTGCAGAAGCAGGTGTCCCTTGGGGGCGTCCAGCATCTCCCACTTGTTGCAGGTGAACAGGGCTTTGCCGACTGGGGTGGGGAAGACCCCCTCGTTCACCGGGTTCGGCAACTGGATACCACCCGGACGGACTACCCGGCGGTTGAAGTCGTGGAATCCCGGTAGGACGCGGGCGATCCGAGCCCGGATTGCGCCGTAGTCAGCCTCGAATTGCTCCCACGGGATGCCCGCTCTTCCATCCAAAGTCCGGCGGGCCAGCCGGCTCAGGATGGCGACTTCGCTGAGCAACAGCCTGGAGGCCGGTTCGAGACGCCCCCTGGAGGTGTGGACCTCGCTCATCGAGTCCTCCACGGTCACGAACTGCTCGCCCCCTGCCTGAACGTCCCGCTCGGTGCGCCCCAAAGCAGGCAGGATGAGTGCGGTATCCCCGCAGACGGTGTGGGAGCGGTTGAGCTTCGTCGAGATGTGCGCCGTGAGCCGGCACCTTCGCATGGCCTCCTCGGTGATGGCGCTGTCCGGGGCGGCGCGGACGAAATTGCCCGCGACACCCAGAAAGACCTTGATACGGCCCTCCCGCATAGCCCTGATCGAGTTCACGGCGTCCAGTCCGTGCGCTCGGGGCGGGTCGAAACCGAACTCACGTTGCAGGGCGTCCAGGAAGGACGCCGGCATCTGCTCCCAGATGCCCATCGTGCGGTCTCCCTGAACGTTGCTGTGGCCGCGTACGGGGCAGGCTCCGGCTCCAGCCCTGCCGACGTTCCCGCGCAGCATCAGGAAATTCACGATTTCCCTGATCGTGGGAACTCCATGCTTGTGCTGCGTCAGCCCCATGGCCCAGCAGACGATGATCCGCTCGCTTTTGAGGACCTCGTCCCGGACCTTCTCAATCTTGTCGCGGGCCAGTCCGCTCCCTGCGATGATATTTTCCCAGGAGATTCCGCGGACGTGCTGGGCGAACTGCTCGAACCCGCTGGTAGTGGATCGGATGAACTCGTGGTCGAGCACCGTACCCGGCCGGGCCTCCTCGGCCTCCAGCAGCAACCGGTTCAGGCCCTGGAACAATGCGAGATCACCGCCGACGCGAATCTGGAGGAATTGGTCGGCGATCTGGATGCCAGGGCCGATCACGCCGCGCGGCCTCTGGGGGTTCTTGAACCGCCGCAGGCCGGCTTCGGGCAGGGGGTTCACCGCGATGATGCGGGCGCCGTTGAGCTTGGCCTGTTCCAGTGCGGACAGCTGCCGGGGGTGGTTGGTTCCGGGGTTCTGTCCCACTACGAAGATCAGGTCGGCATGGTGGATGTCCTCCAGGCTCACCGTGCCCTTGCCCGTCCCCAGCGTCTGGTTCAGCGCGAATCCGCTGGATTCGTGGCAAAGGTTGCTGCAGTCAGGCAGATTGTTGGTGCCGAACGCCCTGGCGAAGAGCTGGAGGACGAAGGCGGCCTCGTTGCCGACCCGGCCCGAGGTGTAGAACGTCGCTTCGTCGGCCGAGTCCAGGGACTTCAACTCCTCGGAGAGCAGCCCTAGGGCATCATGCCAGCTGATCGGCTCGTAGTGGTCCGAACCGGGCCGTTTCACCATCGGCGCAGTGAGCCGGCCCTGCTGGTTCAGCCAGAGGTCGGACCGCCGCCCCAGCTCCGAGACCGAGTGTCGCCGGAAGAAGTCAGCGGTGATCCGCCGCGAGGTCGCCTCGTCATTGATGTGCTTTGCGCCATTCTCACAGTACTCATTGATGTGCCTGTGGCCCGGGGAAGGATCTGCCCATGCGCAGCCCGGGCAGTCGATACCATCGACCTGGTTCATGGTCAGCAGGGTCAGACCCGTCCGGCGTGCCGAGGTCTGGCTCAGGGAATACGTCAATGCGTGCGTCACCGCCGGCGCCCCCGTCGCCCAGTCCTTGGGCGGCGTCACGGACAGCCGGTCATCCGGTTCTTCGCGCGGTGGCTTCTGCATCAGACATGCCTCTCGTCGAGCGGACCCAGCAGATGGCTCAGCCATGGGGCCAGCAGGGGACCTGACTTCTCGGCGGTACTGGTTCGGAGGGTTGCACATGGCCGCCGCGGATTGATCCCCGCCAGGCCCCGACCTCTTCTCCGAGGCCCTCAATGAACTCTTTGAAGTGTTCGAGTTCGGCTCGCACCGTGCGGCGCGGGACGCTCAGGGCATCGACGACCAGTTCCCCCACACCCCGCGGTTCGTATTGCATCCGCACAGCGACCGCGGTGCGGCGGGAGTCCAACGGCCGGAATGTCACCTCCCCCCGATGGCACGGCCGCCGATCCAGGCTGCGCCAGGCCACGCAGGCATCGGGGCGCTGCTCCACGATTTCCACTTCGAACTCGTAGCTCAGCGGACCCCACCCGATCACCCAGCGGGTCATAGCGGGTCTGA
>NZ_RJVR01000207.1 GCF_003999195.1 Streptomyces soli
AAAGGCCGCAAGACCGCCCCGGGTTTCGCGGAACAGTGCCGCCAGCTCACCGAGGCCCGGCGCGATAACCCATGGCTGGGTGCCGGGAACGCGGACGTCCAGCAGCAGGCACTGGGGGACTTCGCCCAGGCCAAGAACGCTCGGTTCACGTCCGGGTTCGGTGAGCCGACGTGGCGTAAGAAGCACGTGCACGAGGGCTTCCGGGTCATCGGCACCGACCGCGTGCCGGAGTTTGAGGCGAACGGCACGCCGAAGCTGAACGCGAAGACCGGCAGGCAGATCATGGGCCGCTCGGTGGTGGCGCAGAAGCTCAACAGGCGGTGGGCGCAGGTGAAGGTGCCCGGCTGCGGCTGGGTCCGCTTTCGTCTCACCCGAGGTGATCTGCCGAAGGCGAAGACGTTCCGCGTCACCTGGCGCAACGGCCGATGGCACATCGCCTTCGCGGTCATCCCCGAACCGATCGACGCCCCCGGCACGGGCGAAGTCATCGGCATCGACCGGGGCGTGACGATCACGGCCGCGCTGTCGGACGGCCGGAAGCTGAACTGCCCGCAGCTCACGGTCAAGGAACGGGCACAGCTCCGCAAGCACCAGCGGCGCGCCGCACGCGCACCCAAGGGCAGCGAGCACAAGACGGCCGAGTACGCCAACATTGCACGGCTCAAGGCCCGGGAATCGGACCGACGCAAGGACTGGTGCGAGAAGACCAGCACGATGCTCGCCCGCACCTACGACCTGGTGCGATTCGAGAAGCTCACCATCAAGAACATGACGCGCTCGGCGAAGGGCACCGTCGAGCAGCCCGGCAAGAACGTGCGGCAGAAGGCCGGACTGAACCGGGCCATCCTCGCCCAAGGCTGGGGCCTGCTCCGGCAGCGCACCGAGCACAAGGCCCCCGGGCGTGTCGAAGACGTCCCCGCCCCCTACACCAGCCTGCGATGCAGCGCCTGCGGATGGATCGACAAGAACTCGCGCAAGAGCCAAGCCGAATTCTGTTGCGTCTCCTGCGGCTTCACCTGCAACGCGGACACCAACGCAGCAACCAACGTCGCGGCAAGACAGGGCGGCATTCCCCGCCCCCGGCGCTCAGCCGGTGCCGGAGGGGTGACAACGGCCACCGGCCGTTCGAGCGCCCGTGAACCTCAACCCACCTGGGTTGGAATCCCCCTCTTTTAAGAGGGGGAGGATGTCAATTCCTCCTCAACGACCAGCACCTCGGCCCGCACAACCGGCGGATCCCCTGGACCTCACGCATTGCGCAGAACCTGCCCCACTGGCTCACCTTCATCGCCCCCTGGCTCCTGGTCGCACTGGTTGCGGGGACGGTGTACGGGCTGATGGGCTGGTGGTGGCGGGAACGGCGGCCGCTCATCGTTGCTGTGCTGATGGGTTTGCCGTTCCTCATCGAACCGTGGGTGTGGATCGACTGGATGGGCTACGACAAGGGCACACGCCTCCCCTGGATCGGCGAGTGGACCGTTGGCACAGCCGTACTTCTCGTGGCGGCCATGACATGGCTCCGCTCACTCCGCACGGTCCCCCCCGACGCGAATCGGTGAGCATCATCCCCACCATCGCGCTCGGCGCGGCGGCCGGCACCGAAAGACGCTGGGGCGCCCGGCCGCGCTCGACGAGGACAAGGCGGCCGACGTTGTCGACGCGTATGCCAAGGGTGCCGCGGTGAAGGTGCTCGCCCGGCGGTACGACGTCGCGCCCAAGACCATCCGCAGGGTGCTCGACGCGGCCGGCGCCCGCGACGCCGTCGACGTCCTGGAGGAACTCGACGGCATGGCCACCGACGTCGAGGAGCAGGCGCCCGAGCCCGAGCAGCCGTACGCCATCGACGTGCCCGGCCTGCTCGCCGAGTACCTCAAGGCCACCGAGGTCTCCGAGATCCACGAAGCGCTGCGCGGTGGCAGGACCATTCGCCGCGGCCAGGGCTACTCGGTGCGCGTCACCGCCCCGCTCGCACTCCACCAGGCCACGCTGGGGCAGTGCGCCGCCCTCGCCGGCGACGGCTCCACCCCGGCCGGACGCAAGGCGTACCGCACGTATGCCGACCGGATCGCGGCGGCGACGGGGAAGAAGTGAAGGCGTCAGTTATCTGGGGTTCCTGAGCTGAATCGGCAGTTCACAGCCTTGATCACCGTCAAGGCATATGAGCATACGGAGGGGGAGAGCAGGAGTGTGCCGATGGCCACGCCTGCCCCCGAGCCATCGTCCGTCGGTCCGGCCACGATGATCGTAGACGCGGCGGCGTTCAGCGCGGAATCACCCAGCCCGGCGCCCAGGTCCCGGTGGCGTCGTGGCCGGCCGCTGTGGCGGCGAGGTGGGCGCGGAGGGTGGCCAGCGCTGGGTGGGGTTTGTCGCGGTGCCAGAGGAGCGAGTGCGGGTAGACGGGCGTCGGGTCGGTCACCGGGATGCGGCGCAGGCCGTGGTCGGCGAGCCAGACGAGGCGGGTCGGCTCGCCCATGAAGGTGGCCAGGGCCGGGGTGTCGGCGACGGTGTCGAGGAGCGCGTCGGAGCCGAAGTTGGGGCCGGTCGCCTCGATGGTGAGGCCGAACTCGGCGACGAGGTCGTCGTAGTAGGCGGCCCACTCGGTACCGGGGACGATGCCGGGCATCCAGATCCGGTGCCCGGCGAGCTGAGCGACGGTCACCGAACGGGCGCCCGCCAGCGCGTGGGCGGGGCCGGTGAGGAGCTGGAGCGGCTCGTCGAGCACCCGGACGGACTCGATGTCCTCGGGAAGGGGCCGGCCGGGCACGGCGACGGCGCGGAAGGACGCGTCGATCGCACCGGACCGGATGGCGGCGACGGCCGTCTCGATGTCGAACAGCATCACCACGTCGAGCTCGATGTCGGGGTGTGCGCGGTGGAAGCCGCGCATCAGGCCGGACTGCGCGCTGCGCGAGGCGATCACGTCGACGCGCAGCGGACGGCGGCCGGTGCGCACGGACGCGACCGCGCGCTCGGCGACGCGCAGCAGCTCGCGCGCGTGGGGCAGGAATGCCTGCCCGTCGATGGTGAGCTCGGCGCCGCGCGCGGTGCGGGTGAACAGCCGCACGCCGAGGTTGCGCTCCAGCGCGGCGATGCGCTTGGAGACGGCCTGCTGGGTGACCGCCAGCTCGGCGGCGGCCTCCTGGAACTGCCCCGCGTCGGCGGCGGCGACGAAGGTCCGGACGGTTTCGAGGTCCATGCCGATACCCTGTGGGCACAACCGTTGGTTGTGGCCGACGGCTCTGTGGTTGTTTGATTCCTGCTGGTGGTGCTCGCTTTGATGCTTCCGATCGCGGATCGGTTGTGCAGGGTGAGTGGCGAGGGGCATCGGGCATGAGAAGCGGGCGCCGACTGGGAGATCTGCTCGGACATCGGCTGGGGCGGCGGTTCGGGTGGCTCTGGGGAGCGTACGGGACCAGCGCGCTCGGCACGTGGCTCGCCTTCGGCGCGTTCCCGCTGATCGCCATCCGGGTGCTGCACGCCGGACCGGCCGAGGTCGCCGCGCTCTCCTCTGTAGGGGCTGCGGTGGGCGCGGCCGTGGCGGTGCCGCTCGGCCCGTGGGTGGAGTTCCGCCGCAAGCGGCCGGTGCTGATCGCGATGGACCTGGTGAGGTTCGCGGCGCTGCTGACGATCCCCGCCGCGTTCGCGCTCGGCGTGCTCACCTTCCTTCAGCTCCTGCTGGTCTCGATCGTCGTCGCGGCGGCCGACATCTCCTTCCGCGCCGCCTCCGGCGCGTACCTGAAGACGCTGCTGCCGGCCGAGGACCTGCTCGTCGCCAACGCCCGGTTCGAGTCCACGGCCTGGACGAGCACGATCATCGGACCGCCGTTAGGCGGCGCGGCGATCGGGCTCCTCGGTCCGGTGGCGACGGTGGTGGCCGACGCGGTCAGCTACCTACTCTCGGCCCTGGGCATCCACGCGACGGGCGGGCACGAGCCGCGGCCCGATCGCCGGGAGGCCTCGCGCATGCGGGCCGGGGACCTGCTCGACGGTTGGCGGTACATCCTCGCCGACGCGACGCTGCGTCCGCTGTTCTTCAACACCGCCTTGTTCAACGGCCTGGTGATGGCCGCCGAGCCGCTGCTGGCCGTCCTGATGCTCGGCCGACTCGGGTTCGCACGGTGGCAGTACGGCATCGCCTTCGCCGCGCCCTCGATCGGCGGGCTGCTCGGTTCGCGGCTGGCCCGACCGCTCGTCACCCGGTTCGGGCAGCACCAGGTCCTGGTCGTGGCCGGGGCGCTGCGCGCGCTCTGGCCCGTCGGCCTGGCCTTCCTGGGGCCGGGCACCGGAGGGCTGCTGCTGGTGATGGCCGTCGAGCTCGGGCTCATCTTCTGCTGCGGGGTCTTCAACCCCGTCTACGCCACCTACCGCCTCAAGCGCACCGCGACCGACCGGGTCACCCGCACGCTGTCCGCCTGGGCGGTGACGACCAAGGCCACGACCGCGCTCCTGACGGCTGTCTGGGGCGTGCTGGGCGGCCTGCTCGGCCCGCGTACGGCCATCGGCCTGGCCGGCGTGCTCCTGCTGGCGACCCCGCTGCTCCTCCCCTGCCGCGCGGCAGCGCATCTCTCCGAGCCGGAGTCAGCACCGAGCCGCGCCTGACGGGCCGCCACGGCCGTCACCGCGATCGGGCTGCGCCGCCCTTCTTCGGAGCGGTCCACCCCTCCGCGTACAGCTCGGAGATGAGCGCGACGGCCTCCGCCGTGGCCGGTGGGGGTCGGGCCCGTAGCCCTCGTACGGATCGACGGGCCCAGGGCGCCCGGGTCGCCGCGGGTCGCATCGACGGTGGCGGTGACGGCGGCGATGGTGGCCGACGTTGCGGCTAGGCAGGATCGCGGCGGCGTTCATCCGGTCTCGTGCTCCTTGGCCAGCAGGTCGGCGGCCGTCTCAGGGCTGGGGGCGTGCAGGTAGTCGAACCGGCGGCCCGCAAGCGCGGCGATGAGGTGGCTGCGCCAGTGGGCCAGGGTGTGGGTGTCCAGCGGCCACACCGGCCCGTACGGCACCCCGGCCACGCCGCCCACCGGGGTGGGCAGGCCGGAGAAGTAGCGGCCCAGCATCTCGTGCAGATGCAGCCGCTCGTTCACCGACAGCGGCACGGCGGGCGTCAGCGACGCCGTGGCCAGGGAGGGGTGGACGACCATACGCACGGCCCGGGCCAGCGGGGCCGTCACCGCCACCCGCAAGATCGGCGGCATCACCGACACCCCCGACCTGACCGCTGTGGAACCGCTGCTGCTCACCCGCGATTCCGCAGGCGGCTTCACCACCCGTCTGGACAACGCCGCCCGCTACGTGGGCCGCTGACCGCCGTCAGCCCCGTGCTGACCCGGGTTCCACCTCTGCCGATCATGTGACTTATGGTGAGCGCCGTCACAGCAGGAGAAGCGGTAAGGAGGGGCGGGACGGGTGGCGTTCCTGACCGGCGAACAACGCCGCAACTACGGCACGTTCACCGCCGTACCGGATGACGGGCAGTTGGCCGGCTACTTCCTGCTGGACCGCGACGCGCGGCGGCGGGCGATGGCCTGCCGGGGCGCGAGGTCGCAGCTCGGCTATGGCGTCCAGCTCGGCACCGTACGGTTCCTGGGCGCCTTCCTGGACAACCCCGAGGACGCGCCCGCCGAAGTCGTGAAGCTGGAGCGAACCCTGGCCAAGAGCCGCCAGAGCGAGCTGTTCCCCTCCGTGCCCTCAAGCATCTCGGGGCCACGTGGCACACCCGGGTCTTCCCCACGGAGGGCGAGCACGCCGGTGGTGTCGACAAACACGCCTGGATCGTCGGCACCGCCGAAGCCCTGCGCGGCGCACTGCGCCGCCACGACGTGTTCGTACCCGGCCTCGACAAGTGGGGCGACCCCCGCAAGGCCCTGCTCCAGGACGACGCCTGGAAAAACGCCCGCCCCCCCGCCCCCGGGTGTGCCGCAGCCTCGGCTGTCCGAGCAGCCCGGCCCCGACCTGGACCGCTGGTGCCGCGAACTCGACGACGACTACCAGCGCCTGGCCGCCGGCCTCGCCGACAACCCGCACGTCCGCATCGAGCAGCGCACCGAAAACGGCAAGATGCGCGACCACCTCATCCTCACCGGCCTGGACAAGCTCACCGAACCCGCCAGCCTCAAAGACCTGCGCGAAGCGGTCGACGCCCGCATCCCCACCGTCGACCTGCCCGAACTCCTCCTCGAAGTGCCTGGACCGGGTTCCTGAACCACTTCCATCACGTCTCGGAGGCGGGCAGCCGCGCCGAACATCTCGTCGTATCGCTGGCAGCGGTTCTTGTGGCCGAGGCATGCAATATCGGGATCCAGGCGATGGTCTCCGAGGACGAGCCCGGCCGCTCCCGCGACCAGCTGATCTGGGTCGAGCAGAACTACCTGCGCGCCGAGACCCTCCGCCTGGCCAACGCGGTCCTGGTCGACTACCAGGCCACCTTGCCCATCGTCGGGCACTGGGGCGGCGGCGAACTCGCCTCCGCAGACGGCCTGCGCTTCGCCACCCCGCTGCGGGTCCTCAACTCCGGGCCGAACCCGAAGTACTTCGCCGCCCGCGGCATCATCCTCTACAACTACCTCTCCGACCAGTACAGCGGCTTCAACCACATCGTCATCCCCGGCACCCGCCGCGACAGCCTCTACCTGCTCGACGGCATCCTCGACCAGCCCACCTCGCTGAACCCCACCGAGATCGCCACCGACACCGCAGGCGACCCTGGTGGTTAATTGCGCAGCGTGGCCAATCGTCCAAGGTCGCCAGTCTCGAGCGGCCCATCATTACCGACAAACCGGTCAGGAATCCGTGCATCCATGACCGCTGCCGTGACGCTCCGCCAATTAACCACCAGGGTCGCAGGCGCCTCCGAAATGATCTTCGGCCTGTTCCGGCTCCTGGGCTACCAGTTCTCCCCACGCCTGGCAGACGCCGGACACACCCTGCTCTACCGCACCGACCCCACCGCCGACTACGGCCCCCTCAACCCGCTGACCGGTGGCCGCATCCGACTGCGCACCATCACCGACCACTGGGACGACCTGCTCCGACTCGCGGGCTCCCTGCGCGAAGGCACCGTCCGCGCCTCCCAGATCCTGCCCGTCCTCGCCGGTCAAGGCCGCCCCAGCCCGCTCGGCCGAGCGGTCATGCAGATCGGCCGCCTGGACCGCTCCGCCTTCCTCGCCCGCTACTACCACAGCGAACTCTTCCGCCGGAAGATCAACACCCAGCTCAACCGCCAGGACTCCCGACACGAACTCGCCCCGCCGCACCTTCTACGGCCAAAAAGGGGGCGAGCTGAGGCTGCGGTACAAGGAGGGACAGGAAGATCAGCTATCGGCCCTGGGGCTCGTCTTGAATGCCTGTGTTCTATGGAATTCGGTGTATATCCAGGAGGCCGTCAACCAGCTCCGCGCCGAGGGCCACCACATCTCCGACGCCGACCTCGCCCGGCTCTCACCCCTCGGCCACGACCACATCCGCATGATCGGCCGCTACCATTTCCGACTCTCGTCCGAACTCGCCGCCGGCAAGCTCCGCCCCCTCCGTACCACGCGGGATACCGTCCCCAGCTAACGATGATCTTCGCGTGATGTCGCATCACAACTGGTGGCTGTCGCAGGTTAGGACGCGCCGTCCGGCGACATCACCCAGCGGATTTCAATCGAGATCAACCACGGAGCTTGGCCTCGATTCTTCCAAGGACTGACGGCGACGTCGTGAGCGGCTGGCTGCCCGATATGTCCCGTGCCGTGTCGGGACTGGCCGTCGCGTGACGCTGCGGG
>NZ_RJVR01000379.1 GCF_003999195.1 Streptomyces soli
ACCGGCAAGATCACAGCTACCGTGCCGGTCGGCGAGGGCGTTTTCGGTGTGACGCTCGCACCGGACGGCCAGAAGGCCTACGCCGCTGTTCTCGGCCCGGGCAACGTATCCGTGATCGACACCCGCACCCACCACGTCTCCTCGACCGTGAATGTGGGCCCCCCGGGCACCGATCCCTTCAACATCGCGGTCACCCCCGCCGCGGTCTACGTCACGGACCAAGGAGGGGGCACCTTCACGGTCATCAACCCCAGTACCCTCAAGGTCACCGCGACCCTCACGCTCGGCAGCAGCCCCTACGGCGTGGCAGTCAGCCCCTGACGACCACTCCTCCTGATCTTCACGCCTACCAGCGTGCTCGATCCCGTGGAGCTCGGATCGTCCTGGTCGGCGGATGTGTCCAGTTTGTTCGCGTTCGGCGCCCTGGTGGTCGTCCTGCCGTTCATGTTCGGCGGCGGCACCGCCGCGCTGGTCACCGCGGCCATCGTGTACGGCATCGGCCACGTGATCGGGCAAGGAGCCGTCTGACCGGGAGGGTCACGCAGACCGACACCAGCGCCACCATGCCGGAACCCGGGGTGTCCCTGCGGGCGGCACGGAAACTCCCCGGGTTCAACCTCACCCTCGCGGCGACGCCGACCCGGCGACCGGGAAGATCTGGCTTCTCACCACCCGGCAGGCCGGGACGGTCACTCAGGCGCAGATCCAGGCGGGCACGGTCACCGCGGCGCAGGGCCGCCGCGTGTATGTGCAGTCCAGCGGCGACAAGGGCGCGACGTGGACGACGCCGAAGGAGATCACCAGCGCGGTGAAGCGCAGCTCCTGGCGCTGGTACGCCACCGGACCCGGGCACGGCATCGCCCTGAAGTCCGGGCGCCTGGTCATCCCGGCCAACCACACCGGCGCGGGGTCGCTGCGCGGCTCGCACCTGCTGCTGTCCGACGACCACGGCGCGACGTGGCGGATCGGCGCGGTCGACGACCACACCGACGGGGTCCTCAACCCGGACGAGACCACCGCGGCGCAGCTGCCGGACGGCCGGTTGTACCTGAACGCGCGCGACGAGGGCGGCAGCGACCCCGCGACGCGGGCCTTCACCTACAGCCTGACGAACGGCTCCACGTTCTCCGCGCCCTTCCGGCCGGCTCCGGCCTTGACCGCTCCGCAGGTGAAGGGAACGCTGCTGCAAGACACAGGGGTGTCGTGCAAGCCGCTGCTGTTCTCCGCACCGGACGGCCCGAGAGTGCGCCAGCACTTGACGTTGCGGCGGAGCGCCGACGGCGGGAAGACGTGGCGGACGGCCACGGTCATCGCAGCCGGCCTGGCGGGGTACTCCGACATGGCCAAGCCGGAGCGCACCGTGACCGGGGTGCTGTTCGAGACAGGGACGAGTACGTACCACGACCAGATCAGCTACCGCCGCATCCCGCTGACCTGCCCCTGATCCCAGCGGGGCTGCCGTGCTGTTCGCCGCAATCGTCCTGGCGTTCACCGGTGTCAGCGCTGCCAGTGCAACCGACTCCGGCTCCTCCCGCCACGACTCCGGTATCTCCCGCCACGAGAGCAGCCGGCACAACTGGTGCGGCGGCTGACGTGACGACTGCGGCTGGTACGGCCACCACGGCTGGGGCCACGGCTGGCGCTGGAGCAACAAGTAACGGCATGACGACGGTCCCTGAGCCTCGTGGCTGGGGACCCGCCTCCAGTGCCAAGAGGGGCCTTAGGAGCTCTGCAGGATGGCCGGACCGCTTGTGGTGGAAAGCGTGACGTGGAGAGATTCCGGGTCACTCCGCCCCGCTGACAGGGCCTCGGATGGAGCACGAGAAAAACCGGGAGTAATTCATGCCGCCGTTCCCCGGAATTGCTCGGGCGCCGACCCTTGCGACAGCTTTCCTGGAAGCCGCTCCGGCCACCGTGGTATGGGGTGAACCGCATTCTCTGGCGCTGGTCATGGCAGGTTCGTACTGGTTGAGCATTCGTGCCACCGCAGCTGACCCATCTGAGTGAAAACCGTGGTCGGACCGGGTGAATTCGACGGCGAATTGTTTCTCTAAGGTTGCCATCGGCTACACATAGGGATTAGGAAGATCTCATCCCAAAACGCCAGGATCGGAAGCACGCAGTGAAAGTAGCCGCGCGGATCGGCGCCGTAGTCGCCGGAGCCCTCGGGATGGCGCTGGCCGGGGCCGGCACTTCGTTCGCCCATGGGAATGATATCTGGCCCCAGGTGTTGTCGGCGGTGTCCGGCACGACCGGTGACACCGTTGTCAAAATCGGCAATGGATTCTCCTGCCCCAAGCCGGTCAAGTACTGCATCAACGGGCCGCTGAGAAGTGGGAACACCAAGAACAGCGGCAACTTCGTGTACGGCAAGGGGAATGCCAACAATACCGGCAACTTCGCCAACGTCAACGGATCGACCAACAGCAACAACGTGACGCATGGCTCCTCGCCGAACGGCTACGACAACCAGCTGTCCAGCGGCCGCCATCACTGAAACCTAAACCGCCCGCCGACTGTACAGTCGGCGGGCGGTTTAGGTTGGGTTGGTTCAGTGATGAACGCCGGTCAGGTGCTCGGGCCCGGTGACCCGGTCAGCTGCGCGGGCCCGGTGACGGCGTTGTGAGTGTTGGTCGACCCGTTGTCGTTGGTGAAATTGCCGCTGTTTAGGGGATCTCCGTGGTTGACGAAGTTCCCGCTGTTCACGCTGTTGCCACTGTGGACCGGACCGTTGATGCAGGGGTGGGGCGAGTGGTCGGCAGGCGACTTGTAGTTGTAGTCCACGAGATGGTTGTTGCACGCCACGACGGAGACCATGTTCGTCAGGGTGCCGACATCGGCACCCGC
>NZ_RJVR01000348.1 GCF_003999195.1 Streptomyces soli
CGCCCCGCCCGCGGCCATAACCAGGCCGAAGGCGCCGGAGGCGGCGACGCCCGCCTGGACGATTGTTTTCACGCTTGCTCCTGATCCTCAGGATTTCACGGCACAGTTCTGCTGCCGTTGTACGGTCCGCGTCTTCCCGGACGACACCCGACCCGCCCGAAATGAAACCGGAATTCGCCCGATTCAGCCTGATGGCCCACCAATCCGGGGCGCAGTTTCCTGTAACCTGACATCCCGGACGCCCCGGAAACGGCGGCGCCGCGCCGACTCCGGCATCCCTGGGGCCGGTTTGCGGCATCCGCGGCGGTCGCACGGCGGCAGCGGCTCTTTTGCGCTCTCGGCCCCCCGTTGTCGGTGGCAGCAGATAGCGTTTGTGGTGCGAGGGCCGAACGGGGAGGGCGCGGGGGCGCACGGGGAGGCGGCGATGGTCGGTGAGGCGGTGCTGAGTGAGTTGGGGGCGGACGGGGTCGACGTGTCGTACGCGGAGGTGGATCCGCAGGCGCCGACGGGGCTGCTACTGCGGGACAGCCTCGCGGTGCCGTTCGACCTCAAGATGCGGCACAAGCTCGGCGGCGCGGCGTCCAATGGGGGCAGACCGTCGGGCAGTTGCCGGCGGAGGCAGACCTGGTGTTCGCGGGCGCCGATGAGTTGGAGTTGCTGATCAACCATGAGGCGGACGATGCCGCCGACGACCTGATAGCGGGCGGGGCGAGAGCTGTCGTGATCAAGCGGGCCGACCAGTCGGCCTGCGCGGTCACCGCCCAAGGGCGCTGGACGCAGCAGCCCTTCGCGTGCCGGTCGCCGATCCGGTGGGCGCGGGGGACGCCTTCGCGCCCGGCTCGCTGTCGGCCTGGCTGTGCGGGCTGCCGCCGCAGCGGGCGCTGGCCGAGGCGGCCACCGTCGCGACCCTGGTCGTGCAGACGCCCACCGACACCGCGGGACTGCCCAGGGCCGCGGGCCGCGACCGCGCGCTCGCCGCTTTCGCGCACGGGACGGACTCCGTGCACCGCTGAGACCCTGACCACGCTTCAGCAGCTGAAGACCGACCTCCCCCAGCCTCCGGGCCGGGGGGACCTCAAGGAAGGACGGCGATCCGCCGTGTACCGCTGGGAGATCACCCGGGCCGCAATGGCCCAGCGGGTCTTCGCCATCGTCCGCAAGGAGAGCTACGACCAGGCCGCCGCGGCGGCCGACGGTCTGCTCTCCGCCGGACTCACGACCATCGAGATATCGCTCACCACGCCCTTCGCCCTCGAGGCCGTCACGACTCTCGTGCGCGAGGTGGGCGACGACGCGATCATCGGCGCCGGCACCGTCCTCGACGCCGCCTCCGCCCGGACGGCCGTCGACGCGGGCGCCCGCTTCCTGGCCTCCCCGAGCCTGGACGAAGAGGTCATCCGTACCGGCCACCGCTACGGCATTCCGGTCTTCCCCGGCGTCAGCACCCCCACCGAGGTCGTCCGTGCCCTGGAGTTGGGCGCCGATGCCCTCAAGCTCTTCCCCGCCTCCGCCCACGGCCCCGGCTGGATCAGGGACGTACGGGCCGCCCTCCCGCAGGCCGCGCTGCTGCCGACCGGCGGGGTCACCCTCGAGGACGCCCCCGAGTGGATAGCCGCCGGTGCCGCCGCGTGCGGCATGGGCGCCGCGCTGGCCGACGGGGACCGGGATGTCGTCGTCAAGCGGGTGGGGGATCTTCTCGGCCGTCTGGAGGAGGCCGCGTCCGGCGATCGTCCGCAAGACTGACGCGGCCGCCCGGCCCACGGAGTTACGGTGCTGGGATGGAAACGGTGGATTTGGCGGTCTACGGCGACGATTTCACTGCCGACCCATACCCGGTCTACGCCAAGCTGCGCGCCCAGGGCCCGCTGCACCGTGTGCGCACGCCCGACGGGGGTGAGCTGTGGCTCGTGGTCGGCCACGAGGAGGCCCGCGCCGCGCTCGCCGACCCGCGCCTGGTGAAGAACTTCCGGCTGATGGGCTGGGACTCGTACGAGGAAGAGCTGCTCGGCGTACACATGCTGAACTCCGACCCGCCCGATCACACCCGGCTGCGCAAGCTCGTCGCCAGGGAGTTCACCATGCGCCGGGTCGAGGCCCTGGGCCCGCGGGTCCAGGGGGTCACCGACGAGCTGCTCGACGCGATGCTGGCCGCCCCGGACGGCCGGGCCGACCTCGTGAACGCGCTCGCCTACCCACTGCCCATCACCGTGATCTGCGAGCTGCTCGGCGTGCCCGACCTGGACCGGGAGGCCTTCCGCAACTGGTCGAACGAGGCGGTGGCGCCCACCACCCCGGAGGCCGAGCGCACGGCGTTCGTGGAGCTGTCCGCGTATCTCAACGAACTGATCGAGGACAAGCGCTGCTCGCCCGGCGACGACCTGATGAGCGCGCTCATCCGCACCACCGCCGAGGACGGCGACCGGCTGTCCCGTTCCGAGCTGACCGGCATGGCCTTCCTGCTCCTGATCGCCGGGCACGAGACCACGGTCAACCTGATCTCCAACGGCGTACGCGCCCTGCTCGACCATCCCGACCAACTGGCCGCCCTCCGCGCCGACATGAGCCTTATCGACGGCGCCGTCGAGGAGATGCTCCGCTACGACGGCCCGGTCGAGACCTCCACCTACCGCTTCACCGCCGAGCCCGTCGACCTCGCCGGCACCGTCATCCCGGCCCGCGAGGTCGTCCTGGTCGCCCTGGCCTCCGCCGACCGCGACCCACAGCGCTTCGACGATCCCGACCGCTTCGACATCCGCCGCGACCCCCGCGGCCATCTCGCCTTCGGCCACGGCCTGCACTACTGCCTCGGCGCACCGCTGGCCCGCATGGAGGGGCGGATCGTGGTCCGCTCGTTCCTTGAGCGCACCGCTACCCTGGAACTCGACACTGACCCGGCGCGACTCGACTGGCTCCCCGGCCTGCTGATGCGCGGCGTCCGCGCTCTCCCCATCCGCTTCACGCCCGCACCCTAGGCAAGCACCGGCCCCCCTGCCCCGCCCCCGCCGAGCACACCGGGATCGGGGCATCTCCCACATCCTCCGCAGCCTGTCCGGCGCCCTCGCGGGGGTTTCTTCGCCGTCATCCTCGGCAACCACTCCCCGTACGCGATGTTCGATGACGCCGCGCTGCCGGCGGGCGCGGCCGTGCTGGCGGAGATGGCCTGGCGGCGGCCGGGGGAGGGGGCGCAGCGGGGCCACCGTGCGGAACGTCACGGCCCCCGCTCCGGCATCGTGATTGGATGCCCGGGTACGTCCCACCAGCACCGCCGGAGGTCCACCCGTGTCCGTAGTCGCCGTCCCGGGGTCGAAGTCGATCACGAACAGGGCGCTGTTCCTGGCAGCGGCCGCCGAAGGGACCACCGTCCTGCGGCGGCCGCTGGTCTCCGACGACACCGAGGCCTTCGCCCAGGGCCTGACCGCCCTCG
Source organism: Streptomyces soli (assembly GCF_003999195.1). Classification (GTDB taxonomy): domain Bacteria; phylum Actinomycetota; class Actinomycetes; order Streptomycetales; family Streptomycetaceae; genus Actinacidiphila; species Actinacidiphila soli. The sequence goes on from NZ_RJVR01000348.1 coordinate 3,425, forward strand.
GCTACGACGTCGAGCCCGGCCCCGCCGAGTGGCGCATCACCGGCCGCCCGGCCGGGCCCGCGGCCGCCGCGGCCGACGTCTACTGCCGCGACGGGGCCACCGTCGCCCGCTTCCTGCCCGGCCTCGCGGCCGCCGGCCACGGCACCTTCCGCTTCGACGCCTCCCCGCAGATGCGCCGCCGCCCCGTGGCGCCCCTGGCCCAGGCCCTGCGCACGCTCGGCGTGGACATCCGGCACGAGGAGGCCGAGGGACACCTCCCGCTCACCGTCGTCGCCGACGGCATCAAGGGCGGCGAGATCGAACTCGACGCCAGCCTCTCCTCCCAGTTCCTCACCGCCCTCCTCCTCACCGGCCCGCTGACCGCCGAGGGCCTGCGCATCCGTGTCACCGGGCTCGTCTCGGCGCCCTACGTCGAGATCACCCTCGCGATGATGCGCCGCTTCGGCGTCGACGTCGTACGGGACGGCGACACGCTGTCAGTCCCGCCCGGCGGCTACCGCGCCACCACGTACGACATCGAGCCCGACGCCTCCACCGCGAGCTACTTCTTCGCCGCCGCCGCCCTCACCGGCCGCGAGATCACCGTCCCCGGCCTCGGCACCGACGCCCTCCAGGGCGACCTGCGCTTCGTGGACGTCCTCGAGCGCATGGGCGCCCGCGTCGACATCCGCCCCGACGCCACCACGGTTTCCGGCACGGGCCGCCTGTCCGGCGTCACGGCCGCCATGCGCGACATCTCCGACACCATGCCCACCCTCGCCTCCATCGCGCCCTTCGCCGACGGCCCGGTCCGCATCGAGGACGTCTACAACACGCGGGTGAAGGAGTGCGACCGGCTCGAGGCCTGCGCCTCCAACCTCCGCCGCCAGGGCATCCGCGTCGACACCGGCCACGACTGGATCGAGATCCACCCCGGCACTCCAGCCTCCACCGAGATCGCCTGCCACGGCGACCACCGCATCGCCATGAGCTTCGCCGTCGCCGGCCTCCGCATCCCCGGCGGCGTCACCTTCGACGAGCCGGGCTGCGTGAAGAAGACCTTCCCCGAATTCCACGACGCCTTCGGCGAATTGTGCCGCGGCTGGGGTCTGTGAGCCTGCGTCCGCCGCTCACCTGGGGATCTCCGGCGTACGGCGCCGGTGCTCGCCGCGCAGCACCAGGCCCGGCGAATCGTCCGTACGCCCCGCACGCGGTCGCCGACCACAGCGACCACTGCTGGGGCAGCACGTAATACGGCACGAAAACCCGAACCGTCCGCCGTCGTGACGCCTTGACCGGCATCAACGCGGGGAGGACGTCGGGCATTTGCCCTGCCAGGATCGCTCGGCGGCAGGACTCGCAGGCAGGCCTCCGCTCCGCTGCGGCCTCCCGTCGGCCGATCCTGCGGGTCGGCCGGTTGGTTTTCCGGGGTGTCGGCTGCTGTGCCCCGTGCAGGGGATTGTAGAAACACCGGGTCACCGGCGGCCGCACCCGCCGCCCAGCGCTCATGGCCTGAGCCGCCGCGAAGCGCTCGACCGCACGCTCGGCCAGTATCACCGCTGCCGCCAGGTCCGGCAGATCCGCCGCCTCGTCGAGCAGTTTCCCCGCTGCCTCGTACGCCTCCAGCGCCCACTCGTAGTTCCGGCGCACCGTGCTCTGCGTGGTCGGCCCGGCCGGCTGGAGTTCCGCGTCGCGCAGCACATCCCCTACGTCGGCCACCCGCGCCGATGCGTAGCCCTGCAGCCGCTCCCGCAGTACCTCCCACTCGCGCAGTACCAGCTCTTGTTGTTCCTTGGACAATCTCCGGTCCGCCGGGCGACGTTCGGACACCGCACCGCCACCCCGCACCAACCCCAGGAACCACCACCGGCGAAACACCAGCCACCTCCTTGGCCTTAGGCCGCGCAAATAGGCGGGGGGCGTCGCGTGCCGATGGCTCTCGCCTGGCGGCGTTGTCGTCGGTCGCCGCAGTCCCCCAGCTAGACGCTGGGAGGGGCCCCCACCG
>NZ_RJVR01000362.1 GCF_003999195.1 Streptomyces soli
GCCCGCTCCTTCCTCCACCCCACCTATCTGCGCGGCCCCTTACTCGACTGATTGTCGCCCCTGCTGAACCCCGGGTGAATTGGTCCAGTCCAATCCATTGACGCGGTCGCTTCAACGGGCCACCCTATGGGGCATTGGTCTGTACCACTCCGTTGAGGGCTGTGGCCCTCTTCCCCCCTCGGAGGGTTCCGTGCGCACGCGCAGATTCAGTTCACTCGCCGCCGCAGGATTGGCGGCCGCGCTGGCGGTCGCCGGTCTGGCAGGCGTCGCCACCAGCCAGACGGCTACCGCTGCAACGCTCAGCAGCAACTGGTACGCCGCCGCGCCCTATCTCATGCCGCTGGACAACAATCCGCCGGATCCCGGGGCTGTCATGGACGCCACCGGGCTGAAGGCCTTCCAGCTGGCCTTCATCCTGGCCCCGAACGGGGGCGGCTGTTCGCCCACCTGGGACGGCACCGGCGCCGTTTCCTCGGACACGGCCGTTGCGGGCGTGATCAACACCATCCGGGCCAAGGGCGGGGACGTGTCCGTCTCCATTGGCGGCTACGGCGGCACCAAGCTCGGCCAGACCTGCGGGACGCCGGAGGCGACGGCGGCCGCATATCAGCAGGTCATCAACAAGTACAGCCTCAAGGCGATGGACTTCGATCTCGAGGAGCCGGAGTACGAGAACACGGCGGCCATCCACAACGAGATCGGCGCCGCCAAGATCCTCCAGCAGAACAACCCCGGGATCTACATCTCCGTCACCACGGCCGGCACCTCCGCCGGCACCGGCTGGTTCGGGACGCAGATGCTCAACGAGGCCAAGTCGCAGGGCTTCACGCCGAACAACTTCTCGATCATGCCGTTCGACGGTGGCTTCAACAACGCGGCCGCCCAGACCAGTGCGCTCACCAGCTTCAACTCCATCCTCCAGTCCACGTTCGGCTGGAGCGCCGCCACCGCGTACGCCCACGAGGGCTTCTCCGGCATGAACGGCCGCAGTGACACCGGCGAGTACTTCTACCAGGCCGACTTCCAGACCGTCCTGGACTACGCCACCAGCCACGGCATGGCCCGCTTCACCTTCTGGTCCGTCAACCGCGACCGCCAGTGCTCGCCGCCCGACAACAACGGCACCACCTCGGGCACCTGCAGCAGCGTCACGCAGTCGGCGTACGACTTCACCAAGTACTCGGTGAAGTTCGCGGGCGCGACCCCGCCCACCACTACGCCCACCCCGACCCCCACGCCGACCAGCCCGGGCACCTGCACGGTGGCCGCGTGGAGCAGCACCGCCATCTACACGGCCGGCAACGAGGTCTCCTACAGCGGCCACAAGTGGAAGGCCAAGTGGTGGACCCAGAACGAGGTGCCCGGCACCACCGGTGAATGGGGCGTCTGGCTCGACGAGGGTGCCTGCTGAGCGATCTCCTTCAATCGCCTTACGCCTTACGCCATGCGCTCGGCGGCCCGGAACCGGGTCGCCGAGCGCACGCTTTACGCCTTCGTCCCGGCGCCCTCGAAGACCTTGGCCATGAACAGCGTCAGGTTGGAACGAGTACGGGCGATCTTCTCGTCCACGGTGAGCGTCTCCTCGAACCGCCGGACCAGCAGCGACGTCTTCTTCTCCCGTACGTAGAGCGAACACGCCAGGTCGGCGCACATGTAGATGCCGACGGTGTTTCCCTGGCGGCCGGCGGCGCCGACCTTGGGCGCGGTCAGCAGCTCGATCCCCGAGCCCGCGTGGGAGGTGACGCAGACCGAGCACAGGCTGGTCCGCACCAGGCTCCGGCGCCCGCTCGACGGCCCCCGCAGGGTCAGCCCGACCAGCTCGCCGTCGCGCTCGGCGACCAGGTAGCCCCGGTCCGGAGCGCCGGGGTCGCGCCAGCCCAGGAAGTCCAGGTCGGCCCAGGGGAGGGCGTCCAGACCGCCCCGGGGGAGGCTCAGCCTGCGGGCTTCGCCCTTCGAGCAGTTGGCGAACGATCCGCGGATCTGGGTCTCGTCGATCGGATCCATGGTGCCGGAAACTAACACCGCGGCGCCGCGGTGTCGCGGGAATTACGGCGCGGGCCGCAGTTCACAGCGGTGACTCAGAAAGTTGCCGAGCCAGCCCCCCCGGTCACCGTCCTTGTGCGCGCAGGCGACCCCGGTCAGCCGCCCCTCGCCGAGGCGGAGGCCCAGGGCCAGCAGGGGGCTGTTGACCCGCGCATCGGCGGTCGGCAGCTGCAGCGGCAGCGCGAGCCGCAGATCCCAGGCCTCCGATGCCACGGCGGGGCCGGTGGCGGTCTTGCCGTCCAGCCGCAGCTCGACCCGGCGGTCGGCCAGCAGCCGCAGCTCGACCGGCACGTCGCCCTCCGGCGTGCTGATCCGGCCCGCCCACGCACCCTCCGGCAGCTCCACCGGGCGCTCGGGGTCGTCTAGCACCGGGCTGATCAGCTCGTCTGTATAGCCAGGGACCAACGCGCCCAGCACGTGCCGGACGATCGCGTCACGGGCCGTACTGCCGGTGGAGTTGGTCAGCACCGCCACCGAAAGCTGTTGCTCCGGCACGGCGGCCACCATGACCGCCACCCCGCCCATCCTTCCGCCATGGCTCTGCACCACCGGCCCGCCACCGCCGTACGACACGCACCAGCCGAGCCCGTAGCCGAGGCGCCCGTTGATCGGCAGGGCGTCGCGCACCGCCAGCGCCGTCGCCGGCTTCAGCAGCCGCTCGTACGACTGGGCGAAGACCGCCAGCTCACCGGCGTCGGCCCAGCCCAGGGTCGCCCCGGGATGGCTGGTCCGGCGCTGCGGGTAGGGGCGCCCGTCGATCGAGTACGGCACCGCCGAGTCCCCCGCGCCCGTATACGTCGCCCCCAGCCGGCAGCCCTTGAGGCCGAGCGGCTCGAAGACCCGCTCGCGCACGAACTTCCCCAACTCCTGGCCGCTCGCCGCCTCCAGTGCCTGGCCGAGGGCCCGGTATCCCAGGTTCGCGTACTCGAAGCCGCTTCCCGGCTCCCGGTAGAGCACGGCGTAGCGGTCAGCGTCGATCGTCCGGCCGTCGACGCCGTCCCCGTACTGGAAGTCGTAGTGCGCCCCGAAACCGCCCCGGTGCCACAGCAACTGACGCAGCGTCGGTGCGGGCCACGCGAACTCGCCCGGCACCGGAGCGTCCAGGTCCAGCAGCCCTTCGTCGGCGGCGACACAGACCGCGGTGGCCGTCATCGGCTTGGTGATCGAGGCCAGCACGTACGCCGTCCCGGGCGTGGCCGGCCGCCCCGCAGCCATATCGGCCAGCCCGTACGCCTCCGCCAGGACCACCTTGCCCCGCTCGGCCACGGCCACCGACACCGAGGGGCAGTCGTGTTCCGCCAGCACCTCGGCGCAGTACTCGCCCAACCCGTCCAGCATGCTTGCCCTCTCCGCTCGGATTACGTCGGCCACCTCAGAGCCTACGGACCCGGGCAGCCCCCTGACCTCGGCCCCAAGGGGCCCAGAGGTCTTTTCCGGTGTGGGTGCGGGCCCATACAATCGGATACGCATGGTGCGCGTTCGACGACTGGGGGGAGTCGCGATGGCTTGGGATCAGCAGGGTGGGGCCGAAAGGGCCGAGGGATCCGGGGAGTTCGGGCGCTTCGTGCCGCCGCAGCCGTCCCACCCGCCCTACGTGCCGCCCGCACCGCCCATGCCGCCCGCACCGCTTGTGCCGCTCGGGCCGGCGGACCCGCTGCGGGCCGTGGCGGTCGGTCTGCTCAACCTCACTGGCCTCGGGCTGGGTTACGCCCTGCTGCGCCGCTGGCTCGCGATGGCCGTGTGCTGGATCGCGACGGCCGTCCTGCTGTTGGTCGCCTTACCCGCCGACCCGGACGGCGTTTCCGGCGGCGTACTCACCGCGTACGTCGTCTTCCTTGCGCTCGCCGCCCTTCACGGCGCGTTCCGCGGCCTGCGCACCCCGCTGGCCTGGCCGCCGCATTCGTACGTCGCCATCGCGCTGGCACTGGTGCTCCTCGCGGTGCCGGTCTGGGGCGTGGTCCTGTACGACGGGGCGCGTGACGAGGCGACGGAGCAGATGCTCCTCGGCCGCCTCGACGAGGCCGACCGGCTGGTCAAGGCCGCCAAGGGCACCTCGTTCGACACGGCGGAGCCCGATTACCGCAAGGCGCTGGGCGTATACCGCGACCTCAAGGACGGCCACCTGGACTCGAGGGCGGCCAAACGTGTTCCGGACAGCCTGAGCACGTACTACAGCACGATCGGTTCGCCCTACGACGAGAAGAAGTACTGCGAGGCGATCGCACCCCTGAAGTACCTGCGCACCCTGCCCGGCACCGTTGGCGAGAAGGACCTCGGTTCGCTGGCCACCTGGCCCGACGACCGGCTCGCCACCTCCCTCTACGAGTGCGGGGTGAATGACCTAGCCTCCGCCGCCGGCGCCACTTCGGACGGCGGGGATCTCGGCGAACTGCTGACCAGCTTCCCCAAGTCCCGGCAGGCCGCGAAGGTCGAACCCGCCGTCAGCTCCATGATCGACAAGGCCGCCAAGGGTCTGAAGGGCAAGGACCCCTGCTCGGCCAACGTGCGTCTGAACACCCTCAGCGCCCAGGCCTCGGTCCTGCCCGGCGAAAAGGCGGGAGTTGCCGCCGCGCTCAGCAAGGACGCCGCGAAGGCGGACCGGCAGGTGCAGGCGGGTACGTACGCCTGTGGCGTGGACGAGTACAAGAGCGGCGACTTCAGCGCGGCGCTCGACACGCTGAACGGCTTTGTCAGCAAGTACAAGAACGACAAGAACCGCCCGCGCGCCAAGAAGATCGCCATAGCCGCGGAGATCGCCAAGGAGACGCCCGCCGCCGGCAAGCACCTGCCCTCGATGTCCTCGGGCGGCAGCATCTCCGTCACGGTCAGCAACGACAGTCCCGACGAGGTCGAGATCCTCTACACCGGCCCCGTCACCGGCAGCTTCAAGCTCAAGGCGTGCGGCAGCTGCTCGACGTACTCCAGCGAGCTGACCGCGTCGTTCTCCGCGTGCAAGAGCAACACGAACTACCCCAAGAAGACGATCAGTCTGCCCGCCGGGACGACCTACTTCCTCCACAAGTCCACGGGCTCCTCCACCGCGACCGTCGGCACCGACACGGCCAAGCTCAGGTACGGCTACATCTACACGGAGTGCGCCTACGTCGTCTCGACCTTCGGCACGGGCTACTAGGGCCTGTCCGGCCGATCTCCGTGGGAGAAGGAGCGTGGTCCGGCGCCTGCGATCGCAAGGCGGTGGGGGCACTCTCCCCCAGACTCCGACCGGTGGGGGTGCCCCCGGCGAAGCCAGGGGGAGGACCCCCACCCAGCCGCCAGGCTGGGGGAGGCACGCGACGCCGCGGAGATCGACCGGACAGGCCCCAGCCCCTGCCCGGGCGGCTTCGACGAGTGCGGCCCCGCCAGTGCGGGCGGCGGGGCGCAGGGTGTGATGGTGCGGGGCCGGTTCAGCTGAGGCCGAGGTCCGACAGGGCGGGCACCGGGGAGTTCTATGCGGGTAGACCCTTTGCGATGAGTGGACTCGGCTTGGCCGAACTTTGTCCGCGCCATGACAATGTGGGTGAAGCCATGGGTCGAGCTTGATTCCTAAGAGTCTGCTGTGACGTTTTCGGGGCTGTGGACGCTGAATAGAACAGGCCCCCTCTGTGACTGGCGGGTCGCAAGCAACTTATGAGGAGTGGGGCGCATTGAGCCCGCGTAGAACGCATGCGTACAGGCCGCTGAGTTTGAAGCGCCGGGTTTGGCTGACCGTCGGCGCGGTGGTGCTGGGGAGCACCGGTGTTGTGGCTGTCGCGTTGGCCAATCCGTCGGATGACGGAGGGCAGATGAAGGTCCGCAAGGGCGGGGTACACGCCCTCGCCCTCAAGGAGGCGGGCAGCCGTAAGCGGGAGCTGCCGCAGACGGACACCGGGCCGTTCTCGATGCTGGGCGTCAGCTGGAACGCTGTGAAGGCGCAGATCAAGGGCACGGCTCAGGTGCGGACCCGCAGCAGCGAGACGGGTGATTGGAGCGGCTGGCAGAAGCTGGCGGCCAGCGACGCTCTGCCCGACGAGGTCGGGGCCGGCATCCGCGGCGCGAGTGAGCCGCTGTGGGTCGGGCCGTCCGATGCCGTCGAGGCGCGGGTCGTGGCCGATGACGGAACGGCGTCGAGCGGTCTGCCGGCCGGTCTGCGGCTGGACCTGGTCGATCCCGGTGTGAGCGCTGAGGAGGCCAAGGCGGCAGACGCCGGTCCGAAGCAGGCGGCCTTCGCCGTCGACGCTTCGGCGTCGCCGACGGACTCCGTGTTGCCGACGGACTCCGTGTCGCCGACCGCTTCCGTGTTGCCGACGGACTCCGTGTCGCCGACCGCTTCGGCGTCGCCGACGGACTCCGTGTCGCCGACCGCCTCGGTCTCGCCGACGGACTCCGTGTCACCGACCGCCTCGGTCTCGCCGACGGCCACCACTCCGACCGCACCGGCGTCGACGGCGCCGAAGCCGTCCATCGTGTCGCGCGCCGGCTGGGGCGCGGACGAGTCGATCAGCCCGGACCCCTCGGAGTACAACGCCGATGTGAAGGCGGTGTTCGTTCACCACACCGCGGGCACCAACGACTACACATGCGACGAATCGGCGGCGATCGTACGCGGCATCTACGAGTACCACGTCAAGAGCAACGGCTGGAACGACATCGGCTACAACTTCCTGGTCGACAAATGCGGCACGATCTTCGAGGGCCGCAAGGGCGGCGTGGACCTGCCGGTCCTGGGCGCGCACACCTACGGATTCAACCGGGAGTCCACCGGCATCTCCATGCTCGGTGACTACAACACGGTCGCGCCCTCCAAGGCGGCACTGGCCTCGGTTGCCAAGATCGCCGCGTGGAAGCTCGGTCAGTACGGGGGTGACCCCGCCGGCACCGTACAGCTGACTGCGGGCGCGACCCAGACCAACTACACCGGCACCGCGTTCACCGCGGGTTCGAAGTACACGTTCAACCGGATCTCCGGTCACCGCGACGCCTACAACACCGAGTGCCCCGGCAGCCAGCTCTACGCCCAGCTGCCGACCATCCGTACCTGGGCAGCCGGGCCGGTGCAGGGCCTTGCCGTCAAGTCGGTGTCCGGTGCGGGCCTTTCGGGCTCGAAGTACTACACCAAGGGCCCGATCACGGTGAACTGGTCGGCCACCACACCGGACTCGCTGATCTCGAAGTTCGAGCTGCTGGTGGACGACAAGGTCGCAGCCACCGCTGCCCCGACCGCGACCTCCGCGCAGGCCACCCTGGCGCTCGGTGCGCACACGGTGAAGATCCGGGCGGTACACCAGTCCGGCAAGACGACGACGACCAGCGCGCTGGCCTTCATGGCCGAGACCACGGCGCCGTCCTTCACCACCACACCCGGGCTTTCTCTGCGCACCGGTACGGTCAGCACCAGTGCCGTGCCGGTCAAGCTGAGCTGGGCGGCCTCCGACAACGCCGCGCTGAAGCAGGTCCAGCTGCTGGCCCCGACCGCGGCGACCTACGGACCGACGACCACCAGCGCGAACCACACCGTCAAGTCCGGCGCGGCCACGACCTGGTCGATGCGGGCCTTCGACTACGCGGGCAACTACCGCACTTCCTCGCTCGCCTACACCCCGGTGATCCTGCAGGAGACGTCGGCTGTCAAGTCCGGCACGTGGACCACGAAGTCGTCCAGCAGTTACCTGGGTGGCAAGTCCTACTCCAGCGGTTCCAAGGGCGCCGCTCTGACATGGACCTTCACCGGCCGGTCTGCGGCCTGGGTGGTCTCCCGTGCCTCCGCGTCAGGCCAGGCCTACGTCTACGTGGACGGGGTCAAGGTCACCACGGTGGATCTGAAGTCCACCACCACCAAGTACCGCCAGGCGATCTGGACCAAGAGCTGGTCCAGCAGCGCCAAGCACACCGTCAAGATCGTCGTGGTCGGAACCAGCGGCCGCCCGACCGTCACCACTGACGGCCTGGTCTACATCAAGTGACGTGAACGTCGGCGCCCGGCCCGTAGCTTGCCTGCCCGGGCCGGGCGCCGATGCGTCAGGCCGCGTCCGGCTTGGCGGCCCGGTCGGCGATCTCCGCGACCTCCACCGGCCGCCGTTCGTGCCGCGACACCTCGCAGGCCTCGGCGACCAACAGCGCGGCGAGGGCGTCCCGGCCGTCGCAGGGATTGACCAGGTCGCCGGTCACGACCCGCAGGAATGCGGCGAGTTCGGCCCGGTAGGCGGAGCCGAAGCGGTCGAGGAAACCGGTCCAGGGGTCGGGGACGCCGGGGGCGGAACCGGCTTCGACGGAGGTGACGGGGGTGCGGGGGCCGACGCCGACGGCGATGGTGTCGGCGGTGCCGCAGACTTCGAGGCGGATGTCGTGGCCGGCGCCGTTGTAGCGGGTGGCGGTCGCGGTGGCCAGCGCCCCGCCGTCCAGGGTCAGGAGTACGGCCGCGGTGTCGACGTCGCCGGCCTCGGCGAAGAAGCTCGCGCCGCCGTTGGCGCCGATCGCGTACACCTCGGTGATCTCGTGGCCGGTGACCCAGCGCAGGATGTCGAAGTCATGGACCAGGCAGTCCCGGTAGAGCCCGCCGGACAGCGTGATGAACTCCGGGGGCGGTGGGGCCATGTCGGAGGTGATGGCCCGGGCGGTGTGCAGCCGGCCGATGCGCCCGCCGCGTACGGCCTCGCGGGCGGCCCGGTAGCCCGGGTCGAAGCGGCGCTGGAAGCCCATCTGCAGTACGGTCCCGGCCGCCTCGACCTCCCGCAGGGCAGCCATGGTGCCGGAAAGGTCGGAGGCGATCGGCTTCTCGCAGAAGGCGGGCAGCCCGGCCCGCGCGGCACGGCGGATCAGCTCGGCGTGCGCGGCGGTGGCCGAGGTGATGACGACGGCGTCCACGGCGTCCGGCGCGAAGACCTCGTCCACCGACCCGAGAGCCCGGGCACCGGCCCCGAGCCGCTCGGCGGTCGCCGCGGCGCGCGCCGGATCGGCGTCGGCGATCAGCAGTTCATGGACGTCGGCATGGTCGTGCAGGGTCGCCGCGTGAAAGGTACCGATGCGGCCGACGCCGAGCTGTGCAATGCGCATGGGGTGAACACCCTTCCGTGGCAGGGGCGGTGGTGAGCGCGGGCGGAGGGCTGGGGAGGCGACTCCCCGCCCGCGCAGATGACGGGCCCTCACCAGGCGGCGACGTACTCCCTGATCGTGTCGCGCATGAACAGGTTGGACTCCACGGCGGGCAGCTCCAGCAGCGGGATGTGCCGGATCATGTACGGGTCGAGCGCGAGCTTCATGTCGGCTCAGCTCCCGTACAGCGCGGGGCGGTCGATCAGCTCGACCTCGACCCGGTGGCCCTCGGCCTGGGCGCGGACGCCGGCCTCGCACACGGCGGCGGCCGCGTAACCGTCCCAGGTGCTCGGGCCGGTGACCTCGCCGCGCCGGGTGGCGTCGACCCAGGCCTGCACCTGGCGGTCGTACGCGTCCTCGAAGCGCTCGACGAAGTCCGGGGCGATGGTGCCGCCCCAGCGGCCGGCGGTGTTGACGAGCAGGTCGTGGATGTCGCCGATCCGGGCCGTGCCGCTCTCGCACACCGCCTCGGCCTGCACCTGGTAGCCGAAGCCGCAGCTGACGTTGATCTCGACGTCGACCAGTGCGCCGCCGTCCGTCTCGAAGATCACGAACTGCGGGTCGTCCAGGCCCTCCGGGGCATTCCCGGAGGCCTTCGGCCGCAGCACCGTGACGGCGGTGATCTCCTGGTCCAGCAGCCAGCGGGTCACGTCCATCTCGTGCACCACCGAGTCGTTGATGAGCATGGCGTTGGTGAAGCCGGGCAGTACAGAGGCGTTGCGGTGCCGGTTGTGCAGCATCAGCGGGCGGCCCAGCTCGCCGGAGGCCAGCAGCGCCTTGAGCTTCAGGTACTCCCGGTCGTACCGGCGCATGAAGCCGACCTGGACCCGGCGGTGACCCAGCTTCTGCTCGGCCTCCAGGACCCGCAGCGCGGAGGCGGCGTCCGGGGTGAGCGGCTTCTCGCACAGCACGGGGAGGTCCTGCTCGAAGGCGGCCAGCAGCGCGGCCTCGTGGGCCGGTCCGGGCGAGGCGATGAGTACGGCGTCCACGCCCGGGTCGGCCATCGCCTGCGCCGGGTCGGTGTACGCGGCGCAGCCCTCGATGCCGCCGGCGATCGCCTTGACGCGCTCGGCGTCGATGTCCACGACGGCGGCGACGCGGGCGCCGCTGATCACGTCGTTGATCCGGCGCACGTGGTCCGCGCCCATCCGGCCGGTGCCGATGACGGCGACGCCGAGTGTTCCCTGCTGAGTCATCTCGTCCCTCGAAGTAGTGGTCAGGCCCCGCAGGAGCGGAGGAACTTGCGGGTGCGCCGGGCGATCGGCAGCGGCTGGTCCGGCGGGCAGGGGTACATGTCCTGCTCGACGATGGCGAACAGGTCGACGCCCAGGCTCTGCGCGGCGGCCAGCACCGGCTCCAGCGCGGGCACGCCGCCCGGCGGCTCGCACATCACGCCGCGCTTGACGGCGGGCCCGAACGGGACGCCGTTGGCGCGTACGTCGGCCAGGATCTCGGGGTCGACCTGCTTGAGGTGCAGGTAGCCGATCCGCTCCCCGTACGTCTCGATGAGCTTGACGCTGTCGCCGCCGCAGTAGGCGTAGTGCCCGGTGTCTAGGCAGAGGTTGACCAGGCCGGAGTCGGTCGCGTCGAGGAACTGCTCGACGTGCCGCTCGGTGTCGATGTGGGTGTCGGCGTGCGGGTGGACGACGATGTCCAGCCCGTACGTGTCGCGGACCTGCCGGCCCAGCCGCTCCATGCCGGTGGCCAGGTCGTGCCACTGCGCGCTGCTCAGCTCGACGTCGTCGATGATCTCGGCGGTCTTGTCGTCACGCCAGAAGGAGGGGATGACGACCAGGTGCCGGGCGCCCATCGCCTGGGTGAGTGCGGCGACCTCGCTGACGTGGTTCCAGGTGGCGTCCCAGACTGCCTCGCCCTTGTGGAGGGAGGTGAAGACGGTGCCGGCGGAGACGGTCAGCCCCCGGCGGGAGGTCTCCTCGCCGAGCCGGGCGGGGTCGGTCGGCAGGTATCCGTACGGGCCCAGCTCGATCCACGAGTAGCCCGAGTCGGCGACTTCGTCCAGGAAGCGCTGCCAGGGGACCTGCTGCGGGTCGTCGGGGAACCAGACGCCCCACGAGTCGGGTGCCGAGCCGATCCGGATCCGGTCCAGAGCGGGGGAGGGGGCGGTCATGGGGAGGGCTCCTCTCACCGGTCTTCGCTGACCGGGGGCCATCGTGGATCAAGGTGTACACGGAAGCGGGACGCCCGCGAAGCTCCGTCGGTTGAAGCTTCGCCGTCCGGTGGACGACCGTCAATACTTAGTACTGACATAAGGACGTCCTGTCACGCACCTCACTGCGTCGAGGGGAAAGGAAGCTCGGCGCCAACACGCCCGTCGCAGAACGGGAGCAAACCCCCTCGGCGCAGCTCGTGTCAAGAGTTTGTTAGGACATCAATTCATTACGACGGTGTTTGTTTGTCATGACAAAGCGTTGACAGGTGTTGGCTTGCCGGGCTAGACCTGAGGAGGCAGGGCAGCGGCCCGCACGCAACGATCGACGAGGAGTCCCGCTCATGACCGAGCCGTACGACCTGATCACGATGGGCCGGATCGGGGTGGACATCTACCCCCTCCAGACAGGTGTGCCGCTGCCGCAGGTCGAGACGTTCGGGAAGTTCCTCGGCGGCTCGGCCACCAACGTCGCGGTGGCCGCCGCCCGGCTCGGCCGCTCCACCGCTGTGATCAGCCGCACCGGGAACGATCCCTTCGGCGAGTACTGCCGTCAGGCGCTCAAGGAGTTCGGCGTCGACGACCGATGGGTCACCCCGGTGGCCGCCTATCCGACGCCGGTCACCTTCTGTGAGATTTTCCCTCCTGACAACTTCCCACTGTACTTCTACCGGCTGCCCAAGGCCCCTGACCTGGAGATTCGCGCCGAGGAGCTGGACCTGGACGCGGTGCGCGAGGCACACGTTTTCTGGATCACCGGCACCGGGCTCTGCGAGGAACCCAGCCGTTCGGCGACGCTGGCCGCGCTGGGGGCCCGCGCCAGGAGCGGCATCACGATCTTCGACCTCGACTGGCGCCCGATGTTCTGGAGGGACCCCGCCGAGGCCCGCGGCTACTACACCCAGGCCCTGAAGCACGTCACCGTCGCCGTCGGCAACCTCGACGAGTGCGAGGTGGCCACCGGCCTACGCGAACCGATGGCCTGCGCGCGGGCGCTGCTCGACGCAGGCGTCGAACTCGCCGTCGTCAAGCAGGGCCCCAAGGGCGTCCTCGCCGTGCACCGCGACGGCACCGTCGCGGAGGTGCCGCCGGTCCCGGTCGAGGTGGTCAACGGCCTCGGCGCGGGCGACGCCTTCGGCGGATCGCTGGTGCACGGCCTGCTCGCCGGCTGGCAACTGGAGCGGATCATGCGCTACGCCAACGCCGCCGGCGCCCTGGTCGCATCCCGGCTCGCCTGCTCGTCCGCGATGCCCACCGAGACCGAGGTCGAGGACCTCCTGCGAGAAGAGAGCGACCGTTGACCATCAGCATCTCCGACCTGGTCAAGGTGCGGACCCAGCATCCGGAGGCCATCGCCGAGGCGGCCGCCGGACGCCTGCGACGCCCCCTGATCGGCGACAGCGGCCGGCTGATGATCGTCGCCGCCGACCATCCGGCGCGCGGCGCGCTGGCCGTCGGCGACCGCAAGTTCGCCATGGCCAACCGCGCCGACATGCTGGAACGGCTCTGCGTAGCGCTCGCGCGCCCCGGCGTCGACGGGGTGCTCGCCACCGCCGACATCCTCGAGGACCTGCTGCTGCTCGGCGCCCTCGAGGGCAAGGTCGTCATGGGCTCGATGAACCGTGGCGGCCTCTCCGGCGCCGCCTTCGAGCTCGACGACCGCTTCACCGGCCACCGCGCCCAGGACATAGCCCGCCTGGGCTTCGACGCGGGCAAGCTCCTCCTGCGTATCGACTACCAGGACGCCGGCTCGCTGACCACCATGCTCTCCACCGCCCGCGCCATCGACGACATGGCTGAGCGGCACCTCCCGGTCTTCGTCGAGCCCTTCATCTCCCGCCGCGTCGACGGCAAGGTGGTGAACGACCTGAGCGCCGAGGCGGTCACCAAGTCCATCGCCATCGCCTCCGGCCTGGCCGGCACCTCCGCGTACACCTGGCTGAAGGTGCCGGTGACCAACGACGTCGACGAGATGGCCGAGGTCATGGAGACCTCGACACTGCCGGCCGTCCTCCTCGGCGGCGAGGTCGGCAAGGAGCAGGACGCCGCGTACGAGAAATGGCGCAAGGCGCTGCGCCTGCCGACCGTCCAGGGCCTGGTCGTCGGCCGCTCGCTGCTCTACCCGGCCGACGGAAGCGTCGAGACCGCCGTCGACACGGCCGTCGGACTGCTGTGACGGAGACGGACAAGGGGAGGCTCGGACCATGACCAGCACCGAATACCACCTGGCGGCCGGCAAGGCCGCCGACGGCCCCTACGCCGTCGACATCGACCCCGGGCGGGCCGGCTGGGGATACTCCTCCCTGAGGATCCTCGAACTGCCGCCCGGCGGCTGGCACGACTTCGCCACCGGCGACAGCGAATGGATCGTGCTGCCGCTCTCCGGTTCCTGCACCGTCGCCGTCGAGGGCGCGACCTTCCGGCTCGCCGGGCGCGAGAGCGTCTTCGCGGGTGTCAGCGACTTCGCGTACGCCCCCCGGGACGCGCACGTGTCGATCGCCAGCAAGGCCGGCGGGCGCTTCGCCCTCACCGGCGCGCGCTGCGAACGGCGGCTGCCCGCCCGTTACGGGCCCGCCTCGTCGGTGCCGGTCGAGCTGCGCGGCAGCGGCAACTGCAGCCGCCAGGTCAACAACTTCGGCGCGGCCGGGGTCTTCGAGTGCGACAAGCTCATCGCGGTCGAGGTGATCACACCGGGCGGCAACTGGTCCTCCTTCCCGCCGCACAAGCACGACGAGGACCGCGAGGGGGAGTCGCGGCTGGAGGAGATCTACTACTTCGAGATCGCGCGCGCCCACGGCAAGGACGGCACCGGCTACCAGCGGGTCTCCCCGTCCGGCAACGGCCGCAACACCGACGTCCTCGCCGAGGTCCGCGACGGTGACGTCGTCCTGATCCCCGACGGCTGGCACGGCCCGTCCATGGCCGTCCCCGGCCACGACATGTACTACCTCAACGTCATGGCGGGACCGGGCGCCGAGCGCGCCTGGCTGATCTGCGACCACCCCGACCACGCCTGGATCCGCGACACCTGGCCGCAGCAGCCCGTCGACCCCCGTCTGCCGCTCTACACCGCCGCCCCGGAAGCCCCCGCCCAGCCCACCGCCGAGTCCCCCGAGAGGTCCCGATGAGCCAGTCCGTCCGCCGTCTGACCGTAGCCCAGGCGCTGGTGCGGTTCCTGTCCGCCCAGTACACCGAGCGGGACGGCGTACGCCGCCGGCTGATCAGCGGGACCTGGGGCATCTTCGGCCATGGCAATGTCGCGGGCATCGGCCAGGCGCTCGTCGAGGCCCAGGACGTGATGCCCTATCACCAGGGCCGCAACGAGCAGGCCATGGTGCACGCCGCCGTCGGCTACGCCCGCCAGCTCAACCGGCTCTCCGCGCAGGCCGTCACCACCTCCATCGGCCCCGGCGCCACCAACCTCGTCACCGGCGCGGCCCTGGCGACCGTCAACCGCATCCCCGTCCTGCTGCTCCCCGGCGACTCCTTCGCCACCCGGGTCGCCGACCCGGTGCTGCAGCAGCTGGAGCACCCCGTCTCCGGCGACATCTCGGTCAACGACGCGCTGCGGCCGGTCTCCCGCTACTTCGACCGCGTCGTACGCCCCGAGTCGCTGATCCCCGCCGCGCTGGGCGCCATGCGCGTGCTGGCCGACCCCGCCGAGACCGGCGCCGTCACGCTCGCCATGCCGCAGGACGTACAGGCCGAGGCCTTCGACTGGCCCGAGGAGTTCTTCGCCGAGCGGGTCTGGCACGTACGCCGCCCGGCCGCCGACCCCGCCGCACTCGCGGACGCGGCGGCAGCCGTACGCGGCGCGCGCAGGCCGCTGATCGTCGCCGGCGGCGGCGTCCACCACAGCGAGGCCGAGGACGCGCTGCGCGAACTGGCCGACGCCACCGGCATCCCCGTCGCCTCCACCCAGGCCGGCAAGGGCTCGCTGCGCCACGACCACCCCGCCGACCTCGGCGGCATCGGCCACACCGGCACCGCCGTCTCCGACGACCTGGCGCGCACCGCCGACCTGGTCATCGGCATCGGCACCCGCTACAGCGACTTCACCACCGCCTCCTCCACCCTCTTCCAGGGCCCGAACGTCCGCTTCCTCAACCTCAACATCACTTCCTTCGACGCCCACAAGCTCGGCGCCCTCTCCCTGGTCGCCGACGCCCGCGCCGGGCTCGAAGCGCTCACCGCAGACCTCGCCGGCCACCGCGTGGACTCGGCGTACGAGGCCGAGTACCGCGCCGGCAAGGAGCGCTGGGACAGCGTGGTCGAGGCCGCCTACGCCGCCCCCGACGAGGACGCCCGCCCCACCCAGACCCAGCTGCTGGGCACCCTGGACTCCGTGGTCGGCGACGACGACGTGGTCATCAACGCCGCCGGCTCCCTCCCCGGCGACCTCCACAAGCTCTGGCGCGCCCGCAGCCCCCGCCAGTACCACCTGGAGTACGGCTACTCCTGCATGGGCTACGAGATCCCGGCCGGCATCGGCGTGCGCATGGCCGCGCCGGAGACGCCCGTCTGGTCACTGGTCGGCGACGGTACGTATCTGATGATGCCGACCGAGATCGTCACCGCCGTCCAGGAGGGCATCAACGTCAACCTCGTCCTCATCCAGAACCACGGCTACGCCTCCATCGGCGGCCTCTCCGAGGAGACCGGCGGCGAGCGCTTCGGCACCGCCTACCGCTACCGCGCGGCCGACGGCACTTTCAGCGGCGACCCGCTCCCCGTGGACCTGGCCGCCAACGCCGCAAGCCTCGGCATGGACGTGATCCGCGCCGAGACCGTACGCGAACTGCGCGCGGCCCTCGCCGCAGCCCGCGCCTCCGACCGGCCGACCTGCGTCTACGTCGAGACCGACCCCACCCCGAGCGCCCCCGCCGCGCAGGCCTGGTGGGACGTGCCGGTGGCCGAGGTCGCCTCCCGCGAGGCCGCCATCGAGGCCCGCAAGACGTACGAACGCCACGTCGCCGACCGCCGCCGCCACCTGTAGTTCAGCCCCGCCCGAAAGGTCCGCACACCATGAAGACCATCACCCACTGGATCGGCGGCAAACCCGTCGAGGGCACCTCCGACCGCTACGGCCCCGTATACAACCCGGCCACCGGCGAGCAGGAGAAGCAGGTCGCCTTCGCGTCCGTCGAGGACGTGGACGCGGCCGTCGCCGCCGCGAGCCAGGCGTACGAGAGCTGGTCGCAGGTCTCGCTGGCCAAGCGCACCGGCATCCTGTTCAAGTATCGCGAGCTGCTGGACGCCCGCCGCGACGAGATCGCCGAGCTGATCACCGCCGAGCACGGCAAGGTGCACTCCGACGCGCTCGGCGAGGTCGCCCGGGGCATGGAGATCGTCGAACTGGCCTGCGGCATCGCAGAGAAGCTGAAGGGCGAGCTGTCCACCCAGGTCTCCGGCGGGGTGGACGTCTCCTCGATCCGGCAGCCGCTGGGCGTCGTCGCCGGCATCACGCCGTTCAACTTCCCGGCCATGGTGCCGATGTGGATGTTCCCGCTCGCCATCGCCTGCGGCAACACCTTCGTGCTCAAGCCCAGCGAGAAGGACCCCTCCACCTCCTTCCGGCTGGTCGAGCTGGCTTCCGAGGCCGGGCTGCCGGACGGGGTGCTCAACATCGTGCAGGGCGACAAGGTCGCGGTCGACCGCATCCTGGAGCACCCGGACGTCGTCGCCGTCTCCTTCGTCGGCTCCACGCCGATCGCCCGCTACATCCAGGCCCGGGCCATCGAGCACGGCAAGCGCGTCCAGGCCCTGGGCGGCGCCAAGAACCACATGCTGGTCCTGCCGGACGCCGACCTCGACTACGCCGCCGACCAGGCCATCAACGCCGCGTACGGCTCCGCAGGCGAGCGCTGCATGGCCGTCTCGGTGGTCGTGGCCGTCGGCGACACCGGTGACGCCCTGGTCGGGAAGATCGCCGAGCGGGCCAAGAACCTCGTCATCGGCCCCGGCAACGACCCGGCCTCCGAGATGGGCCCGCTGATCACCGGCGAGCACCGCGACAAGGTCGCCTCGTACGTCACCGGGGCCGCCGCCCAGGGCGCCGAGGTCGTCGTCGACGGCACGGGACTCACGGTCGAGGGCCACGAGAACGGCTTCTTCGTCGGCGTCTCGCTGCTGGACAAGGTGCCGGTCACCGCCGACGCGTACAAGGACGAGATCTTCGGCCCGGTGCTGTGCGTGGTCCGCGCGGAGACGTACGACGAGGCCATCAAGCTGATCAACAGCTCCCGCTGGGGAAACGGCACCGCCATCTTCACCCGGGACGGCGGCGCGGCCCGCCGTTTCCAGCTGGAGGTGCAGGCGGGCATGGTCGGCGTCAACGTGCCGATCCCGGTGCCGGTGGGCTACCACTCCTTCGGGGGGTGGAAGGAGTCGCTCTTCGGCGATCACCACATCTACGGCAACGACGGCATCCACTTCTACACCCGTGGCAAGGTCGTCACCACCCGCTGGCCCGACCCTTCCCCTACCTCCGGCGGGGAGACCCCTACCGAGGGCGGCATCAACCTCGGCTTCCCCAGCCACAACTGAGGGCGCCGGACATGGACACAGGGGGCAATATGTTCGGACAATGTGATGTCTGAGTTCCATGACACCCGCACGGGCGGCTACTCTCCCCCTGTGTCCAAGCCAGAGTCCGCCCTCATCGACTTCGCGGTGGACCGGTCCAGCCCGGTCCCGCTCTACTACCAGCTCGCCCAGCAGCTGGAGGGCGCGATCGAGCACGGTCGGCTCTCCCCGGGCAGCCTCCTCGGCAACGAGATCGAGCTGGCGGGACGGCTGGGCCTGTCCCGCCCCACCGTCCGGCAGGCCATCCAGTCGCTGGTCGACAAGGGCCTGCTGGTACGCCGCCGTGGCGTCGGCACCCAGGTCGTGCACAGCCAGGTCAAGCGCCCCCTGGAGCTGAGCAGCCTCTACGACGACCTCCAGGCCGCCGGCCAGAGCCCGGCCACTCACGTGCGACGCAACGAGGTCCAGCCCGCCTCCACCGAGGTCGCCGCCGCGCTCGGCATCGCCGAGGGCAGCGATGTCGTCGTCCTGGAACGGCTGCGGTCGACATACGGCGAGCCCATGGCGTACATGACCAACTACCTCCCCACCGACCTCCTCGACCTCGACACCGACAAGCTGGAGGCCACCGGCCTCTACCGGCTGCTCCGCGGCGCCGGCGTCACCCTGCACAGCGCCCAGCAGGCCATAGGCGCCCGCACCGCCACCGCCGAGGAGAGCGAACTGCTCGCCGAGGAGGCGGGCGCGGCGCTGCTGACGATGCGCAGGACGACGTACGACGACAAGGGCCGCGCGGTCGAGTACGGCTCCCACATCTACCGGGCCTCGCGCTACGCCTTCGAGTTCCAGCTCCTCGTACGCCCCTGATCCCAACCGCGCAGCCGGATTCCCCCCTGACGGGTACTTGGGCCGATCCAAGATCTGTAGGGAAGGACCACAGTGGCGAGGGCAAGAACGGGGCAGCGGGCGCTCGGCGTGCTCCTGGCGGCGGTGCTCGGGGCGACGGCGCTCGGCGCGGCGGGCTGCAGCAACACCGGCGGACTGCGCGCGGAGCAGCGCGCCAAGCAGGCCCGGGCCAACGGCTCCGCCGTCGACACGCCGAATTGGACCGTCGCCATGATCACCCACTCGGGGGCCGGCGACTCCTTCTCACCTCGGCTTCACCAAGCTCATCGACGGCACCGTGTCGACCAAGACCATCGCCGACATGCAGGGCTTCCCCTCCGCCCGGGTCCTGTTCGCCTCCCACCTGACGATCGGCTCCGTCGACCTCCAGGTCACCATCCTGTGGTGGGCCGTCGGGCGTAGTCCTCAAGTACGTCGCCGCCGCCCGCGACGCCGGGCTGGGCGTGGTCCTGATCACGCACAACCTGCACCACGCCTATCTGGTCGGCGACCGCTTCGTTCTGCTCAAGCGGGGCAGCATGGCCGGTAGCTACACCAAGGACGGCATCTCCCTGGACGAGCTCACCCGGCAGATGGCGGGCGGCAGCGAGCTGGAAGCCCTGAGCCACGAACTGGCCCGCGGCGCCCAGGGCTGACGGGCGCCGCAGCACCCGGCCCGCCGGTGAGGCAGAATCTCATGGGAACCGTCCGAGCCGAGCCCGCCCACCCGTACCCGATCCGGAGAGACGACCTGAGTCGATGAGCACGTACCGTGACCGGACCTACAGGGGCACCTCAGCACGTTCGTCGAGCAGCAGCACACTGCTGAGCACGGTGGGCCGGCGGGAGCGCCGGTCCCATCTCACCGCACCGCGGGTGCCGACCGTCGGGATCGACATCGGCGGGACGAAGGTGATGGCCGGGGTGGTCGACGCCGACGGCAACATCCTGGAGAAGCTGCGGACGGAGACGCCGGACAAGTCCAAGAGCCCCAAGGTGGTCGAGGACACGATCACCGAATTGGTCCTGGACCTGTCCGAGCGGCACGACGTGCACGCCGTGGGCATCGGGGCCGCCGGCTGGGTGGACGCCGACCGGTCGCGGGTGCTGTTCGCACCCCACCTGTCGTGGCGGGACGAACCGCTCAAGGACCGCCTCACCGAGCGCCTGCTGGTCCCGGTGATGGTGGACAACGACGCGAACACCGCGGCCTGGGCGGAGTGGCGCTTCGGCGCCGGGCGCGGCGAGAACGACCTCGTGATGATCACCCTCGGCACCGGCATCGGCGGGGCGATCCTGGAGGACGGCCAGGTCAAGCGCGGGCGCTACGGGGTGGCCGGGGAGTTCGGCCACATGCAGGTCGTGCCGGGCGGCCACCGCTGTCCGTGCGGGAACCGGGGCTGCTGGGAGCAGTACAGCTCGGGCAACGCCCTGGTCCGGGAGGCGCGGGAGCTGGCGCTGGCGGAGTCGCCGGTCGCGTACGGGATCATCGACCGGGTCGGCGGCAATGTCGCCGACATCACCGGTCCGCTGATCACCGAACTGGCCCGCGGGGGCGACGCCATGTGCATAGAGCTGTTCCAGGACATCGGGCAGTGGCTGGGCGTGGGCATCGCCAACCTCGCGGCCGCCCTCGACCCGTCCTGTTTCGTGATCGGCGGCGGCGTCAGCGCGGCGGACGACCTGCTGATCGGTCCGGCGCGGGACGCCTTCCGGCGGCATCTCACCGGCCGCGGCTACCGGCCGGAGGCCCGGATCGCCAAGGCGCAGCTCGGCCCCGAGGCCGGCATGGTCGGGGCCGCGGACCTGGCACGACTGGTGGCCCGCCGCTTCCGGCGGGCGAACCGCCGCAGGGTCGAGCGGTACGAGCGATACGCGGGGGTCTTCGGCAAGTGAGCACCGTAGGTATGGAACCGAGGAAGCCACCGCGCTGGGTCCAGTGGACGGTCGTACCGCTGCTGGTCCTCGTACCGATCGGCTATGTGCTCATCTCGGCGGATCAGAGCCGGGACGGCGGCGTGAGCATGCAGAAGAAGGCCGCCGCCACCACCATCACCCACTACTGGCCGAACAAGGTGCAGCGCTCGATCTACGAGATCCCGATCCCGGGCGGGTCGAAGCAGGTCGGCTATCTGGAGACCAACTCCTGGGCGACCAGCACCCTCTACGTGCAGTTCCAGACCAGCGCGGGCGGGCTCGACACCTTCCTGGCCCAGGTCGGCACCAGCCGGGAGGCGCTGAAGGACGGCACCGTCACGGTCACCGCGAAGCAGCAGCGGACCGTCCGCTGGGCCTTCGCCTCCGGGGACCAGTGGGCCGGGGTGAAGCTCACGCAGCACGGTGACAAGCCGGACCACCGGATCACCGTGGACCTGAAGAACCCGAACTACCCCATGGTCTATGTCGTGTCCACGATGAATTTCTGAACCCAGGGGGCGGTGGCCCCGGGCCCAGGTTCCCTCGATAGCGTGACACGGGTGAGCGACGAGAACATGACCCTCCAGACCCGGTTCGACGGCCCCGAGGACGCTCCCGTACTCGTACTCGGTCCCTCCCTGGGCACCACCTGGCACAGGTCATAGGGACTGTCCAGGGGCGTCCGGCCGATCCAGGACAGGTGCTTAATGCCAGGTCAGGGCCTCATAGTCCGGGGGAGTCCGCACAGTCGGTGAGACCTGTGTGAGAGTGCGTACTACGTTCCGGAGACCGGGACCGCACAACGCAGGACGACGACCGTGATGACGTATACGCCGCCTCTTTGGCCGGTTTCCGTGAAGGGCGTAGCCCTCGACGCACACAACCGGGTGCTCCTGCTGAAGAACGAACGCGACGAGTGGGAGCTGCCCGGAGGACGCCTGGAGGTCGGGAACCCGGACGGGACTGTACCGACCGATGACAGTCCCGAATCGGCTTTGGAGCGTGAGATCCAGGAGGAGACCGGTTTAGCTGCGGAAAGCCCGACTGCGAGGTGCGGCCGTGGAACGCCTTTGCCGCGCTGTTGCGCTAGCGCCGGACAAAGACGCACGCGCTGCCGGCCTTCCGCTCCTGGCCCGAGCGGCTGGTGCGCTGGGCAACGGGGCACTGTTCGACCTGGTACTGCGTGAGACGGACGACCTCCTGTCCAGGGTGGAGCACACCAGCCTCGGCTCGGCGCCGATCGGCAAGCTGCGCTGCCCGGTCTGGTGCCGACCAGACCGGGCAGTCATCTATGCGGTGCTCTACGGGTTCGGATAGTCCACTACATACACCGGCGAACCGGTTCTTGTCGTGTCGGCCGGACCGCCCACGCCGTTGACGACGTGGTCGAGCGTTCCGGCGCCGAGGTTGACGGTCATGATGTGGTGCAGCTTGACCCCCGGGGCCTGGGGAACCTCGAAGCCGTTCTCGGTGTGGATGGCCGGGTTGTTCTGGTTGAAGACGTAGGCGCCGCCGCCGTACAGGTTGTGCGTCTTCACGTCGTCGCCGACCTTGTAGGCCGCCCAGCCTTTGACGTTGCCGTTCATCCAGTCGGCTTGCGTCGGCGGGTCGTACGCCAACTCGTTCTGGTACAGGATCGTCGTACCGTCGTCGCCGTTCCAGACTGTGTCGTACTGCTGGAAGTGTTCGACGAACAAGCCCGTCGCGGTCACATGGTCACCGTTGATGATGACGCCGTTGCGGCCGATATTGGTGTTCCAGCGTTCGGTGTTGGTGAAGCCCTCCACCCCGTGGTCGGCCCGCCAGACCCAGGTGTGATCGATGAGCACGTTGTCGCTGTTGACCTCGAGGGCGACGTCGGCCTTGCCGACGTGCGGTCCACCGACGCGGAAGTACACGTCGGACAGGGTCGTCGGGTCGTCCGCCGAGCTCCGATGGTTGTTGCCGAGCTCCTTGCCCACTCGCAGCAGAACCGGCGACTTCTCGAGGCCTGCGTCGACCGTGACACCGGCGATGACGACTCCGGGGACGTCGGAGACCTCGATCGGGGTCGAGCCGTCGACGGCGGTGAGCGTCGCCTGTCCGATACCGAGGACCACCGTGTCGGCGCGCTTGACCTTTATGCTCTGCGCGATGTCGTACACGCCGGGCGTGAGCAGCAGATTCTTGCCGCGTGACAGCGCGTTGTTGATGGCCTGCACCGAGTCCGACGGGGTCGCGACGAAGAAGTCGCCGATCGGCACCGTGCGGCCCGGCGTGATGCCGTTGGCCCACGAGACGCCCCGGCTGTTCTTCTGGGCGGACGGCACGCGGACGTTGTACGTCCCGTCCGTGCCGACGAACAGGTACGGCTTCTCGCGGCTCACCGGAGTAGTGTCGAGCGTCGTGTAGGGCGGGTTCGGGAAGCCGGTTTCCGCCGGAGCGCCGACGACACCCGAGAAGACCTGGTTCCACACGCCGTTGGACCAGCCGGCGACCTCGGTGTTGCGGGTGAGCCACTGCTGCTGCGATCCGCTAGTGACGGACGGCAACTTGGAATCGGCGATGTAGCCGCCGCTGGCGAACTGCGGACCGGCGGTGCAGTAGTCCATTAGCGAGAGGTTGCCACCGCTGACGTTCAGGCGGCGCATGGACACGGCCTGGGAGACGGCCCAGAAGTCGGCCGATGCCCGGCAGCCACTCTGGCCGGTCGCATTGATCTTGATCGACAGATTGGACAGGGTCCGCCAGAAGTTGTCGAGCGCAATGCAGTTACTCGTCCCGCCGCCCTCCAGGCAGCGGTTGTAGACCTCGACCTTGCCGTTGATGACGACATCGGTGGGTGAAGCACCCAGGCCGGCGACCTCGGTGTAATAGCCAACCTTGATTTGGAGCGGTTTCTGCGCGGTGCCGTACGTGCCGGGCTCGAAGAGGTAGGCGTGGCGCGTCGTGCCCATCTCATTGTCGACCTGCGCGGCGTTCGCGGCGTCGAGGGTCGCCTGGATTTCGTTGACCGGCATGCTCGGATCGAAGACGGTGACGTTCGTCCCGAGGTCCGGCGTGCCGGGGTCCGGCGAGTCGGCGATGGCGGCCGTTCCGGTCGCCATGACACAAGTCGCCAGCACGACGCCGAGCGCGAAAACCCGGCCAAGTCGGCGGCGGGTGGGGCGCTGGGACGGGTGACCCGCATTGCCAGGAGGCAGGGTCATCATAGGGATCGTCCTTTCCGTTGGGGGCGCGGAGCTAGGTGGATAGAAAGGTCGATGGCCGGCATCAGGACGGTCGCACATGGGGCGCGCTTCTAGGGATGCGAGAGCGCTCTCTCGTGCCGGATGGCTCACGAGTTGTCATCGATCCGCCTCCTCAGGGGACGCCGGCTGGACACCGTGGGCAGCTGAGGGGCCCCGGATTGCCCGACTTGCAGCAAGCCATGCATTGCTTGAACTTTCTACTGTGTGAACCGGTCCTTGCGCTACGTTCGCGCGGCCCAAGATTCTTACGAATTGCGGACGTCCATAAGGTCCAGCCGGGCACGGAAAGCCGCCGCAGGTGGCGGCGCACAGGAGATCGCACGAGGCGGTGTAGGGGCGGCCCTTGGGCCGTACGGAACAGCCGGCCATCGTCGGCAACGCCGTGAACGTCGGCAGTTCTCCTCGGCGATTCCGCCGCCCGGGTGCAAGACTCCGACGATCACCAGGTACTGCCGCTGCTCTACCTGCACGGCCTGTCCTCGGGCGACTTCGTGCCCGCGCTTGTCGTAGTCGCACACGTGGTCGGGGGCCCCGAAGTGACCGAAGGCTCCCGACCGCGGTTCGTTCAATGCTGGGTCACGGCTTGCGCAGTACGCCGATCAGGCCGTGCTGCTCGTTGTCGATGCCCGCGCTGAACCAGATCGAGTCCGTTCCGCCCGTCGCGGCGGTGCCGGGAAGCAACGTCCACAGACCCGGGATGGTCAGTGCCTTGCCGGTCGAGCCGTCGGTGACCTGACCTTCGATGTGGTTGTCGAACCGGCCGTGTCGGTTTGGTGTGATCACGTTGATCTTGCCGTCACCAAAGTTGCCGACCAGCAGCGAACCGGCCAGCTTGCCCCAGCTTCACGGAGAGATGGCCAGGCCCCAGGGCGCGTTCAG
Organism: Streptomyces soli; assembly: GCF_003999195.1. Classification (GTDB taxonomy): domain Bacteria; phylum Actinomycetota; class Actinomycetes; order Streptomycetales; family Streptomycetaceae; genus Actinacidiphila; species Actinacidiphila soli. The sequence goes on from NZ_RJVR01000362.1 coordinate 24,715, forward strand.
GCTCTGGCGCGAGGCGACGCGGCCGACAGCCGCCCATCCGGGGAGTATTCGTCGACGATCGCCAAGACCCTGGCCAGCGGCCGCCTTGCCAGTCGCCGGATCCGGCTTCGCATACGCCACGAAGACATCGCCCTTGAGGGTCTGCACATTGAACGGGGCGTACCTCTTCGGCAGATGCCGGTCCTGGAAGGCCCAGGATGGCATATTCACATGCTTGAACGACGAGTCGAAGACGTCGATTATGCCTGTGGGCAAGGACGGGGATCCGGGCAGTGTCACCCGAACTGTGGGCGACTCGGTCGCGGTGGTCGATCCAGGCAGTTCGTGGTGGAGAAGGACACCAAGTCTCAGGCCGGTGAACGGGAACTTCCATTGCCCACTCCGGTGTTGGCTGCTCTCAAGTCGCTCAAGTCGCTCAAGGCTCTCCAGGCTCTCCAGGCCAAGGAGAAGCTGGCTCTGGGTGAGGCTTACGCAGGCTCCGGCTACCTCCTGGTGCACGAGACCGGGTGATATGACTGGAGGTATGGGTGAGGCACCCGAAGAGGGTCACCAGGAGGTGGCGGCGGCGTTGAACGAGCTGGCCACCGGGATGGTCAGACACCTTCTGTCGGAGCGGCAGAGCATGAGTCTGATCACCGCCGCGGCGCTCAGCCGGCTGGAGCAGGAAGGTCCGATCCGGCTGACCGCGCTGGCAGCGGCGGAGGGCATCGCCCAACCGTCGATGACAGCCCTGGTGCAGCGGCTGGAGGACCAGGGCCTGGCCACTCGAGTGGGCCATCCCGAGGACGGGCGGGTCCGCCTGGTTGCCATCACGGGAGCCGGGCGAGAGCTGATGGCCGAGCGCCGGCGCGCGCAGGGTGCCCGGGTGGCCGACATGTTGGCCGCGTTGCCCGAGCAGGACGTGCGGGCGCTGGGCGAGGCCATGCGCACGGCCCTGCCCATCGTGCGCCGCATGCTCCAAGCCGCCCCACAACCCCGCGTTTCCGGCGGCGAATCACCCTCCTGAGCCTCCTGGCTGCGGTCTTCGGTGTCTCCTCCAGCAGGCGGTACCTGCCCCGCGCGCCGGGGCCCGGTCCCGGCACTGCCCCCATATCCGACTACGGAAAGGGCGGAGAACCATGAGCACCTTCTCGGCACCCGGCACCGATGCGCCGTCGGCGCAGGTACCGGACTACCCCATGACCCGGGCTGCCCGCTGCCCCTTCGATCCGCCGCCGGCCCTGCACACCCTGCAGGACCAGGCTCCGATCAGCCGGGTGCGGCTGTGGGACGGCAGCACCCCGTGGCTGGTCACTCGCTACGACGACGTACGGGCTCTGCTGGCCGATCCGCGGATCAGCTCGGAGAGCAACCTCCCGCACTACCCCCATCTGAGCCCGGCCCAAAAGGAGCGCCGGAGGCAGTCGCGGACCTTCATCAACATGGACGATCCGGAGCACGCCCGACTACGCCGGATGGTGACCGCGACCTTCTCCATCAGGCAGGTGGAGGCGCTGCGGCCTGCCATTCAGAAGATCGTCGACGGCCTAATCGACACCATGCTCGCCGGGCCCAAGCCGGTGGACCTGGTCCAGGCGTTCGCGTTGCCGGTGCCCTCGCTGGTGATCTGCGAGCTGCTCGGCGTCCCGTATGCCGACCACGACTTCTTCCAGGCCAACAGCAAGATCCTCATCAAGCGCACCAGCACCGTGGAACAGGCGTGGGTGGCCACACAGAAGCTGCTCGAATACCTGGACCGGCAGATCGGCGTCAAACTCGCCCACCCGGCCGACGACGTGCTCTCCACGCTGGCTGAGCGGGTCAGGGCCGGTGAGCTCTCCCGGCGTGAAGCGGCCGGCATGGGGATGCTGCTGCTGACCGCCGGGCACGAGACCACAGCAAACATGATCGCGCTGGGCACCCTGGCCCTGCTGCAGAACCCAGACCAGCTGGACCGGCTGCGCGAGAGCGACGACCCGAAGACGGTCGCCTCGGCGGTCGAGGAACTCCTGCGCTACCTCAGCATCGTGCACAGCGGACGCCGCCGGGTGGCCCTGGCGGACATCGAGGTCGGCGGCGTGACCATCCGCACCGGCGAGGGCGTCGTCCTCGCCAACGACGTCGCCAACCGCGATCCCGACGCCTTCCCCGCCCCCGACCAACTGGACATCGACCGCAACCCCCGCCACCACGTGGCCTTCGGCTTCGGCGTCCACCAGTGCCTGGGCCAGCCGCTGGCCCGGGTGGAGCTGCAGGTCGTCTACAGCACCCTGTACCGCCGCATCCCCACCTTGAAGCTCGCCATGGATCTCGACGAGATCCCGTTCAAGCACGACGGGAACGTCTACGGCGTCTACGAACTGCCCGTCACCTGGTGAGCGCGGCCAAGTGCCGCGCAGGAAAGGAGCATCCGATGAAGGTGATCGTCGACCAGAACAAGTGTGTGGCCTCCGGGCAGTGCGTACTGAGCGCACCGGAGGTGTTCGACCAGCGCGCGGAGGACGGCATCGTCGTCCTGCGCGCCGAGACCCCGCCGGAGGGCCTCGCGGACGACGTCCGGCAGGCCGTCGCCCTCTGCCCGGCCCAGGCGATCTGGGTGGAGGAACAGGAAGACGAGCAGTGAAGCGGATAGTCATCGTGGGAGCCTCGGCCGCCGGCCTGACCGCGGCCGAGACCCTCCGCCGCCGAGGCTGGGACGGTCGCCTCACGCTGATCGGTGAGGAGTCCCGTCCGCCGTACGACCGGCCGCCGCTGTCCAAGCAGATCCTGACCGGCGCCTGGGGGCCCGAACGCGCCACCCTGCGCTCCCTGCCGGATCTCGCGCGGCTGCGGGCCGACCTGCGGCTCGGACAACGCGCCGTCGCCCTGGACGTCCCGGGCCGCCGGGTGCGCCTGGGAGGCGGCGAGAGCATCGGCTTCGACGCTCTGGTCATCGCCACCGGCGTGGCTCCCCGGCGCCTGCCCGACAGCGATCTGGCCGGAGTCCACGTCCTGCGCTCGCTCGACGACGCGATCGCCCTGCGAGCCGCGCTGCGAGCCGGGCCCCGGGTGGTCGTGGTCGGCGCCGGATTCCTCGGCACCGAGGTGGCCGCGGCCGCACGGGCCATGGGCCTGGACGTGACCGTGGCCGAGCCGGAGCCGGTCCCGGTGCGGCGCCCGTTCGGGGACCGGATCGGCGCGCTCGTCGCCGCGTTGCACAGGGACCACGGAACACGCCTGCGCTGCGGAGTTCCGGTACGCCGGCTGCGCGGCGCAGGCGGCCGGGTGACCGGAGTGGAATTCGGCGACGGCACCACGCTGCCGGCCGACATCGTCGTCCTGGCCCTCGGCGCCAGGCCCGCGACCGTCTGGCTGGAGGGTTCGGGCCTGCGGCTGGGAGACGGGGTGGGGTGCGACGCGAATTGCCAGGCGGCACCCGGGATCTACGCCGCCGGCGACGTCGCCTCCTGGCCCAACGCGCACTTCGGCACCCGCATGCGGCTGGAGCACCGGATGAACGCCACCGAACAGGCCATGGCCGCGGCCGGCAACCTGCTCGGCGACGTCACCCCGTTCGCTCCCGTGCCCTACTTCTGGACCGACCAGTACGACACCAGGATCCAGGCGTACGGGATCTTCCCGCCGGACGCGGAGATGCGGATCGTCCACGGCGACCCGTCGGACAGCCACTTCGCCGCCGCCTACGGGCACCACGGGAGGGTGGTCGGCGTACTCGGCTGGAACGCACCACGCCAGGTACGCACGCTGCGCCGCCTGGTCGTCGACCGCGCTCCGTGGACGACTTTCGCGGCCATACCCGCGCTCAGCCCGGCAACCGTGAACTGACCCGCTCTTCCGACAGGAAGCAAGGAGGGAGGACTGCCGGTGACCACCGACCAAACCCCCAGCCCGGCAGGCAGTGCCCCCGGCGTTCGGCCCCGCGGTCGCCGTGCCTGGATCAGCGCCGACCACCCCCGCTACAAATGGGTGGCGCTGACCAATACCACGCTCGGCGTGCTGATCGCGACCGTCAACGGCTCGATCGTGCTGATCTCGCTGCCCGGCATCTTCACCGGCCTCCGTCTCGACCCGCTCCAGCCCGGCAACGTCAGCTACCTGCTGTGGATGCTGATGGGCTACCTGCTGGTCACCGCCGTGCTGGTCGTCACCCTCGGCCGACTCGGCGACATGCGGGGCCGGGTACGCATCTACAACGCGGGATTCGTCGTCTTCACCGTCACCTCGGTGATCCTCTCCGCCGACCCGCTGCACGGCTCGGCCGGTGCGCTATGGCTGATCGGATGGCGGATCGTGCAGGCCGTCGGCGGCGCGATGCTGATGGCCAACTCGACCGCCATCCTCACCGACGCCTTCCCCGCCCGGCAGCGCGGCATGGCCCTCGGCGTGAACATGGTCGCCGGCATCGCCGGCACGTTCATCGGCCTGGTCCTCGGCGGCGCGCTCGTGGAGTGGAACTGGCGCTCCATCTTCTGGGTCAACGTGCCGATCGGACTGATCGGCACCGTGTGGGCGTACAAGTCGCTGCACGAGACGGGCATCCGCAATCCCGGGCGGATCGACTGGTGGGGAAACCTCACCTTCGCCGCCGGGCTGACGGCACTGTTGGCCGCCATCACCTACGGCATCCAGCCCTACGGCGGGCACACCATGGGCTGGACCGACCCCTGGGTGCTCGCCGGCCTCATCGGCGGCACGCTCACCCTGGCCGCCTTCTGCATCGTGGAGGCGAACGTCGCCGAACCGATGTTCCCGCTGCGGCTGTTCCGCGACGCCGCCTTCGCCGGCGGCAACGCGGCCACGCTCCTGGGCGCGATCGCCCGCGGTGGCCTGCAGTTCATGCTCATCATCTGGCTGCAGGGCATCTGGCTGCCGCTCCACGGCCACGACTACGCCGACACCCCGCTGTGGGCAGGCATCTACCTGTTGCCCCTCACCCTCGGTTTCCTCGCGGCCGGGCCGGTGTCCGGAGCCCTGTCGGACAGATTCGGCGCCTGGCCGTTCGCCGTCGCCGGATGCCTCGTGATGGCCGCCTCCTTCGCCGGGATCCTCCTCCTGCCCACCGACTTCCCCTACGGCCTCTTCGCCGCCCTGGTCCTGCTCAACGGCCTCGGCAACGGGCTGTTCGCAGCGCCGAACACCTCGATCATCATGTCCAGCGTTCCGCCGGACGCCCGCGGCGCCGCCTCCGGCATGCGCGCCACCTTCCAGAACGCCGGCACGGTGCTGTCCCTGGGCGTCTTCTTCTCCCTGATGGTCGCCGGACTCGCCGGCTCACTGCCGCACACCCTCAGCTCCGGCCTCACCGCCCAGCACGTGCCCGCTCCAGCCGCTCACGCTGTCGCCTCGCTGCCGCCGGTCGGTGTCCTGTTCGCCGCCTTCCTTGGCTACAACCCCATCCAGCAGCTCCTCGGCCCAGCCATCCTCAGCCACCTACCACGGGCGAACGCGGCGATCCTGACCGGGCGCGAGTTCTTCCCCCACCTGATCTCCCGGCCCTTCCACGACGGCCTGGTCGTCGTCTTCACCCTGGCCATCGCCATGGCCCTCATCGCCGCGGCCACCTCCCTGATCCACAGCCGCACCGAGCCCACACCCACACCAGCCGCCACCGGCATCACGCCGAGAGCATCCACCGCCATGGCGGCATCCGCCGGTTCGCCGAAGGGCAGATGGCTCGGACGCGCACACGCTTCTTCGCCAGCACCCGGAACGCAGAACAAATCCGGGCCACCGGACAGCGCTCGGAGGCGGGGAGGAGCACGTCCGACTCCTGCGGCTGTCCGGCCCGGTCGGCTTGCCGCCCCGCGGATCGGGTCGTCGTGACCGTGGACTTCCCCCAGGATGAACGATTCGGCCACGCGGAGCATGTCGCCGGACCCGCCTGCGCTTCGACCCGCGCAATGAGGAGTCTTCCGAGCGTCGCAGCAAGGAGGGCAAGACCCGACGCGAAATCGTCCGATGCCTCAAACGCTACGCGGCCCGGGAGGTCTTCCGCCTGGTCGGGCCCGCACGGTCATGCACCTCGTCATAGGGGGAGTCTCGGGTGATACGGCGAGGCCCGCCAGAAACCGTTCCGACGGGGACCTCCGCGCGGAGCCGTGAGACGCCGAAGCCGCACCGAAGCGCTCCGGCGCGGCTTCGGCGTGAGATCGGTTGCGCTCGCACGAGTGGTTCCCGGGAGCGGTGCAGGAACGCCTGCCCGAGCAGCCAACCCGCCGCAGGAAGGCATTCCCCGGTGCGAAATACTCTCCCGATGAGTTCACGCACTTCCCCGATCAGCCAGCCGATCACGATACGGAGGGCAGTCGCGCGGGATGCCAAACGGCTCACGCGGCTCGTGCGTGGCTCAGGCGCCTACGAGGGTAAGTACGCAGCCGCAGTGGCGGGCTACCGGGTCGGTCCTGATTACATCGAAGCCCACCGCGCCTTCGTAGCCGTCGGCGCCGACGAGCATGGAGGCCGGGTCCTCGGGTTCTACTCGCTCGTCCTCGCTCCACCGGAGCTCGACCTGCTGTTCGTCGCCGACGAAGCGCAAGGACGTGGTATTGGACGGCTGCTCGTCGCGCACATGCAGTCCGAGGCCCGTGCCGCCGGGCTCGACCGTGTCAAGGTCGTGTCGCATCTTCCCGCCGAGGACTTCTACCACCGCGTTGGTGCAGTGCGGACCGGGACCGCGCTAGCGAACCCGCCCGCCGTGCCGTGGGACCGTCCCAAATTCGAGTTTCGCATTCCTTCGGATTGACGCGGTGTGCCGGTTCGCAGGGCACCGGCTTCGCCTGCATGGTGGCCGGAATGCAGGAGCCGCTGGACGCCGCGCGCTCCGTGTGTGCCGCCGTCTCTGCCCCGGCGGGGGAATCGCCTGCGCCAGCGGCATCTCCCGGCGACTCCCTCGCCTCCGGCACTCCCAGGGCCATCGAAATCGCGTACACCTCGGCTCGCTCCACACACGATCGAGGTCGGCCGCGTAAATGCGTAGTTCACACAACCCTGATCTGCGAGACGAAGTGGCCACAGTCCACCGTCAGCGCTGTAGGGGGTGATGCCTTGCCAGTGCAGCCATCAGCGCAAGTGGGAGTAGTCACAGCCGTTGCCCCGTGGAGCTTGGCCGACCGGCGTCGGTGCGGCCCGCGGGCACGGCCGTGCTCTGGCTCCCCTCTACCGGTCGATGTCGGCGTGGGCAGCCGGACGCCCGCTCGCCGACGCAGACCACCACCCGGTGTGGGGGCCGGCCCCGGCCCGGACCGAACCGGGCACCTGGATCACCAACCAGTCGCGCCTCCCGGCCGCCCCGGCCCCCACGACGACGGCCCCAGTCCTCCCGGCGCAGCCTCCCGTAGCCAAGTGGAAGGCGGGCGACCTGTTTTCGCACCGGATACCCGCCCGCCCTGTCGCAATCTCCCCGGCTGGGGGACACCGCCGATGAACCGTCCCGACACCCTTCGCCCTGAGCAAGTGACCCGTGCGGTCGGTGTGCTGTCCTATCCGGGTCTGATCCGGCTGGTCAGCGAGATCGACGACAACGGTCCCATCCCGCGCCTCATGCTCACCCGGACCTTCTCCGACCTCACGCGCCACCAGGTCGGTCACGGACTTGCGACAGCCCGCGCGTACGGGCTGGTGCGGGCCGGGCAGCACGCCGGAGCGCCCTGCCACCAGCTCACCGAGGCCGGCGCAGAACTGGCCGAGGTGTACGAATCAGCCACGCGCTGGGCCCGCGCCCACCACTTCCCGGCCCGCGACGGCGACTTCGTCACCCGCGTCCAAGCAACCCTCACGCTCCTCACCCAGGCGCCGGTTCTCGCCGCCCTCACCGGCGAGGTACACGACACGGTGACCACGGACGCCGGTCAGCGCGTCATGGACGGGCTGCTGCCGGACACCGAGGCCGTGATCGCTCTGCGCCTGCCGTGGACGGCGCTGTCCCAATGGATCAAAAGCAACCCTTCCATCCCTGCGACAGACCCACGCCGTCCTGCCGGCACCGCGCTGGCACCGGGGCTCGCTGCGTGAGTTCAGGCTCGAATCCGCGGCCGGTCCGCCGTCCTGCTACGCGCCATTTCGTCGCTGTCAAGCAGCGCAGCGCCAAATGCGCCCGTACCGCCCCGCCAGTACGCACAGACCATCACAGCCCGAGAGCACGACGAGCCCGATCACGCCGCCCACCGCCGCATCTTCGACCAGGCCCTGCACCGCCTCGCCGAACAGCGCCCCGACGCCTACGACCACATCCGCCACCGGCTGCGCCGCTACGAAAACACCCCGGACCGCCTGGACACCGCCGTGCTGAAAGCCACCGCCCGCGGCACCCTCAAGCGGCAGGTCCTCGCCGAACTCACCACCACCGCGCCACCGGTACCGCACCTGGTGACCACGACCCTTCCCCAACCAGCCGTTCCCGCAGCCCTGCCGGTCGCCAGCCGCTGACCCCCGCACCCGAGCCCGAACCTCCCCCGGATGTGCCCATGCCCGACCTCGACCAGATCGACGGGGACGTCTACGTCACCCCGCGCTACCTCGCCGGCAGCACGCACACCGGCGACCCCGCCCTTGAGCCCCTGCTCGCCCTGGGCTGGGACCTGCGCTACGACGACCTCGCCATTATGTGGAATCAGGTTTGTCAAGGTTCAAGTACGCGTTGCTCTGTCGATCGTTGCGAGAGCCGTTTCGAGTGAGCGGCCACGGTCGGGCGGTCTTCCGGTCCCCAAGGCGTGAGAGCAGGGCTGGTGTCCAAGGTGCTGGGACCGGTCACACAGCACGGTCCACACCCATCTTCATTTGCGGAGCTGGCGCTGCGAATCGCATATTGACTAGGAAAGTGCACTGGTGAGTAGTGCCTTGGCCACCTCGTCTGGGCGGGTGAGCATCGATTCATGACCGCCCGATACCAGCACCGGGGTCAGACCGATACGGGAGGCTAACTCGGCACCCGGCCGGGCCAGGGCCCGGTCGTCCTCGCTGAGGATGTATCCGGCCGGCACGCCCAGGGTAGTGACGTCGTCGACGTCGAGCGGGTCGAGAAAGTAGCCGCCGGGCTGCGGCACGAGCAGTTCGAAGAACAGGTCTCTGGTCTGCTCGTCGGCCTCCGGCATGAGCATCGGAACCTGCTCGCGGACCAGGCCGATGGTGCCGTCCGGGCTGGCCGCGATCGCGGCCCGGGTCAGTGCCGCGTACTCGGCGTTCTCGTCCACCATCGCCGTGCCGCGGGCCGGAACGACGGCGTTGTAGTAGATCACCTTGGCCAGGCGGCCGATCAGTGCATTCGCGGCGCCTGTAATCACGTAGCCGCCCCAGCTCTGGCCGACCAGGACGACCTCAGCGAGGTCGCGGCGCTCGACCTCGGCCACGACGTGATCGATCGCATCCGAGAGCCGGAGTCCGGCGCGATCGTCGCCGTCGGCGAGGCCGGGCAGGGTGACCGTAACGGCCGCACAGCCGACCTCACGCAGCCGCCGGGCGACCGGCTGCCAGGCCCAGCCTCCCTGCCAGGCTCCGGGGACGAGGACGAAGGTGGGTGACATCGTGAGGGTCATGGCGGTCGCACCTCTGGCTGGAGAAACGATGGGTTGGGCTGTGGCGCCGGGTCGCGAGGTGGGTCAACCGCGGAGCGTGGTGGTTTCGCGGGTGAACTGGCGGTGGCCGATCAGCTTGTAGGCCAAACGGGCTGGGGCGGGTATGACCTGCATGAACCTCTGGCGTTCCGCGTCGTCGGCTTCCTCGGTGATGTGGCCGAGGATGACCAGTCGCCGGGTGAGCGGGATCGCGCTCATGCCGTGCTTGCCGAGTGCGTCCCATTCGCTTTGCGTCAGGGTGACCGAGACGACCGGGAGCAGCTTCTGCTCCTCCTCGGCCAGATGATCGATCAGTGTCGGCATCGTGGCTTCGATGCGGGCGGCCATCTTCTCGCCGGTGGCTGCGTCGGCGGTCGCTGTCCACACCGGCAGTTGCGCGTTGACGGCTGTGACGGTGTCGTCGACCTGTGCGTGCTGTGCGTCCATCCGGTCCATCAGATCCGGGTCGAGCGTGGTTCGCTTGCGCAGCAAGGGAAAGAGCAGTTCGTCCTCGCCGGTGTGGTGCGTGTGCAGGAAGTCCAGCATCTCCCGGGCGTGCGCGCCGATGACCTTTGATCGTGCACGGTCGTTGGCCGCGGAGCGAAACAGCCGGGGGAGTTGGCCGAACTCGCGCCGGATGACACGGTGGATCAGAACCATCTCGTGGGTGTCGACTTTGGGGCCGGAGGTCCTCACCGTGACTCCTCGATGGTTGCGGCGTTCTGGACGGCTTCGGGAGCGGGGAACTCGGTGCGGTGGGCCTGGGCCCAGTCGGCAAAGCTGCGTGCCGGGCGGCCGGTGACTGCGGTGATGTCACCTGTCGGCTCGGAGTTATACGGTTCCACGGTGGAGCGGAAGAGCTCGATGACGGCGTGCGCGTACTCCTTGGGCATGCCATAGGACACCATCTGCGCGAGCGTGCTGGCCGGGTCGGCTTCGGCGTAGCGCAGGTCGCGGCCCAGCACCTGGCTGAGGATTGCGACCTGGTCGGAGGGGCTGAGCGGTTCGGGGCCGGTGAGCTCGTAGACGCGGTGATTGTGGCCGTCTTGGGTGAGGCAGGCCGCGGCGACCGCTGCGATGTCCGCCGGGTCGACGACAGCGGCCCGGCCAACGGCGAACGGGGCGTACACGACCTGATCGGCCGCGATCATTCCCGCCCAGTTGAGCGCGTTGGACATGAACGCGGTGGGCCGCAGGAACGTCCACCCGATGCCGCTGTCGCGGATCGCCTCCTCGCCGGCCCGGTGCAAAGTGGTGATCGGGTCGGTGGCGTCGTGTCCGACGTTGCGCACGGACAGCTTGACGATCCGCTCCACGCCCGCTCGCTGCGCCGCGGCTATGAGCCGGCGATCGTGTGCGGCGATGTGGAGCCCGTCGGTTACAAGAACACCGCGTGTACTCCGTCCAGCACGGGTGCCAGATCGCTGTCACCGAGATCGGCCACGACTTTCTGGGCGCCGTCGGGGAAAACCGCGCCAGGATTGCGGGTGAGAACCCTCATGTGACCTGCCTGGGTGGGGAGGAGCGCTGTGATGACTTCCGAACCGACAGTGCCGGTGGCTCCGGTAATCAAAATCATGAGTTCTGGTCCTTTATTTGAGATTGGGTTTCGGGGTGAGTTGGGAGTGGGCGCAGCTCCCGTGGGACGGGCACCGCCCCGCGATGATGCGGCGGGCCAGCTGACCCTCGTTTGGCGTCTGTGAGCACCAGATCGACTGCTGCTCCTAACTAGTCAGCTTTCGTTACTACTGTAGTCATACATCCGAACCGATGGCAACAGCGGCAGGTCCGAGGTCACCGAGGGGCGGGTGGCACGTGCGGAACGCAGCGTGCGCAGCGCCGCGGCACGCGCCGCCGCCGCGGTCGAATCGGCGGCAACGTAAGGTGTGAACCTCGCGGGATCAGGCGGGCGATGGAGCTGGGAGCGGCATGGACGACGAGCAGCGGGTTGATCTAGGGACGTCATTGTTCATCCCATACCGCTACACCGAGGACCGGATTTTCCGGGCCCTGCAGGATGCCGGGTTCGACGACTGGACCCTCGCCCAGTGTCGGGTGTTCCAGCGCATCACCCCGGAAGGTTCGCGTCTCACGGACCTCGCTGACCAGGCGCAAATGACCAAGCAGAGCGCCAGTGTGATGGTCGATCAACTGGAACGCCTGGGCTACGTCCGCCGGGTCCCCGACCCCGTGGATGGCCGTGCCCGGCTGATCGTGATCGAGCCGCGCGGCCGGCGGGCGGTCGAGGTAGCCATGGCGACACTCGACAAGATCCTCGCGGAGTGGAAGGAATACCTGGGCACCCGCAACTTCACGCTGCTGCAGCAGATCCTGGATCAACTCCGCGAGATCACCGACCCCTACGCGCGGTAGACCCGGCCGCACCGAGCAGTCCGCACCGATTCCCGCTGGCCCCGAGCCGCCGGAGCCGGCGGGCGCCAACGGGTCTCGACCCCGCTTTTGACATAGTCAGTTTCATTGACTAGATTAGTAGATGATCCTGACGATGTTCCGGTGATGGGCAGCTGATTGCCGCGGTGCACAGGCCCAGACGAGCTGGGCCGTTGCTGCACGGGCCGCCACCGGCAGAGACCTGAGGGGCCAACAGAGCATGGGCGGGAATCGGGCCCTTGCCGATTGGCCGCAACACCGGCACGCCCATTCATCCTTTGATAGAGAGCGAAGTATCGTGAAGTTTCTTGTCCTTGGAGCGACCGGGCGCACCGGCGTCCTCCTCATGAAAAAGGCACTCGACCAGGGGCACCAGGTCACTGCCCTCGTTCGGCGGGCCGACGCCAGCGTTGATCCGCGCGCTCAGATCGTCAGTGGCGACGTCACCGACGCCACCGTGATCGCGACGGCAGCCCGAGGCCACGACGCGATCATCAGCACGCTCGGGGTGAAAAACGCCCGCGAGACCCCAACGCTGATCACCGACACCGTCCGCGCAGTCATCGCATCCGCGAAAACATCAGGCGTTGACCGTTTCGTCATCCTGTCGGCGTTCGGAGTCGGCGACTCCCTTGCCAAAGCTTCATTCCTCGTCGGCCCCATTTTCCGAACCGTGCTTCGGAGAACCTACGCAGACAAAGCGGCATCGGAAGTGCTCTTGAGGGCCAGCGATCTGAAATGGACCCTCGAATACCCCGGAGCGTTGAACAACGGTCACAGCACCCGCTACAACGCCGTCGCGCTCGCGGACGTCACGAAATTGCCGATCTTCCCCTCCACCTCTCGCGCAAACGTCGCCGACTTCCTCCTCCACTCCGCCGTGGAAGACACCTTCATCCGTCAGATCGCCGTAGTCACTGACGCCAAATAGGTAACTGATGCAGGCCTAAGAAACACCGATCGAGGCGCTGACCCGGTCGTGGGAGGCCGAGTACGGTCCGGCCAGCGTGTGCATCAACGCCGTCGTGCTCAGGCCGAGCCGCAACGAGGTCACCAAATCCATGGGCGAGATGCTCGACACTTTCGCGGCCGCCAGCCCCCTGGGTCGGGCGGAGGAGCCGGACGAGGTCGCCCACGTCATCGCCTACCTCGCCGGTGAGCAGGTCCGACCGATCACCGGCACCGTCCTGGCCGTCGACGCCGGATGCGTCTCCGCACTCTGACCTTTTGCGAGGGAGAACACCATGATTCTGGTAACCGGCGCGTCCGGAAACGTCGGCTCCGAAGCCGCCCGGCTGCTCGGCGCGCAGCACCAACCCACCAGGGCGCTGGTACGCGACGCAGCCCGCGCGCCCAGGGCCGACGTCGAGATCATCACCGGCGACTTCGAACGCCCGGACACGCTCGACGCGGCCATGCGCGGCATCGAGACCGTCATCCTGGTCAGCCCGGCCATTCCCGCCCAGGAGATCGCGGTCATCGCCAGTGCGGTGCGCGAAGGCGTACGTCACATCATCAAGATCACGAGCAAGGCGTCGGACGATTCCCCGGTCGAGCGCCGCCGCGGCCAGGCGCGGATCGAGGCGTACCTGGAGACCTCCGGACTCTCCTACACGCTGCTGCGGGCGAACGCCTACATGCAAAACCTCCTCGCCCTGGCTCCGATGATCAAACAGTCGGGCAGGTTCGTGATGTCCGCCGGCGACGGCCAGGTCGGCATGATCGATACCCGCGACGTCGCCGCCACCGCCGCAACGGTGGCCGCCGAGGCGGCGGTGCACGCCGGCCGAACCTACTGGCTGACCGGACCGGACCTGATCACCTACAACGACGTCGCCAAGGAACTGTCCGACGCGCTCGGTTACGAGATCGAATACCGGCGGACCACTCCCGCCGAGCACCGGGCGGCGATGGTCCAAGCCGGCCTACCCGAAACAGTCGCGACCTCCAACGCCCAGGCCTTCGGACTGATCGCCGAGGGCGACGCAGCATGGCTGTCTGACGAGGTCGCAGCGATCACCGGCGCCGCGCCGCGCTCGCTGCGCACCTTCATCGCCGACCACATCGCGGCATTCACCTGAGCGTAAAGACCAGCAATTGGACACGTTAGAGACCCGGACATCACAACACATCAGGACACGGTCGTAAACCACTCAAAAGGTCACTCGTAGCGGTCTACACCCAAACCTTTTGCCCTGTCTCGCTGAACGCCAGTGTGATCGGTGCTACCTGGTCGGATGATTTCGGACCTCCACGATGGGCAGCAGGGTGACGGTGGCGGGGAGACCGAGTTCTCGCGGGGTGGGACCGGCGGGTGTGGGGATGTCGGTAAGCCGGGCGAGGAGTGCGTCGATGGCGGTTTGGCCGTCGTCGACCGCAGCGCGTTCGTCTTCGGTCAGTGGGATGGAGGCGAGCATGCGCTGCAAGTTCTCTTTGGCTTCGAGGAGTTGGGCCTTGCTGGAGTTCTTGGGGGTGTAGAAGTCGCAGCGGGCGCAGGCCATCCGGTGCTGGCACTGTTCGAAGAAGGAGTAGGTGCACCAGCCGTGGCCCAGGTCGTAGTACTGCCAGGGCTCGCCAGTGGCCGCCGCCCCGGAGGCGACGGCGTCGCGGTCGACGAGGACCTCGATGGTGCGCACGTTCCGGGCGAAGTAGCCGGCTTCGCTGTATGCCTTGGCCAGCGTCTTGGGGGAGATCTTCGCGTAGAACTGGGTGGAGCTGGGCGACCGATGTCCGAGCCATGCCTGCAGCTCGAACAGGGTCATCGGCTCCTTGGCGTTGTACAGCTGGCTGGCGATGGTGCTGCGGGCCCGGTGGCTGGTGATTTTGCCGCGGACATCGCTGGCGGGGACCCCGGCCTTCGTGCACAGCGCCGGGATGATCGTGCGGTTGATGTAGAGCGACCGAGGATAGGCGTCATTTCAGGCGGCGGACTTCTGGCCGGGTCTCCCATCGATAGCGGTTGCGGGCCTGCTGGATGAGACAACGCACGGTGACGAACGCGGCGGCGAGGTAGAGGTAGAACTCGACGGTCTGGGTCGTGCGCTGGAAGCAGCGCCGGAGTTCGCCGTACCCGTTCATCCGGGAATGTGTGCGTTCGACCACCCAGCGACGCCCGACTTGGATGGGAGCCTTCACGCCCTTGACGGCGATCTCGCCGACGAGTCCGTGCTTCTCCAGTACCTGCGCGCACGGCTTGTCGTTGTACGCGGAGTCCAGGTGGATGGTGGGATTCTCCGGCAGGACAGGCCCGACCTGGTC
>NZ_RJVR01000128.1 GCF_003999195.1 Streptomyces soli
CCGTCGCGCTCCAGCCGGGTCCGGGCCCCGGCGCCGGTGCGGCCGCGCAGCCCCAGTTGGCCGACCGGGCCGAGCGCCCAGTCGCCGTCCCGGCTCACGCGGTCCGGGCGGCCGGGGTCGAAGAGGCGGTGGGCGGTGGCGGCGAGGCGGCCACCGGGGGCGTCCTCGTCGAGGGCCACCAGGTCGGCGAGGACGTACGAGCCCGTGGTGAGCGCCGACGAGTCGAGGACGGCGACGTCGATCCGGTCCAGGCGGCGCAGTGCTTGGCGATCCTGCACGATCGTGCCGCTGTGCGCGAGGGCTCCGCCCAGAGTGGCGCTGAAGCCTTCGCGGGCGAGCCCCGGGGCCTTGGGGATGGCGGCGAGCGCCGCGCTCAGGGCGCTGCCCGGGCGCCGGGTCACGGCCAGGGCCCCGGCGAAGGCCGCAGCCGCCACAAGGGCCGCCCGGTCCGCGTACTGCTCGACCGGGCCGGCCCGCAGCGGGGTCTCGCGGGGTGGCGGCTCCTCCCAGGCGGCGCCGGCGTGGTGCGCGGCGCCCGCGAGGTCCGGTTCCGCGTTGCTCCAGGCGGTGCGGTGGGCGCCGAGCTCCGCGGTGCTCAGGGCGTGGCGTACGGCGTCCACGCTGAGCCCGAGGAAGCCTCCGGAGCTCGCCTGGGCGGCCGCGTTGAGGCCGGCGATCACCAGGCCCGCGTTGCGCTTGCCGACGGCATTCTCGACGAGGCGGCGCAGTCTGGGCTGGGTGTCGATGATCGTGATGACGGAGGCCAGTTCGACGGGGAGCGGGGTCATGCCGACCAGTCGCCCGGCGACGGCGAAGGGCAGGGCCGCGGCCTGCGCCGCCAGCGACCAGGCGGCCCGCCGGGCCGGTTCCGGGGAGACCGGGTGCGAGGGCAGCGCACCGCCCGCGCCGTGCGCCTCCTCGACCGCCTCGACGACGTCGATCAGGGCTTGCAGGGTTTCCTCGTCGGCCTCGCCCTCGGTGGCGACCACGACGATGCCGAGGATGGCGTTCACCGCCGCCCAGCGCACACCGGACAGCTCCTTGAGGCGCTGCTGGACTGCCTTGGCGGCAGCGGTGGCCTTGACCCCGCCGTCCAGGCCGCGCATCGCGATGTGCGCTCGGCCCTCGAAGGTGCGTACGCGTGCCCGTCCCTCGGGCGCCGGCCCCGCCAGCAGTCCGATCACACCGATCGCGGGCCGTGCCGCGGCCCGCAGCAAACCGGCTCCCGGAACTCTCACCGCCTCACCGCCGCTCGTGTTCGTGGCAGAGGGTTGCGGCTACCCCCGCTATGGGAGTTAATGCCCGGTATGATCGGTTTACCGCACTTCGGGTGCGGTAGGCGGATCCCATCGGACCGCGCACCGCCCTCCGTGAAGCAGCAACGAGGAGGCGACATGTCCAACACCGCAGAGACCGGGCGGAGGACCGCTTCGGGTCGTTCGAGTCAGACGGCACAGCGCAGAAAGACGGCCGCCCGAAAGGCGTCCACGTCGCGCCGGACGGAGCAGTCGCAGTCCGTCGGCACATCTTCCGCCGTCCGGATGCACACCGCCCACACCGACCTGCCGATCCCCTACTTCACGCCCGGCGACCTCACCGCCAACGCCCACGTGATCACCTCGCACCTGCCGCCGCCCAGGCAGCTCGCCTTCTACTGCGGCCTGGGTGCGATGGCGCTGGCCGGTGCGGTCGACTGGCCGGTCGCGCTGGCCATCGGTGCGGCCACCGCCGTGGCCCGCAGCAAGGGGCGGGGCGACGGAGCGCAGAAGGCCTAGAGCAGGTGCCGCGCCGGGTCAGGCGGCGCCCGCGACGGCGTGCTGCGAGCGCGCGTATGCGGCCCAGACCTGCATCAGGAGGCGCAGGACGAGCGCTTCCAGGAGCGCCAGGGCGGCCTTGCCGAGCATCGCTGTGAAGAAGTCCGCCATCGGGGACCACCTCCTTTTCGTCCGCTGTTGTTCCGGTCTCCTCCTTTCTGCACGGTGTCGACATCCGCCGTACGGATGCCGGGCCACGCCCAGGTGAACGCTCGGTGACAACCGGCCCGGTCCGGCAGGATGGCAGTCGTGGAGACGCTGACCACCGCCCACGTACGGGCCATGCGGCTGCGGGCCCAGGCACTCGCCGGCCCACGGCCACGCGATGCCGCCGAGGCCACCCGCCGGGCCGCGGCCCTCCAGGCGCAGGACGCCAAGGCCTGCCGCCTGCAACTGCGGGCCCGCAGCGCAGGGCTCACCGCCGCCGCCATGGACGCTGCCTGCGCGGCCGGACCGGACGGCCCCGCCGTCGTACGGACCTGGCTGATGCGTGGCACCCTGCATGCCGTCCCAGCCCTGGACGTGCGCTGGATGACCGGGCTGCTCGGACAGCGCGTCGCCGACTCGCAGCGCGGCAGGCGGCAGCAGCTCGGCCTCGACGACGAGACCTGCGCCCGCGCGCTTCCCGCCCTGAAGAAGGCGCTGACCGGGCAGCCGCCCGTGCTCCGGGACGAACTGGTCGCCCGGCTCGGCGAGTTCGGGATCGCCCTCGACCCGCGCAGCCGGGCACCCGCCCACCGAAGTCTTCACGGGGAAGGCGCAGTTGGACACGACGGCGTACTCGACCGACGTCGGCTGACCTCACGGCCGCCGGTGGACCGGCTCTCGCCCCGGGCTGCGCCGATCCCGGCGGTGACGACCAGGGCCGTGCCGACGGCCTGGAGGGCGGTCGGGGTCTGGGAGACCAGGACCATGGCGGCGAGGAGGCTGACGGCTGGCTCGAGGCCGGCGAGCGTGCCGTAGGCGGTCTTGCCGATGCGCTGGAGGGCCTGCATCTCCAGCAGGAAGGGCACCAGGGGCATCAGCACGGCGATGCCGGCCACCGCGGCGATCACTCCCCACTTCGGATCGATGACGACACCCGCCGCGCCGAAGGGCGCCGTGAACACGGCTGCGACGGTGAGGGAGAGCGCGAGGCCGTGCTGGGCCTTGAAGCGGCTGCCGACGTGCTGGGTGCCGATCACGTAGAGCGCCCAGCAGGCGCCGGAGCCGATGCCGAAGAGGATGCCGGCCACATTGGCGCCGCTCTGCCAGGGCGAGGTCAGGCAGAGCACGCCGCCGGCGGCCAGGAGCAGCCAGGCGAGTTCACGGCGGCGGCTCAGCGAGGCGACCGCGACGACCAGCGGACCTAGGAACTCCAGGGCAGTCGCGGTGCCGAGCGGTATGCGGGCCGCGGCTTCGGAGAAGAGCAGCATCATGGCGCCGCTCACGGCGCCGAGCAGCACCACCGCGATCACGTCCCGGCGCGGCGCGGCCCGCAGCGCCCGCCACAGGGAGCGGCCGGTGAAGGCGAGCAGCAGGAGCGCGGCGAAGCTGACCCGGAGCCAGGTGGTGCCTGCCGCGCCGATGTCGTCGAAGAGCTCGGTGGTGAGGGCGCTGCCAGTGTGCAGGACGGTCATGGCGGCGAGGACGAGCACCGCCGCGGGCATCTTGCGCGCGGCGTTCGGTGAGGTCACAGCGGTGCTTGTCGTCGTCACCCCGCCATTGGATCGTCTGGCGTCCATGTCTGTCCACGCGTCATTGGCGGATGCAATGTCTACTATTGGTGGATGATTGACGATCAGCTCCCCGACCTCGGCCGGCTGCGCCTGCTGGTCGAGCTCAGCCGGCTCGGCACGATGGCGGCCGTCGCCGAGCGGACCGGCTATGGCACCTCGGCGGTCTCCAAGCATCTCGCCGTCCTGGAGCAGGAGGTCGGCGCCCGGCTGCTCGCACCGGTGGGCCGCCGGGTCCGGCTGACCCCGGCCGGGGAGCGCCTGGTGGAACACGCGGTGGGCATCCTGGCCCGGGTGGAGGAGGCCCGCGCCGAGTTGAGCGGCGGCGGCACGGCCGGGCCCGCCGGACGGGTGCGGCTGGCCAGTTTCGCGAGCGCCGCCGAGCCCCTGGTCGTACCGGCTCTCGTACGGCTGCGCCGGCAGCACCCGGCCCTGGATGTGCGGATGTACGAGCACGAGCCCGAGCAGATCCTCGCGCTGCTGCTCGCCGGGGAGCTGGACCTGGGCCTGGTCTACGACTACAGCCTGGTGCCGCGCGTCGTGCCCACCGGGCTGAGTGTGCGGCAGATCGCCGAGCAGCCGATGCTGCTGACGCTGCCCGCCGGGCATCCGTACGACCCGGGGCCCGACGCGACCGTCGCGCTGGCGCGGCTGCGGCGGCTCGCGGACTCCGGATGGATCACCAACTCCCGGGGCAGCGACGACGACGAGCTGGTCCAGCGGGTGTGCGCACTGGCCGGCTTCACGCCCCGGATCGTCCACCGGGTCGACAGCCTGCACCTGGTCAATCTGCTGGTCGGCGCCGGGCTCGGGGTCGCGCTGCTGGCCGAGTCGGGTGTCGAGCGGTCCCGCGAGGACGTGGTGTTCCGGCCGCTGGATCCGCTGGTGGGACGGCGGCGGCACTTTCTGGTGGCCCGCGACGGCCAGTGGGCCTGGCCGCCGATCGCGACGGTCGTACGCGCCCTGGCATGACGCCCCCGCGGCCGCTCAGCCGGCCACGGCCACCGCACGGGCGACGCTCGATGCACCGGGCAGCCCCGGCGGGGCGTACCCCATCGGCGGCGGCACCAGGCCGAGGCCGGCCAGCAGTCCCTCGGCGGGGATCATCCCTTCCCACTGCCGCGCGCAGAGCAGGCATTCGCGGGTGCGGCGGGCGATCCGCTTGCGCCACAGGGCCGACGGCACGCCGTTCCAGGGGCTGAGCAGCGCCGCCAGCGCACCGCAGCGCGAAGTGGCGGCCAGCGCCCGTACGACGCTGCGGGCCGCGTCGAGGCGGGCCTTCATGCGCTGGACGCGTACGGCGGCGTGCTGCGGGGTGACGCCACGGCCGGCGGCGAGCTCGGAGCGGCTGAGCTCGCCCGCGGCCTCCAGCCACCACAGGGACAGGACGTCCCGGTCCTCGGGCTCCAGCCAGCGGGTAGCCACGGCGACCTCGGCGCACTGCCCGGACAGGCCGAGCCGCAGAATCGTCAGGTCCACGAAGCCGGCCCCGGCGCCGGCCGGGCCGGCCGGCCCCGGTCAGCTCGAAGACCGGCTGGGCCTGCCGGGCGCGCCGGCGGTCGCGGATCTGCTGCATGGCGATGCCGACCAGCCAGGGGCGGAAGCCCGCCGGGTCGCGCAGTCCGTCCAGGCCGCGGACGACCCGCAGCATCGTCTCCTGGACCACGTCGTCCACCTCGGGGCGCCTGTCCAGCACCCGCCCCACCACGTTGTGGACCAGCGGCAGGCACTCGGCGGCCTTGCGATCACACGCACCAGACGCCGCGCGGCCCGCCCTCCGGGCGGCCCGCGCTATTTGTCAGACAGGGCCTAGCGGACCGCCTTGGGCGCCTCGCGGATCTCGGGGTCCTTGAGGGGCACCCGCCTCGACGTGTCCTGGGAGCAGGGCATCGCCGGGTGGCGGCCGAGTAGTACGACGCCGATGGTGATCGCGGCGAGGCCGGCCGCCTCCCAGGCCAGGGCGCCCGGGGTGACGCGCAGCTGGTCGCCGAGGAAGCCGACGCCGCATGCTATGCCGGCCAGCGGCTGGGCGGCGGTCAGCGCGGGCAGCGACATGCGCAGCGGGGCGGTCTCGAAGGCGCTCTGGACAAGGACCAGGCCGGTGAGGCCGATCGCGGCCACGGCGTAGGGCTGCCAGTGCAGGACGAGGGCCGCGATGCCCTGGTCCTCGACCAGCTGGCCCGTCGTACGGGTGAAGGCGTCCTGGAGCCCGTACAGCAGCCCGGCCGCCAGGGCGAGGACGGTGGCCTCACGGGAGGGCGTCAGCCGTTTCGCGACGCCGACCAGCAGCACCGCGAGGCCGGAGACGATGCCGACCAGCAGCCAGTGGCGCAGCGGCCCGGCGTGCCCCCCGCCGCCCGAGGGCTGGCCGGCGACGATGAAGGCGGTGACGCCGGCGGCGAGGAGCAGCACCCCGGACCAGCCCTGGCGGCCGAGCCGCTGGCCGGTGAGGCGGCGCGAGAGCGCCATCGCGAAGAGCAGGCTGGTCGCGGTGAGCGGCTCGACGAGCGAGACCTCGCCTTTGGTCAGCGCGAGGGCGCTGAGCACCAGGCCGGAGACCATGAAGAAGATGCCGAGCAGCCATTCGGGCATATGCATGAGGTCCAGCAGCAGCCGGAAGGACAGGAAGTCCGACAGGGGGGCACGCTGCGCGGCGCGTTGCTGCAGTACGAAGCCGAGCCCCAGGCAGCAGGCGGCACTCAGCCCGAGCAGGAACACGGCCACAGTTTGTCAGTCCCCTCGTAGGACGACGTCGGTCGAACGGCTTGGGGCCGACGATAACCCCACCGGCTGTGTGATCGCGATGCCTCGCGACCTTGTGGCGGTGCCCCCTTGACAAACGCGGCTGTCACCACATGGTCACTTCCCGGATACGGTGCAGCTCGGCGACCACGTCCGCGAGGGTTTCGCACTCCGGGGTGGTCGTGAGCTCCGGCGGAGCGCCCTCGGCCCGCCCGTCGAGGGCGTCCGCGAGGGCGGTGATGGCCGCGGTCACCTCGGCCGCCTCGCGCGCCGAGGGCCGGGGTGCGCCGTGCTCCATGCGCACCGCGCAGGCCGTCGCGGCGTCCACGATGCGCTCCGCCGACGCGATGAGGGGACCCCAGTCCGTGATCCGGACCCGCTGGGCCGGCAGCTCGGCCCGTACGGTCTCTGCAGCGGCTCTGGCCTCGCCGAGCGCCTGGTACGCGGCCCGGCGCAGCGCCATCCGCTCCCCCGCGCCCTCCCCTGCCGGTGCGCGGAGGACGTGGGCGAGGTAGGCCTCGGTACGGCGCAGGGCGGCCGCGAGCCGGTGCCCGACCCGGGCGGCGGGGTCGACCAGCCGGGGCAGGTGCCCGGCCAGCAGCACGATGGCGCAGGCGATGGCGGTGTCGGCCAGCCGGTTCCCGGCCGCCTGGGTGTCGCCGCCGACCCAGACGAAGGACAGCACCAGCAGCGTGACCACCGCCGTCTGCAGGGCGTAGTGGCGGCCGGCCACTGGTACCAGCGCCCCGGCGGCGCCCGCGACGAAGGCCGGCCACCAGTGGCCGCCGGACAGGGCGGCGGCGGCACCGGCGAAGACCAGGACGCCGAGCGCCGTTCCGGCGAAACGGTTCACCACGCGGGAGAACAACGGCCCGAGGTCGGGCTTGACCAGAAACGCCGCCGTGGCCGGCAGCCAGTACCAGTGGCCCGCGCTCAGTGCCAGCGCCACGGCGGCGCTTGCCGTCACGCACACCGCTACCCGGGCCCCGTACCGCCGACCGGGCGCGCTCAGCATCCGGCGCCGTACGCGGGGCGGGACCACGGACCGCACCTCGGCGGGGCTCGACACCTGCGGCGCGCTGCGGTCGAATGCCAGTGCGGCCTGCAGCAGCGCGCGGTCGAAGGCGGCGCGCGCGGCCGTGCTCGACTCGGGCGCGGACAGCGACCCTGGCGACGTACCGGTACGGATGGCGGCGGCCAGCCGGCGCGGTCCCTCCACGATGCGCGGCGGCAGCGGCCGCCCTTCCCACAGCAGTGCCACGCTTGCCTCGCACAGCGCGGTCGCCGCGTCGAAGCGCTCGGTCAGCAGCAGTTCCTCGTCGGTGACCCGGCGCCGCAGCAGCCGGTGCAGCCGCAGCGCCTCGTCGGCCCGGTCCAGCGCCGCCGTGAGCCGCCGCCGCGCCGGTACGGCCCCTGGGCCGCCGACCGCAGCCAGCGCGTC
>NZ_RJVR01000351.1 GCF_003999195.1 Streptomyces soli
CCTCAAAACCCACACCACTTACGACGAAGCGACCGCCTGGTCGCACCACGCCCAACCCCATGCCGCTTGACACCCAACGACATGGGGTGTCTGACCCAGGGGTCCGGTGGGGTCGATGCCCGTTGTAGAACGACTCGAACTCGCGCAGGGCGTGGAGCAGGTGGCGCTGGTCCCATATGAGGGTGCGATCCAGCAGCTTGTCCCACGGTCGGGCAGTGTGTCAGCCAAGTTGACAATGCCTCAGAATCAGCCCCATGTGGAGATCTTTTTCGCCCGGATGAACTGCCCCGGGTTTGATGGAGACATCGAAGACCCGGAAGGATCCCGTTCATGGCTGCACCCCGCAAGTACCCCGAGGAGCTGCGCGAGCGCGCGGCCCGGCTCGCCGTCGAGGCCCGCAAGGACCCCGAGGCACGGGTCGGCGCGATCAAGCGCATCGCCGACCAGCTCGACGTCCACCCCGACGCCCTGCGCGGCTGGGTCAAGCAGGCCGAGACGGATGATGGCACCAGGCCCGGCACCACCAGCGCCGAAGCGGCCCGCATCGCCGAGCTGGAACGCGAGGTGAAGGAGCTCCGTCGGGCGAACGCGATCCTGAAGTCCGCCTCCGCTTTCTTCGCCGCGGAGCTGGACCGCCATCCACGAAACCCGGGGCTTGACAGCCGCTACCGTCCTCGCATGGGCATCGGGAGCCCGAGTGGGAAGCCCGGTTCGAATCCCGTTCCTACGGATTCCGCCCGGGCCGCGGATGCCACGACGCCATCCAGGCGATCTTCAGCACCGCGAAGGGCAAGGCCGCGAAGCGCCAGTGGGTACTGGACGCCGACCTGGCCGCGGCGTTCGACCGTAAAACGGTGGCCGCCGCGCTGCCCGGGCTCTGGTACTGCTTGCACCTACCTGCCTCGCTCTTGGATCTCGTCGATGTCGATATCTGGGAGCTGAAGGCAGCCCAGAGTCTGCGTCTTGATCACAACATCTTGTTGGTGCCGATCGACTGCTTCGACGAGGATCTACTCGGCCGCCACCTGCAACATCACCATCCCGTTGTCACCGTCTGCCCGGACGAGCTGTTGGACGAGGCCCGGCAGCGGGCCTCGGCGCTGGGATTCGTGCTGCCGACGACCCCCTACTCGCAGCTGTCCGACGCCACCCTCACCGCTCAGTGGAATGCGATTCACGAGCACTTCATCCCCGGCCTGGCGCCGCTGACCGGTGAGGTGTCCCTCACTCCCCCGATTCAGTCCGGGGGCCACAAGGCCGCGCCGCCGAGCGGCTCCGTCCTCCGCACAGGAGTCCTGAGGCTTGCCACGTAAGGGCACGCGGTTAATGCCCGGTACGGTGCGGGTGAGACGACAGTAAGAGGGGGTTTTCGGTGCGCGGCGGCCGGGTGCCGGGCACCGATCAGATCCTGGCTCCCTGGTCCGGTGCCCGGCACCCGGCCGGAGCGGCGCAGGTCGCGCACGAGGAGCGCAACCTGCGCCTTCACGGTCAGGAAGCCCCGCTGCGCGCCTCGAACCGGTCCACCGCGATCGTGCCGGGGTCACCGCGCACGCCGAACATGAAGTGGTACGACGAGCGTACGGACGGATCCGAGAGGTCGACGGCGGATCCCACGTCGGTCGTGGTCAACCGCTGCCAGGTGCCGTCGTGCTCGGCCCATGAGGACACCGTGGTGCCGTGCGTCTGGAAGGCCAGCCGGTCGCCGGGGGTCAGCGTCACCGAGGTGCAGCAGGCGCCGCTGCCCGACGGGTTCAGAGCGCCGTCGACCCGCACGTCGATCCCGGTGGAGCGGTGGTGGTTGTTGTACCAGGCGCCGATGTAGGTGGTGTCGTCGCGAACGAGGCCGACGAACAGGCTGTCCTCGTTCGGGGCGTCGCCGATGAAGGCGGCCGGGTCGACGATGACGGCGGCATCCGGGGATGTCGGGCTCATGCCGCGGTCGAGCAGGGTGAAGAACCGCTGGCCGGCGCGGGCGGTCATCTGTCCGCCGCCGATCGCCAGCTCCGGCACGGCCTCGTCCTGATACGGCCGGCGTGCGCTGTAGTCGGCTCGGCTGTCGGTGGAGAAGTCGTCGACGACCTGCGGGTGGGTGTATGCCTCCGGGTCGAAGGCGACCGTGAGCAGCCGCCGGGTGTGGGTGACGGCGACCCCGTGGCCGTGGGTGCCGTAGGTGGCGGTGGCCACCAGGGCGGAGTCGGTCCCGGACGCACCCGGGGGTGGTGTCAGGGTGAACCGCCACACCGCGGACGCCCGGGGAGGGATCGCCTTGGCGGTGTGTCGCCTGGCGGCGGGTGCCGCCGTCCAGCCGCTGGGCACGGCCAGTGACACGACCGGATCCGACAGGCGCCGGCCGGTGGTGTTGGCCACGGTCACCTCGACCGTGGTCCGCCCGTTCACGGGCAGGGCGCCGGTGCCGTCGGGTCCCACCTTCACGACCGCGTCGCGGCTGGAGGGCGCCCACGACTGGAGTTCGCTCACGCCGACGTAGGCGCCCGAGGGGTTGGTGAACAGCAGCCGGACCCGCTCCGTGGTCAGGACGGGGAAGGTGACGCGGTTGAGTCCGTTGCCGGCCGGCTCGGCGCGGTCGCGGACCTGGCCGGGGACGTCGGTCCAGGCGTCGCCGGTCCAGTACTGGAGCCGGTAGGACACGGCAGGGCGTACGCCTCCGGAGTCGTCGTATCCGTACCAGCGGATGTCGCTCACCGGGGTCGGCACGCCGAAGTCGACGCCGTAGTAGTCCTGGCCGTGCGGCGAGGCGTAGTTGGTCCACCGGGTGTTCTGCGGCACCTCGTTGAACCACACCTTGCCGTCGAGGCCGCTCCAGGCATTGTCATAGCGCCAGGTGTAGGAGGCGATCGGCTTGGGGTAGCCCTGCCGGAGCGGGTTCGCGGCGTCGTTCACCAGCCGGGTGGGCTCCTTGGTGACGGCTCCATGACCGCTGGGGAACGGCTCCACCGGGACGGTCATGTCCTTGAGCGTCGCCGAGGAGCGGACCAGTTTCCCGTCGACGTACACCCGCATGCCCGCGCCCTGGTGGTAGTGAGATCCGTCGCGGTCCCACAGCACCGTCACATTGCGGCCGTGGTAGGGGACGTTCTCCACCGCGTAGTGGTCCCAGCTCACCGGGACCAGCGGCTGCACTCGCAGGCTCGCGCCGTTCTGCGGGCGCAGTCCCAGGAGTCCGGACAGCACCAGGTCGTTGAAGGTCGAGTGGTTGTAGTCCTCGCTGTGGTTGCCACCGTCGTAGATCCAGGCGTCCTGGTCCGGTGAGTGCGCTTCGGCGACATACGGCCGGCCGTCCTTGAACTGCGTCCTGGCGTAGGCGGTCAGGGCGTCGGCGTAGTCGGCCCGGGTGACGACCCGCTGTTCCGGGTGGTCGTCGAGCAGGTTCGCCATGCCGGTCAGGGTCTGCGCCGTCGAGAAGGGCCAGCTGGGCCCGTCCCAGCGGCAGCAGCCGCCGGCCTCGTGCATGAACCAGGGGCTGCGGCGCTCCGCGGTGGTCGGACCGTAGGGCGCTGCGAAGCCCTGGGGGTCGAGCAACTGGGCCCACGCCGGGGCGTCGCCCGGCTTCGCGGCACCGAACTGCCAGGGGATGTAGCCGATCTCCTCGCGGGTGTCGAGCAGGCGGTGCTGGGGGTTGTCGTCGCGCGGCATGGAGAGGTAGAACTGGCGGCTCGGGTCCCACAGCCATCGGTGCATGGCCGTCTTCAGCGCGGCCGCCTTCGCCGCGTACTCCCGTGCGGTCTCCCCGTCCCCGGAGAGTGCGGCGATACGGCTGATGGCCGTCGCGTCGCCGTACTGGTAGGAGTTCAGCGTCGGCCGGTAGCCGGCGCCGCCGTGGTACGGGTCAGCGGACTCGTAGGAGGAGGCCGAGAACTCCATCGCGTCCCACACCGGCACCGACCAGTAGAGCCCGAGTCGGGCGTCGAACTGCTTGTCCCAGCCGTGGTATTGCCGCTTCAGCTGCGGGAGCAGCGCGACGAGGGAGCTGAAGTCACCCGTGACCTGGGCCCTGTCGTAGGCGGCGCTCGCGAGCCAGAAACTGTACTGGTGCGCCCAGTCGGTGGTGTCGGCGTTGACGTCGTCGGTGGCCGGCTTGGGGCCGGAGCCCGGACCGGTGAGCCAGAAGCGGGTGTAGTCGTCCAGATACTGCGGGTCGCGCAGCCAGCGCCCTTCGGAGATGTGGTGGCCTGCCGCCGCGTCGACGGCCTGGTACGGCGCGGCGTATCCGCAGCAGTCGAGGAACTCGGTGAGGATCCATCCGTCGGTGGGGTTGGTGTAGCGCAGGTGTTCCTTCCAGACCCGCCAGCGGTAGTAGTAGACGTCCTGGATCGTCTTGTCCGGCAGGTCGACGAAGGGAATGTTCGACTCGTACCAGGCCGGGTCGTTGAACCCGGTCAGGTAGGAGGCGTCGTCGAGCACATGGGTGCCAGGTCCGACGGCGGGGTGCGCCGGGACCGCCGCGGGTTCCTGCGGCAGCGCCTGACCAGGCGTCACGGCGGCGACGGTTCCGGTGCCGGTGACGGCCGCGGCGGCGAGGGCGATCGCGATGAGCAGCGCATGAAGTCGGCGGCGGAGGCGGGTTGTCGTGCTCCTTGTTTCCCGGTACGGCACGGGACACGTCCTCTCCCTGGTGCGGTGGCTGGGCCGTCTGTTCGCTCTGTTCCCTCGGTTCCGGGGTGGCCGCTGGGCCGATGCGCCGCACTCAAGCCGGCGTCAGTCCCGCTCGCCCCGCTCCCCCGGCGCGGCCAGGTGCGGAAAGCGGTACTCGGTGCGGCTGCGCAGGATCTGCCCGGGACGCAATTCGGTGGCGGGATAGGCGGAGTGGTTGGGCGAGTCGGGGAAATGCTGGGTCTCCAGGCAGACCGCTCCGTGGCGCAGGTGCGGGTGGCCGTCGGCGCCGGCCAGGGACCCGTCGAGCTGGTTGCCGGTGTAGACCTGCAGGCCGGGCTCGGTGGTCCACACCTCCATCACGCGCGCCTGGGCAGGGGCCGACAGGCGCGCGGCACGGCGCGGTTCGCCCTGCGCGCTGCCGGTGCGGAGCGCCCAGCAGTGGTCGTAGCCGCCGGCCTGCCGCAGCTGCGGGTCGGGCAGGGCCAGCATGTCGCCGATGCGGCGCGGCGACGACAGGTCGAAGGCGGTGTCTTGGACCGGGGCGAGGGGTCCCAGCGGAATCCCGTCGGCGTCGACCGGTAGATAGGATCCGGCTTCCACTTGCAGGGTGTGGTCCAGGACGTCGCCTCCTCGCCCCGACAGGTTGAAGTAGGGGTGATGGGTGAGGTTGACGACGGTGGGGCGGTCGGTGGAGGCGGTGTAGTCGACGGCCAGGGTGCCGGCCGGGTCGAGTGCGTAGGCGACTGTCGCTTCGAGGGTGCCGGGGAAGCCCATGTCACCGTCCGGGCTGTGCAGCGACAGCCGGAGCGAGGCCGTGTCGCCACTCGGGACCGGCTCGGCCCGCCAGATCCTGGAGTCGAAGCCTTCCGGGCCGCCGTGCAGGGCGTGGCCGCGGTCGTTGGGAGGGACGTGGTACCGCGTGCCTTCCAGGGTGAAGCGGCCGTGCGCGATCCGATTGGCGTAGCGGCCGATCAGCGCGCCGAAGTACGGGCTCTTCTCGGCGTACTCGGCGACGGAGGCGAGAGACAGGACGACGGAACAGGCGTTCCCTAACGTGTCGGGTACCCGCAGCGAGTGCAGGATGCCGCCGTAGGTGAGGACTTCGGCGGTCACGCCGGTACCGGAGTCCAGCCGCCACAGCTCGACGGCGCGGCCCTCGGGGCTGGTTCCGTAGGGGCTGCGGTGCAGGGTGGGCCGGGGCATGGGGGTCCTCGTCGTGAGCGGTCGGTGTGTGGGGAGCGGCCGGTGCGAGCCGCCGTCAGCCGGGGGCGGCCGACGCGTCACCGCGTCCGGTAAGGTGCTGCCCGGCGGGCACCGCACCGGTGGACTCGCGGACCAGGAGCCGGTACTGGGGGCGGGTCCTACGCGGTTCGGCCGGGTGCCCGGCCAGCCGCTCCAACAGGCATTCCACGGCGAGACGGGCGATGGTCTGCTTGTCGGGGGCGATCGTGGTCAGCCTGACGGCCGCGAACCGGCTGTCCTCGATGTCGTCGAAGCCGACGACGGCGACGTCACCGGGCACGGTCAGGCCGCGTTCGACGAGGGTGCGCATCGCACCGATCGCGATCAGGTCGTTGTAGGCGAAGACGGCGTCCGGCCGCTCGCCGCGGTCCAGCAGCGCGGCCATGGCGGCGGCGCCGTCGGCGCGCCCGTACCCGTCGGTCGCCGCGACCAGCGCGTCGTCGGGCATGAGCCCGGCAGCGGTGAGTTCCTCGCGCCAGCCGTGCAGCCGCAGGTGGGCGGGCTGGCGTTCGCGTCCGGTACGGGAGCCGATGAACGCGATCCGGCGGCGGCCGAGCGAGACCAGATGGCCGACGGCCTCCCGGGCGGCCGCCACGTTGTCGATGGCGATGTGGTCGTACGGGGCCTCGTACTCCCGCTCACCGAGCAGGACCAGCGGAACGGTCTCGTCCCGCCCCGTGAGGTCCTCGGTCTCCAGATGGATCGGGCTGAGGATGAGGCCGTCGATGACATGTGACCGGAATCCCTGGCTGACCAGGACTTCCTGTTCGCGCAGTCCCGCCGTGTGGTCCACCAGCACGGTGTAGTCGTGGCGGGCTGCCTCGTCAATGACCGCTCCGGCCAACTCCGCGAAGTAGGGGTTGCCCAGTTCCGGCACGGCCAGGGCGATGATGCCGGTGCGTCCCTTGCGCAGATGGCGCGCGGTGAGGTTGGGGCGGTAGCCGAGTTCGTCGATCGCCTGCTGTACCTTCGCCCGCATGTGCGGCGTGACGTGGGGATAGTTGTTCACCACGTTCGAGACGGTCTTGACGGACACGCCTGCCCGCTGCGCGACGTCCTTCAGGCTGACGCCCACTGCACTCCTTCGGTGGACCGGACCGGACGACCCCCGGGACGGGCCCGGGATCGGCGTGCTGTGTGCCGGGCACCGCCGGCGCTCGGCCGCACGGCAACCCGGGGTTCCTCAGGTGGTTCTGCGGCTGCGTGCCAAGTATCGCTGCGCCACCACGACCACGATCAGGAAGCCCCCGCTGACCACGGACTGGTAGGAGGAGTTGAGCGAGCCGATCTGGTTGATCAGGTTCTGGATCACCGCGAGCAGCAACACGCCCCACAGGGTGCCGCTGACCGAACCGGCGCCGCCGATGAGCAGGGTGCCTCCGATGACGACCGCCGAGATGGCGTCGAGTTCCATGCCGACGCCGATGATGGTGACGCCGGAGGACAGCCGCGCCGCGTTGATCGCGCCGGCCAGGCCCGCCAGCAGACCGCTGAACAGGTAGACCAGGACCTTGGCGCGGGCCACGGGCAACCCCATGAGGGTGGCGGCGTCGGCGCTGCCGCCCACGGCGAACAGAGTCTGTCCGAAGGAGGTGCGCTGCAGTACCAGGCCTCCGAGGCCGAAGAGCACGAGGGCGATCAGGATGGGGTAGCCGAATCCCCACACGCTCCCCTGCCCCAGGTCGGCGAACGCCGACTCCTTGGGCACCAGATAGGTGGTGGCACCCTCGTCGGTGATGGCCAGCAGCAGTCCGCGGGCGGCCAGCAGCGAGGCGAGGGTGACGATGAAGGGCGCCATGCCGGCGCGGGCGATGAGCAGTCCGTTGAGGGCTCCGATCGCTCCGCATACGGCGAGCGGGAGGAGCAGGGCGGGCAGCAGGCCCCATTGCGAGGCCCAGGCCGCGAGCACGCCGCCGAGTGCGAACACCGAGCCGACCGACAGGTCGATGCCGCCAGTGATGATCACCAGCGTCATGCCCAGCGCCACTACGGCCGGGAACGCGGCCTGGACCGTCACTCCCCGGGCGTTGTCCACGGTGGCGAAGGACGGATAGACGAAGGAGGAGACCACCACCACGAGGACGAGAACGGCGAGCACGCCCTGGCGTTGGACCAGTGAGGCCAGGCGCTCCCCGCTGGTCGGCCGCTCGGCGGCGGGGTCCTTGTCGATCGGGCCGCCGTCGGGGGCCGGTGCGGCCGGCGGCCGGGTGGCGGTCTTGGGGGAAGCGGGCGCGGAGAGGGGTTTCATCGGGATCGGCGCTCCCGGGCGACGTAGACGGCGGCGAGGATGATCGCGGCCTGGGCCATCTGGGCGGTGGAGTCCGGCAGGTCGTGCTTGACGAGGGTGGCCCGCAGCAGCTGCATGAGCAGGGCGCCGGCGACGGTGCCGAGGACGCGGACCGATCCACCGCTCAGCGGTGTCCCGCCCACGACCACGGCGGTGATCGCGGACAGCTCCATCAGGTTGCCTAGCGAGGACGGGTCACTGGCGGTGAGCCGAGCGGTGGCCAGGACACCGGCGAGCGCCGCGAACACCCCGCACAGCACGTACACGCCGGTCAGGACGCGTTTGACGGGCAGACCCGCGAGCGCGGCCGCGGGGCGGTTGCCGCCGATGGCCACCACCTGGCGGCCGAAGGTGGTGCGGTGCACCAAGAACGCCACCGCGAGTGCCAGGGCCCCGGCGATCAGGACGACCAGCGGGATGCCCAGGAAGCTGCCGGTGCCCAGGGCCAGCAGATCGGGGTTGGCGATCTGCTTGAGCTGCCCGTCGGCTACCACCAGCGCGAGCCCGCGGCCGCCGACGAACAGTGCGAGCGTGGCGACGATGGGTTGCAGGCCCACAACGGAGACCAGGGTGCCGTTCACCGCGCCCACCACGGCGCCGGCCAGCACTGCGACCAGGAGGGCGGGTACGAGCCCGTAGCCGAGGTAGAGCGGCAGCAGGGCGGCTGCCAGCGCCATGGTGGATCCGACGGACAGGTCCACGCCTTCGGTGCCGATGACCAGGGCCATGCCCAGGGCCACGATGACCACCGGCGCGACCTGGACCAGCTGGGTGCGGAGGTTGTCCACGGTGAGGAAGTGTTCGGTGAAGGCGGCGTTGAAGACCAGCAGCGCGGCCACCGCCGCGTACACGCCGTACTCCTGGAACCATGCGGGGCCGGGCAGTCGCGACAGGGCACGACCGGGCGCCACGGTCGCCTGGGTGGTCATCGGGGATCCTCCTTGCCGGCCGGTGCCCCGGCCGGGATGTGCGGGGCGGCCTCGGTGCCGGGGCCCGGGACGGCATCCGCCGCGTCCGCGGCGGCGGGGGGTGCGTGGTCGGCGAGCACCTGGAGCAGCGTGCTCTCGCCGACCTGGTCACCGGTCAGTTCACCGGCGACCGCGCCGCCGCGCAGCACCACGATCCGGTCGGAGCCCTCCACCAGTTCCTCGATGTCGGAGGAGATCAGCAGGACGGCGAGTCCTTCCTGGGCGAGCTCGTCGATCAGCGCTTGCACTTCCGCCTTGGCGCCGACGTCGATGCCGCGGGTGGGTTCGTCCAGCAGGAGCACCTTGGGCTCCAGGCACAGCCAGCGCGCCAGCAGCACCTTCTGCTGGTTCCCGCCGGAGAGTTCTCCGACCTGCTGCTCCGGGCTGGAGGCCTTGATCCGCAGGCGCTTCATGAAAATGTCGACGATGCGGTCCTGTCGCCGGCGCGAGACGATCCCGGCCCGCGACAGCCGGGGCATCGCGGCGAGCACGATGTTCTCGCGGACCGACAGGCCCGGCACGATGCCCTCCGCCTTGCGGTCCTCGGGCAGCAGGCTGATCCCCGCCCGGATGGCGCGCGCGGAGGTCGTCCGCCGCATCGGCCGGCCCGCGACGGTGATCTCCCCCGCGTCGAGGGCCAGGGCACCGGCCAGGGCCTTGGCCGTCTCACTGCGCCCTGATCCCAGCAGGCCGCCGAGGCCGAGCACTTCGCCCGCGTGGAGTTCCAGCCCGACGGCGTCGAGTTGGTGCCTGCGGGTCAGACCGGTGGCGGTGAGGACCGGGGTGCGCGCCACGTCGTGCCCCTCGTCGCCGAACGCCGTCACTCCGTGCCGCCGGACCTCGGTGACCTCCCGGCCGAGCATCATCGACACCAGCTGCATGCGGTCGATGTCGGCCAGGTCGCCGGTGTGGATGTGCCGGCCGTCGCGCAGGACGGTGACCCGGTCGCAGATGCGGTACAGCTCGTCCATGCGGTGGCTGACGTAGAGGACGGCGATGTTCTGCCGCCGCAGGTCACCGATGACCCGGAAAAGGGTCTCCACCTCGCGGGGCTCCAGCGACGAGGTGGGTTCGTCCATCACCACGACGCGCGCCTCGACCGACACCGCGCGGGCGAGCGCGACCATCTGCTGTGTTCCGACGCCCAGAGTGTGCAGCGGCCGCCGGGGGTCGACCCGTACACCGAAACCGGCCAGCAGTCCGGCCGCCTCCCGGTGCATCCGCGCGAAGTCGATCAGTCCGAGGCGCGAGGTGGGCTCGCGGCCCAGGAAGATGTTGCGGGCCACGCTCATCAACGGGACGAGGTTGACCTCCTGGTAGATCGTGGAGATGCCCGCCTGCTGCGCCTCGAAGGGCCGGGCGAAGTGCATCTGCCGCCCGGCCAGGAGCAGTTCGCCGCTGTCCGGCCGGTGGACGCCGGTGAGGACCTTGATCAGGGTGGACTTGCCGGCCCCGTTCTCACCGACGAGGGCGTGGGTCTCCCCCGCGCGCAGGGTGAACGAGACATCGTCGAGGGCCACCACACCGGGGAACCGCTTGCTGACGCCGCGAGCCTCCAGCACCGCCGGTGCGGTCGCCGGCTCCGGGCCGGCCGTCGCGGGCGCTGCCGCTTCGGGAGGTGCCATGTCCTGGCCTTCCGCAGATCGTAGGAGTGGTGACCGGGCCGCCACCGGTCGCAGTGCGCCGTGGCGGCCCGGAGCCGTGCGGGTCAGTACGCTCCGGCGACCGACGCCTTGGCGTTGGCCTCGTCGTAGGCGCGGTCGGAGATGATGACGTCCTCGGGGATGGACTCGCCGCCGTAGAACTTCTGCGCGGTGGCGAAGGCCAGCGGTCCGAACCGCGGGTTGGACTCGATCACGGCGTTGTACTCGCCGTCCGCGAGCGCCTGGACGGCGTTACGGGTGCCGTCGATGGAGACGATCTTGATGTCCTTGCCGGGCTTCTTGCCCGCGCCCTTGATGGCGGTGAGGGCACCCAGGCCCATCTCGTCGTTCTCGGCGTAGACCGCGGTGATCTCCGGCTTGGACTGGATGAGCTGCTCCATGACCTGCTGGCCCTTGTCCCGCGCGAACTCGCCGGTCTGCTGGGCGACGATCTCCAGGCCGGGCGCACTGGCCTTGATCTGGTCGACGAAGCCCTTGGTGCGGTCGGTGGTGACGTTGTTGCCGGAGGCGCCCAGCAGGATGGCGACCTTGCCCTTGCCGCCGGTGACCTTGATCATCGCGTCGGCGGCCCGCTTGCCCTGCTCCACGAAGTCCGAGCCGAGGAACGCGAGGTAGTCCTTGCACGCCGTGGCGTTGATCTTCCGGTCGATCGTGAGGACCGGTACATGCTTGTCGGCCGCGGCCTTGAGGGCGGGCTCCAGGCCGTCGGAATTGAGCGGGGCGACGATGAGGAACTGCGCCCCCTGGGCGAGCATGTCCTGGATGTCGCTGATCTGCTTGGACAGCTGCGACTGGGCGTTGGTCGTCAGCAGCTTCTTGACCCCGATCTTCGCCGCCTCGTCCTTGATGGACTGCGTCTCGGCGATACGGAAGGGGTTCGCCTCCTTCTCCGACTGGGAGAAGCCGACGACCGCGTTCTTCAGGTCGATCTTCGGGGCCCCGTAGGCGGTCAGGGCGCACCCCGGGCCGGAGCTCGCCTCCGGAGTCTTGGCGACCTGCGCCGCCTGGGAGGAGTCGTCGCCCGCGTTGTCGGTCGTCTCCGACTTCGCACAACCGGTGGCGGCAAGGGTGACGGCCGCGACGAGGAGTCCGGCGGCGGCGAGTGTGCGGGAACTGCGCGTGCTTGTCATGAACAGAACACTCCTTGGCGGACGGGACAGCGCCGCCGTACGGCGTGCGGTCGCGGGCAGTGCGGGAGCGCAACAGGGCCGCCCCGAGCGGGCGCAGCGTGCGGCTGCGATCGGTGAAAGGGGCTGTGAGCTGTGAAAGGACCCTGACGGCCAGCTCGATGACAGGGTGTCACCAACTGGCTTTACAACGTTATATAGGCGCCCCCACGCCGACGGCAAGACCGTCGCCGCCATGTTTCCTGTGCGTGACGCGGCAGAGCGGGCCGGCCGGGAACGAGTGCTGCAGAACCTCTGGACAGCCGATTGCTGACGTGCTCTCATTCCGCTGCACGCAGATTTCTAACGTTGCAATCGACCGGCCCCGCCGCGCCGCCTTCCGCCGCGGCGGCCTCGGGCAGCCCTGCCCGCGGCGGTATGTCAGGCCGGCCCGGCGCACAACCTCACCAGCACGATCGCTCCGCACAGTTCCGGCCCGATCCCCCTGCGCGAGGAACAGCCCATGACTCGACAGCCCACTCACATCCGACGACTGATCAGGGCGCTGCTGCTCGCCGCCGCCCTGGCACTGCCGATCGGCAGCCTTGGCCCCGTTGCCTCGGCTGCCGAACCGCCCGCTCCCGCGGCGTCCGACGCCGGCTCCATCGCCCCGGTGCACGGTCTGAAGGGCGAGTACTTCAGCATGTCCGCACCGGGCGCCCACGATTTCGCGGACCTCGGCGGAGTCTCGCTCGACCCCCAGATCAACTTTCCCGGTCTGGCCGGCACGTTCGAGGAACTGACCGGTCATCAGGAGAACGCGACCGCCCGCTGGACCGGCCGGATCGAGGCTCCCACCACTGGCGCCTACACCTTCTACGCCATCGGCGACAACGGCTTCCGGCTGTTCATCGACGGCGTGCCGGTCATCGACCACTGGGTGGGCGACTGGGACCGGGAGCAGACCAGCGCCGCGGTATCGCTGACCGCCGGGGAGCGGCACGACTTCCGCCTGGAGATGTTCCAGGACACCGGCGGCGCGAATATGTACCTGCGCTGGTCCGGCCCGTCCATCGCCAAACAGCTCGTCCCGGAGACGGCGTTCACCCCGCCGGACGGCTTCCAGATCTATCCGGTCGACCTTTCCGTCCCGCAGGACGGCACGCAGGTGCGGGCTACCTTCGAGAACCGGGTCAGCTCCATCGGCGCGGTCAAGGACCACCTGAAGGTGACGGCCGACACGACTCCGATCCCGGTCAAGACGGTGGCCGTCGCCTCCGACGACCCGCGGTCCCTGGTCATCACCTTGTCGGCGCCGATCCAGAAGGGCCAGCAGGTCAGGGTGACCTACGACGGCGAGGGCGGCCTGAACGCGGGCACCGACACCGTTCCGCAGCTCATCCGCTCGGCGCAGAACGCCTCCACCCACCGGCTCACCACCGTATGGGGCGACAAGCTCGACCGTGAGCACCCGCTGCCGGAGTACCCGCGCCCGCAGCAGGTCCGCGACCAGTGGAAGAACCTCAACGGGCCCTGGCAGTTCGCCGCAGCGGGCGCGAACGAGCAGCCGGTCTTCGGCAAGAACCTCGACGAGAAGATCACCGTACCGTTCCCCGTGGAGTCGCAGCTCTCCGGGATCGAGCGGCACGAGGACCACATGTTCTACCGCAAGCTCGTCACCGTCCCCAAGAACTGGAAGGTCGGCCACGGCAAGCGGCTCGAGCTCAACTTCGGCGCCGTCGACTACCAGGCTCGGGTGTGGGTGAACGGGACACAGGTCGCGGAGCACACCGGCGGCTACACCGGGTTCAGCGCCGACATCACCGATGCGCTCAAGAAGACCGGGCCGCAGGAGATCGTGGTCGCCGTCACCGACACCGCGGGCCGCAACCAGCCGCTGGGCAAGCAGTCCAGCGCACCGGGCGGCATCTTCTACACCCAGTCGTCGGGCATCTGGCAGACCGTCTGGATGGAGCCGGTCGCAACGACCGCGATCGACACACTGGTCACCACACCCGACATCGACACCGGCACCCTCGCCCTGACCGTCAACTCCGCCAACGCCTCCGCCTCCGCCTCCGCCCGCGTCAAGGCCGTCGCCCGCGACGCCAAGGGCAGGACCGTCGGCTCCGTCACCGGCCCGGCCAACAGCCCGCTTCGGCTGCCCGTCAGCAACCAGCACCTGTGGTCTCCCGACGACCCGTACCTCTACGACCTCAAGGTCACACTGACCGACGGCCACTCCACCGACTTCGTCGGCAGCTATTTCGGTATGCGGAAGATCGGGATAGCGAACGTCGGCGGCTACCAGAAACTCGTCCTCAACGGCAAGCCGATCTTCTCCCTCGCCATGCTGGACCAGGGCTTCTGGCCCGACGGCCTGTACACCGCGCCCAGCGACGAGGCCCTCGCCTTCGACCTCGAGGCGCAGAAGAACCTCGGCTTCAACGCCGTGCGCAAGCACATCAAGGTCGAGTCACCCCGCTGGTACTACTACGCCGACAAGCTCGGCCTGCTGGTGTGGCAGGACTTCGTCTCCGGCGACATCACCAACGAGACCGGGCAGAAGGCCTTCGTCTCCGAGGGCATGCAGGAGGTCCAGCAGCTGCACAACTCGCCCTCGGTCATCGGCTGGGACGTCTTCAACGAGGGCTGGGGCGAGTGGAACCGCGACGAGACCGGCCGGATCGCCGAGTCCGTCAAGGCGGCCGACCCCTCCCGTATCGTCAACGCCCAGAGCGGTGTGAACTGCTGCAACTCCAAGGGCGACTCCGGCAAGGGCGACATCATCGACCACCACGACTACGGCAACAACGACGCACCGTTCCCGGACGAGCACCGGGCGGCGCTGGACGGCGAGCACGGCGGATTCACCCTCCGCACCCCCGGACACATGTGGCCGGGCGCTCCCACGGTGATCTACAGCGGTGTGGCCGACAAGGACGCCCTGACCCAGAAGTACGTGGACAACACCAGGACGTTCTATCTCGAAGCCGCCGGCGCCGAGCTGTCCGGCTCGGTGTACACACAGGTCACCGACCTGGAGAACGAGCTCAACGGCCTGTACACCTACGACCGCCGGGTGCTCAAGGTCGACCCGGTTAAGGTACGCGACATCAACCGCCAGGTCATCGCGGCCGGCGCGGCCGCCGGTGAACGGGACAAGCTGCAGGGCGGCGGGTACTGGGCCCTCGACGAGGGCAGCGGCACCACAGCGGCCGACCAGGGCCCGAACGACCGCCCACTGAAGCTCACCGGGGGCACCACCTGGACCCCGGGTGTCCGCGGCAGCGCGCTGAAGTTCAACGGCCAAGGCCAGTACGCCCAGACAACCGGGCCGGTCGTCGACACCACCAAGGACTACTCGGTCTCCGCCTGGGTCACGCTCGACTCGCTCCCCGGCAACTACGCCACCGTGGTCAGCCAGGACGGCCGGCGAACGGAGAACCCGTTCTACCTGCAGTACGGCCAGGGTGCCTTCGCCTTCAGCACACCCGGCGGCAACCGGGCCCGTCTGGTGACCAAGCCCGAGCTGGGACGCTGGTACCACCTCGTCGGGGTGCACGACTCCGCGAGCAAGAACATCAAGCTGTACGTGGACGGCCGGCTGGTGGCAACCAACGCATCCGGGCCGGCCGACGTCAGCACCGGGCCGCTCTCCGTCGGCCGCGCCAAGTTCGCCGGCGCGAACACCGACTACTGGAACGGTGCCGTCGACCAGGTGCACGCCTATGACAAGGCGCTCACCGCCGAGGAAGTGAGCGCCCTTTACGACACCGAGAAACCGTAGTCGCACGTCGCATCCGTGACACCCGGCGATCCCCGGTGAGCAGGCTACGTCCCGCTCACCGGGGATCGCCGCGTCCGCATGTCACCGTCCCCGCCGCCCCCATGGGCGGTTCGGACGGAGCCGGCCACCTCACGGCCGGCGGCGCCCTACCTCTCCCGGTGACCGGCCGGCCGAGGATGAGGGGCGCCGGTCAAGGCTTGATCAGCGGCGTGTAAATTGATCGCGGGAATGCGTCGTCGCAGCCGACCCCGGGGTCGCGCTGCACCGGCCGGCTGCCGACACTGCTGCGCGCCCGCCAGAGCCGTGGTTCCTGGCCCACGCGTCCCCCACATGCACGCCCTCTTCCTCGTCTGTCCCAAGGTTGCTCCTGCCGAAAACCTCATCCGGCCAGCTCAGGCGGCATGTTGGTACTCGTGGAGGATGCCGCCGAGTCGTTCCCATCTTCGGACGTCGAGGTGGGTTATCTGCTCCGGATCGTTGATCGGCACCGGCATCGGGTGCAGCGGTCGGGCGTTGGCGATGCCCTGATGGGGCCGGCGGGTGTTGTAGAACTCTTCGAACTCCCGTAGTGCGTGGAGCAGGTGCTGCTGGTTCCAGATCAAGGTGCGGTCCAGGAGTTCACGTCGGCAGGTCTGCACCCACCTTTCCATGATCGAGTTCATGCGCGGCATCCGTACGCCGCTGAGCACGACCTCGATCCCCGCGTCCTTGAGGACGGCTCCGGCGCCGCTCGTACGATTTTGGAGAGACTACCGATCCGTACCAGCGGTACCTGGCCACCGCGCATGGGCTCGCGGCGAGGTTGGGGGCCCGTCCTGATCAGATCGAGGCCGGCCTCTTTGCCCGGGTCAAACAAGTACCGTGAGTCCACGCACTGACAGCCTGGCCGGGACTTGGCAGGCTCGCATAGAAAGGAGGCGGAGGCGAGTTGCAGGTCATGACTGCGGGCAAGTGGGCAGAGACCGCCGTGACGGACCCGCCAATGGTGACAGTGGGCATCGACCTGGCCGGCTACTCCGGAACGACCGGGGTCTGCCGCGTCATCTGGGCGGAGCAACCGGCCGTCGAGCTACTCAATGCCAGGAACGACGAAGACCTGCTGGCGGCCATGCGGACCGCCGACAAGACCGGTCTGGATTCGCCTATCGGCTGGCCGGTGGCATTCACGTCCCTGCTCGCCGCCCACCAGGCTGGCACGAAGCTGCCCGTACGGTCCCGCTACGTGCCGCACCCGGGCGGTCGCGACGGGCTGGGCAGGTTCACCCATCGTCTGACCGACGACGTGGCATGGAAGCGCACCGGGGCCGGGAAGCAGCGCCCTCTGTCGGTCGCTGCTGACAAGCTGGGCATCGTCGCCATGCGAGCGGTGGATCTCCTGGAACGTCTGGCTGAGGTGGGCCCCGCTATTCCCCGAGACGGCTCCGGCTCGGTCGTCGAGGTCTACCCGGCGTTCGCGCTGATCCAGTGGGGGCTTGCGAGCAAGGTCAGCTATAAGAGCTCCAAGCCTGCCGCTCTTGCTGCGAGGGCCGAGATCCTTGCCGGCCTCGCCGGCGGCTTGGGCCTCGACCTCAGCGAACGCGTGCGCGACCGGTGCACGCGCAGCGACCATGACCTGGACGCCCTGATATCGGCGGTCGTCGCACGGGCCGCAGCGTGTGGAATGACCCATTCGCCGACCACGGACGAGGAGCATGCCATGGCCGCGGTCGAGGGCTGGATGCACCTCCCTCGACGAGACCTTCCGCTCACCGTTGTGCGGGACGGAGTAGTTCCCTGACCCTCCTCGCCAATCCGGCGGGGGATCCGTCCAGGCGGGTCGGGCCGCCCTCGCCCTGCTCGCGCGATGGCGACAAGCCGCACGGTCAGCTCTGGGAAGGCGGAGGATCAAACGCCCACCGCCTTCCCGGTGATTCCCGCCTTTCGAGAGACGGATCTGAATCTGTCGTCCTGCCGTGGCATGCCAGTTCCATGGAGTCCGTTGCGGAGCGCAGGCGGTGAGCCCGGTGTGAGCCCGGACGCTCCTGGACTTGGTGGGACCGTTCATTGCGAGTCAGACCTGCTCCCTTTCTGACCTGCACGGACGGGATCAGGGGGGATTACTCGTCATCCCCCGGCACGGAATCCGGGCGACTCATAATCCGTCGGTCGTGGGTTCGAGTCCCACCCGCCCCACCGTGCCCGGCGGGGGAGTAGGTCGGTTGACCTGCATACGAGTGTCCCAACTGGTTTGAACCAGGGTGGGACACTCACTCGTTAGGGGGCTCCTGCGTGAGCGATGCGTGAGCGGCGGTCCGGATGATCTTCTCCCGGCGTGCGCGGGGCACCAGCGCCGCCGCCTTCTCCGCGATCGCCCGGTCGACTTGGGGGAGCAGGCTCGCGTAGGTGTCGCTCGACAACTGGATCGTCGAGTGCCGCAGTGTCTCCTTCACGGCGTGGATGTCGCCGCCGCCCGCGTGGCGAGGCATCCGGCGGACAACCACCACCCGAACGGCGGCACGAGCGAACCGCGGACAGCTGCCCCACGGTTGTGGGCGTATCCCCACGACTGCCAGTTGTGGGCGAGACGGACACAACTGACCGGCGGCCATCGGGAGTTCGGGCGGGGCCTTCGTCTGCGCGTCATCGTCACCGCGAGTGCGGCGTGATCCATGGGTCGGTGATTTCGGTGAACAGGTCGTCGGCGTAGGAGCGCCGTCCGTCTACCCCTGTGCCCGCCGGAAGATGAGGAACCACGCGGCCTGTAGAGGGGAGTCTTGCCCGGCCGGCAGTGCCTGGTCCAGCCGCCAGCCGTAGTGCTCCACCGCTTCGATGGCGTCGGAGAGCGCGGTCAGTTCGTGCTTCTCCTCTGTGGGCACGAGGGCCCGCCAACTGAAGATGGTCCCGCCGGCTTCGGCTCGCTTGCGGGCGGCGACGGCGTAGGGCATCTTCAGCAGCTTGTCGTCGATGGTCATCGAGGCAGACTAGCGCCGGCCCCGCGCCCCCTGAACGCAAAGAAGGCCCCAGTCATCAGGATGGCGGCTTCGTCGTCTCTATCCCATTATGTGCGATTATGTGCGATTCGGGTGTGAGCGGACACCCCCCAGAGAACCCGAAAGGAGCACACCGTGATGATCAAAGCAATGCACAAGATGGGCATCCGCAGCGAACACGCCTACCTGGCCGACATGGCCTCCATCGGGCTTTCCGTCGCCGCCTGGGTCACCAGCTTGAAGGCCGAACCCGGCGTTGGCCTCGACCGCGCTGACCGGTGGGGCATCTTCGTCGGCGAATGGGCACCCACCTTCTTCGGCCTCGGCCTCGCCCTCTCCCAGCACGAACAGCAAGACGGCACTCTCGAAGGCACCGTCCACCCCATCCGCGAAGCCGAGCAGCAGCAGGCTGGGTAGCACTTCCGCCGGCAGTGGCGGCTCATGCCCCACAGGCAGTCAGGCTGACGGTCACGGTTGCGGGGGAGTCGGACTCCCTCACAAAGGGGGTCCACACCATGGACACCCCTGGCGATTGAGCGGGACAGCCTGTCCCTCTCCAAACTGGTCCGGCGAGTGTGGGGGGCCACGCCGTCACCGTGACCCCCCACAGACCGAATGTAACTCGGCCAGCTCCTTCACCGGCGAGCACCGAAAAGGCAGGTCAGCGCACAGGTTGCCGGGCGACAGTCACGCGGCGCGTGAGTCCAGCGCGGTGGCCACGAAAGCCTCGGCCGCGACGGTCAGCGGCTGGTCCCGGTGGACGATGAGCAGGTCGTAGGTGACCTGGGGAAGCAGGGGAAGCACCACGGCGCCCCTGCGCGCCGCTTCCCGTGACACCGTCCAGGGCAGAAAGGCCGCACCGACGCCCTCCAGGATCATCGGCACGACCGCCTCACGGTGCGGGGTCTCCAGCGCGGTGCGCAGCGCGATACCCCGTTGCTTCGCCTCGTCGAGCAGGATGCGGGCACGGGTACCCACGGCGCTGCTGATGAACGGGATGTCCACCAGGCGCTCCAGACTGACCGGCCCCTGGCCGGCGAGCGGGCTGCCGGGCGGGAGTACGGCGACGATCTCGTTGCGGCCGATGGGATGCGCCCGCAGGTCCGCCGAGACAGGGCGGTCGGTCAGCCCGACCTCGCACGAGGCATTGGCCACCGCCGCCGCGGCGAGCGCGCCGTCCTCCGTCGGGAGCATCGAGATGGTCACCTCCGGATAGTTGCGGCGAAAGATCCCGATGATTCGGGCCAGCGGTTCGACGCTCAACGCCGGTGGGGCGCTGACGGTGACGCGCCCGCCACGGAACCCCTTCAACGCGATCATCGACAGCCGCCCCTCTTCGACATCCTTGAGCGCGCGGCGCGCGTAGGTGAGCAGGACGGCCCCCGCCTCGGAGACGACGACCCCCCGGCCGACCC
Organism: Streptomyces soli; assembly: GCF_003999195.1. GTDB lineage: Bacteria > Actinomycetota > Actinomycetes > Streptomycetales > Streptomycetaceae > Actinacidiphila > Actinacidiphila soli. The sequence continues at coordinate 20,056 of NZ_RJVR01000351.1, forward strand.
GGTGGAACAACGGTGAGCCGCACTCCCGCTCCAGCTTGCGGATGCCCTCGGACAATGCCGGCTGGCTCACGTGCAGTCGGGCGGCGGCCTTCGTGAAACCGCCGGTCTCGACCGCAGCGACGAAGTACTCCAGCGTGCGCAGATCCATACTCATCGGCGTAGCCTATCTGTTTCATCAGAAAAAGAGACTGGACTTATTGATAAGGGCCACGTTTCATACTTCGAAAGCGACAGTCCACTCCGGGATACGACATTGGTCGCCACCCCGGGACAGGAGAAAATAAACCGATGGGTGTATCCCCGGTCCTGATCAGAACCAAGGACGATGTCGTCCGCGCGATCAACGAGAGCGACGACGCCCCGCACAGCCGCATGATCGGCTTCATCGCCCTGGGTGGCTTCTTCCTCGACGCCTACGACTTCACCAGCCTGAGCGCGGGTTCGGTCCAGATGAGGGAGGAGTTCGGGCTCACCTCAGGCCAACTCGGTCTGGTCACCGCCACCATGGCCTTCGGTGCCATCGTCGGGGCACTGTTCGGCGGCTACTTCGTGGACCGGTTCGGCCGGCTCCGCATGTTCATCGTGAACCTGCTGCTGTTCGTCCTGGCGACGCTCGGTGCGGCCTTCTCCCCGAATTACGAAACCCTCATCGTGCTGCGCCTGTTGATTGGCATCGGGGTCGGACTCGACGTGCCGGTCGCCATGGCGTTCCTGGTCGAGTTCATGGCCACGAGGAAGAAGGCGAAGTGGGCGGAGTCGGCCGCTGCCCTTTGGTCCGCGGCGACCATCAGCGGACTGCTCGTCGCTCTTCTCCTCGACGCGCTCGGAGCCGGAACCAGCCTGTGGCGCTGGGAGGTCGGCCTTGGGGCCCTGCCCGCCGTCGTGATCCTTCTGCTGCGCTTCAAGTACATGGCGGAAAGCCCGATGTGGGCTGCGACCAAGGGTGACCTCGCCGAAGCCGCGCGCCTCCTCAGCCGCACCTACGCCAGGCCGTATGAACTGGCGCCGGACGCGGCGACCCCGACAGTGGTTGCGGAACCCAGAAACCCGTTCCGTCCCTTCGGACAGCTCTTCGCCGGGCAGTACCGCAAGCGGACGATCCTGATCTCCGTCATCAGCGGGGCGCAGAGCATCCAGTTCTCCTCGGTCGGCTTCTATCTGCCGCTGATCGTCTTCTCATTCTTCCACAGCAGCTTCACCGTCTCTTTGTTGGCGTCGGTGTTCGCCAACGCCTGTGGTCTGTGCGCCGCGTTGCTGGCTGCGAACCTCGCCAACAAGCTCGGGCTGCGCAGGCTGACCATCGTCGGATTCTCCGGTGTCGCGGTCGTGCTGGTCGTGCTCGGCCTGGTCGGCAATCTGATTCCGCCGATCCTCGGAGTCGTCCTGCTGGCGTTCTTCATCGGCGCGCACACCTTCGGCCCTGGTTCCACCGCCCAGGCGATGTCGGCGATGTCCTACCCGACCCGGATCCGCGGCGTGGGCGCCGGACTGTCCCAGGCCAGCAACCGCACCGGCAGCCTGATCGCGCTCTACGGCGTCCCGGTCCTGCTGTCCGCTTTCGGGCTCTACCACGCGCTGCTGATCCTGCTGATCGCCCCGGCGATCGGTCTGATAATGCTCGCCGTGATCAAGTGGGAGCCGGTGGGCAATGTCTCCGAGGACGAACCGGAGTCCGTGTTCGGCTCCACTCAGGAGAAGATGCCGCGCCCGGCGACCGCACCCACCCAGTCGATATGAAAGCAGGCAAACGGACCGTGCAATCCCGATCCGCCATTCTCCGCTTGATCCAGCCGGACCTCGGGGAAGGCGTCCTTGACCGGGCCGGAAGTATGCTCGACGACGTCGTCGCCTACCTTGACTCGGTGGACGCGCGGGATCTGGACACCACGTTCCCGGTCCTCACGTTCGATCCGGTGGCTGCCTCGTCCTATCTGCCGACGCCGGTGGAGTTCGAAGGTACCGGGGCTTCCACCGGTGCGCTCCCGGCGCCGGGCGCCGACGAACTGCCCTGGGCGCCGGCCACCGATCTCGCCCGCCTGGTACGCGAGGGGGCGTACACAGCGCAGGAGGTGGCCGCCCTGTACGCCCGGCGGATCAGCGCATGGCAGCCGGAGATCAACGCGTTCATCGACGTCGCACTCGACAAGGCGGCTGAGCCGCGCACCGGAGCGCTGGCGGGGGTCCCGATCGGCCTCAGCGACATGATCGATGTCGCGGGGCTGCCCACCACAGCCGGATCGGCGATCCTGGGCGACCGGATCGCCGACACCGACGCCGAGTGCTGGAGCACGCTGTCCGGCGCGGGTGCCGTGCTCGCGGGCAAGCTGAACGTGCAGGAGTTCGCGGCCGGTACGACCGGTGAGAACGCCCGGTACGGCTGGACCCGTAACCCCTGGGACTTGACCAGGATGGCCGGCGGAGCCTGCGGCGGAGCGGGGGCCGCGGTGGCGGCCGGACTCGTCTCCGCCGCGCTCGGTCCCGACCCCGGCGGATCGATCAGGGTGCCCGCCGCGCTCTGCGGGGTCGTCGCGCTCAAGCCCACCTACGGGGCGATCAGCCGACGTGGTGTGCTGCCGCTGACCTGGACGCTGGACTCCCTCGGTGTGATGGGGCAGCGCGTACGGGGAGCCGCCGGCATAGCCGATCACCTGCTGTCCCCCACCACCCCGTGGGGCAAGCGCGGCAGTTGCGAGAGCGCGGCGCTGGCCGGGGCACGGGCCCCCGCCCTCGACCTGACCTTCGGTATTCCCACGTCCTGGCTCGACATGGGGCTCGACCCGGAGGTGCGGGACGCGTTCGAGCGGGCGCTTGAGCACCTCAAGGACCTCGGCGCGAAGGTCCGCGAGGTGGACGTGCCGTACGCGGGGGACATCCTGCGGATGCACCGTGCCGTCGCGTTCTCCGAGGCATCCGCGTCTCACGAGCCGTTCCTGCTCCACCAGGGCGACGAGTTCGGAGCCAACATCCGTGACCGGGAGGAGGCCGGGCGGGCGATGCTCGCCGGCGAGTACCTCAAGGCGTCCCGTATTCGCGCCGTGCTGTGCCGGAAGTTCTCCGAGGTGTGGCGAGACGTCGATCTGATCGTCACTCCGACGGTCCCGGTGCCCGCCGCGCCCATCGGAACGTCCTCGGTCACCACGAGTTCACGGGGCGCTGAGCCCACCCACACCGTCTACACACGCTATCTGGCACCGCTCAGCTCGCTCGGCCTGCCCGCGCTGTCCGTCCCCTGCGGCGCCACCGCGGGCGGACTCCCGATCGGCATGCAGATCGCCGGGCCGCCACATGCCGAGACGACTCTGTTCTATGCGGCCGGCGCCTACGAGGCCACCACGGACTGGCACACCCGGCACCCGGTGCTCCCTACTCGATGAAAGGCGATCACATGTACGACATGGCCATCATCGGCGGATCCGTCGTCACACCGGACGGCGTCACGCGTACCGATGTCGCGATCAAGGACGGCGTCATCGTGTCGGTCGGCGCCCCAGTCGCCCTCACGGACGTTACCGGTCGCGTTATCGACGCCACCGGCAAGTTCGTGCTGCCCGGAGTGATCGACGCCCACGTCCACTGCCAGACCTGGACCGATCACGCCGACGCCATCGGTGACTCCCACCGCTCGGCGGCCCACGGTGGCGTCACCACCGCGATCACGCAGATCAGGGCGCCCGTCGAGATGGCTCCCTCGGCCGCGATCGAGCACTTCATCGAGGAGGGCGAGCGCACGTCGCCGATCGACTTCGGGCTGCACACCATCCTGCGGCCCGAGCACGACGCGGCCACCGAGGTGCCGAAGGTGATCGGCCTCGGCAGCCCGTCCGTCAAGTTCTTCATGTCCTACAAGGACACCGGCATCATGACGCCCGACGCCACCCTGCTGCGCAACCTCCGCGTGGTGGCGGAGAACGGCGGCCTGGCCATGGTGCACGCGGAGGACGGCGAGATCCTCAGCAACCTCATCGAGCACGCCCAGGCGACCGGGCGCACCGGGCTTGAGGACTTCGCCTGGACGCACCCCGCCTCGGCCGAGGACCTAGGGGTGCACAAGGCGCTCGCCTATGCGAAGGCGACCGACTGTCCCCTCTACATCCTGCACATGACCACGGCGGGTGGCGTGGAACTCCTGCGCGAGGCGGCGGCCGAGGGTCAGCGTGTGTTCGGGGAGACCTGCCCGAAGTATCTGAGCCTGACCAACGACGATCTCCTGCGCGTCGGGGCGCAGGCGAAGGTCGGGCCTCCGCTGCGCAGCGACCACGACCGGGACCGGCTGTGGGACGGGTTGAGCGCGGGCACACTGTCGGTGGTCGCGAGCGACCACGCGCCCCGGGTACGGGAGCGGATGGGCCCGGTCGCCGACGTGTTCGCCGAGCCGTACGGCGCACCCGGTACGGAGACCATGCTGCCGGTGATCTTCGACGAACTGGTGGTGCGGCGTGGCGGGGACGTGGCTCTGCTCGCCGAGATCCTGAGCACCAACCCGGCGCGGATCTACGGGCTGTACCCGAAGAAGGGCGTCATCGCGCCGGGCTCCGACGCGGATCTCGTCCTGGTGGATCCCGAACGCCGGGAAGTGATCAGCGCGGCGACCCAGCACTCGACCGCGACGTACAGCCTCTACGAAGGCCGTGAGGTGACCGGCTGGCCGGTCCTGTCCACCGTGCGTGGCCGGGTCGTGCTGGAGGACGGCGAGCTCAGGCAGCAGCCGGGGTTCGGGCGGTACCAGCACCGGGAGACAGCCGGGCTGATGCGATGACGGAGTTGTGGGAGCTCACCGTCGGCGAGCAAGCGCGGGGGATCCGTGAAGGCCGGTTCTCCGCGGAGGAGCTGATGCGTTCGGTACTGGACCGTATCGATGCGGCCGACCCGTCGGTCAACGCCTTCTGCACGCTCAACGAGCGGGCACTGGCGGACGCGCGGGCGGCTGATGCGGCGCTGGCGGCAGGCGAGAGGACCGGGCCGCTGCATGGGGTTCCGTTTTCCGTGAAGGACCTCATCCCGACCGCCGGACTGCGTACCACCCTGGGCAGCACCGCCTACGCCGACTGGATCCCCGACCATGACGACGTCTGCGTGGAGCGGATGCGCGCGGCGGGCGGCCTCCTGCTCGGGAAGACCAACACCCGTGAGCTCGGGTACGGCGTGGTGACCGACAATGCGCTGTTCGGTCCGACCCGCAATCCCCACCGACCGGATCGTACGGCAGGCGGGTCCTCGGGCGGCTCGGCCGCGGCCGTGGCCGCCGGGATGGGGTCGGTCAGCCTGGGCAACGACGGTGGCGGTTCGCTGCGCGTGCCCGCGGCTCTGTGCGGTGTCTTCACCCTGAAGCCGACCTTCGGGGTGGTGCCCCTGTACCCATCCTGCCGGTTGCCGACACGGGCGGGGCTGGGGAGCTGGGAAACGCTGGAATCCGTCGGGCCGATCACCCGTACGGTAGCGGACGCCGCACTGGTGCTGGAAGCGATCGCGGGCTTCGACGAGCGGGACCGGCATTCGATACCCAGCGCCGTGGGTGAGCTGCGGGCGTCCTTGGACGAAGGTGTGCGTGGTCTGAGGATCGCCTGGAGCCCGCGCCTCGGGCAGGCGCATGTCGACCCCGAGGTGCTCGAACTCACCACGCGTGCGGTCGGCCTGTTCGGCCGCGACGGACTGGGCTGCGAGGTCGTGCCCGTCGATCCGCCCGTCGGGGATCTGCGGGAGCTGCGTTCGGCGTTCGCGGCCACGGTCGCCCGGGACTCCGACCTCGCAGGGCTGCGGGAGCTGGCGGAGCGGCATGAGGTTTCCGAGGACCTTCGGGAGCTGGTGCACCGGGAGTGGACCGCGGAGATGTTCACCTGGGCCGCGACCCGGCGCCAGGTGCTGTACGACGCGGTCCGCGGCTTCATGGCGGACTGGGACCTGCTGGTCACCCCGACCACCGCAACAACGGCGTTCCCGATCGGCTTGCGATGGCCGGAAGACGGGCCGGGTCGTGACTGGTCGCCCTTCGCCTTCCCGTTCAATCTCACCGGTCAGCCGGCGGCGAGCGTACCGGTGGGGGTAACCGGCGAGGGACTGCCCGTCGGTCTCCAGATCGTTGGCGGCCGACTGACGGACTCGACAGTGCTGCGCGCCGCGCACGCCCTTGAACGGCTGCTCGCCGCCGGTCGGGGGCCAGGGCGTGTGGTTGAAAGTCCGCCGCGCTGCTGGTCAGAGGCGGGCGCGGAGGAAAACTGCGTTTGAGAAGGCGTTGCTGCCAGGCGCCGGGGTGCGTAGGTTGACGCGGGCCGACCGTGCGATGACCGCGCGTCGGGTGGAGGGGGACACCGCATGGGACGCCAGGAAAATCCGTTGGATCCGGGGGCCGGGCCGGTCCATCGCAGTACATCCCGAACCTCAAGCCGGCCAAGCGCTGGCGCCACCTACCCGCAGCCGCCAACCTCGGCCGCTCGGACTCCTCGCTCGGCGCGGTACTGGCCGCAGTCCTCCTTGGCGGTCCTAAACTGGTGTCTGTGCGTGCGGTTCTCCCTACCGCCGGTCGCGTACCACGTCCGGGCCGAACTGACCGGTCACGGCCTGGTCGGCGAGTACACCGAGGCCGGACTTCAGTTGGCCGGCTCTGCGCTCGGCGTCGACTGCCCCGTCAGGGGAGGGTCCCGCGCGAGGCGTGGCGATTGACTCTCCCATGAGGCAAGACTGACGCTTCTTGGATGGAAGCGCTGCTGAGCGGGTGGCGGGCAGGGGCGTAGGAGGAGATGGACTCGCCCCTTTGGTTCATTTACTAGGAGGAGGTCATGACCGAGCGACTGGACACGGTGGTGATCGGTGCCGGCCAGGCTGGACTCGCGGCAGGGGCGCATCTCGCCCGGACGGCCAGGGAGTACCTGATCGTCGATGCCCACTCGAGTATCGGCGAGCCTTGGCGCCGCAGGTGGGACTCGCTGCGGCTGTTCACGCCTGCCGCTGTCAGCGGCCTTCCCGGCCTGCCTTTCCCCGGCCCGGGCAGAGCCTTCCCCAGCAAGGATCAGATGGCCGACTACCTGCAGTCGTACGCCCAGATCCTTAACCTGCCGGTCCGCTTGGACACCCGGGTCCACGAGCTCGCTCGGCGCGGCGACCGGTTCCTCCTCGACCTGGGCGACGTCGGCCTCGAAGCGGACATCGTGATCGTGGCCATCGGCTCCTTGCTCGCCCCCCGCATCCCCCCATTCGCCGACGGACTCGATCCGGCAATCCAGCAGCTCACGGTGGCCGATTACCATAACCCCACCGAGGTCGCCTCGGGACCGGTACTGGTGGTCGGGGCCGCCAACACCGGCGTGGAGATCGCCACTGAACTCGCCACGGCGCACTCGGTCTGGCTCGCCGGCCGCCACCCCGGCCACATCCCGTTCAATCCCACCGGGCCGGTCTTCTGGCGACTCGCCCACCGTCTACTGACCGTCGACAGCTCCATGGGACGCAGGCTCCGCGCGGCCACGAGTGGTAAGGGCACACCTGTGATCAGGAGCAGTCCCCGGCAACTGACGAAGGCAGGAGTCGAACGGCTGCCCAGGGTCGAAGGGCACTCCCATGGCCTTCCCCTTCTTGGCGACGGGCGGGTCGTACGCCCCGCGGCCATCGTGTGGGCGACCGGCTTCCGACCGGACTTCGGCTGGATCAACCTGCCCGCTTTCGACGAATTCGGCATGCCACGCCACACGCGCGGAGTATCCGAGATCCCGGGCCTGTACTTCGTCGGCCTGCCGTTCCAGTACAGCTTCACCTCAGAATTCGGCTGTGGCGTCGGACGAGACGCCGAATACGTCGTGCGACACCTCACCGGCCATGCCGGTGACGTAGTGCTGGCGTGAAGACCCCGGCGGGGAGCCGGCGGGCGTCTCCGGTTGCCCTCCCAAGGGTCATCCAGATCTTCGGGCGAGGGGCGGGGCTGGCCAATTACCACGCTCGGACTCGCCAACCTGACCGGCCCGGTGTCACCCCCGCGTGTGTCCTTCACCCGCCCGAAGCGGTTGACGACGAATACGCGTACCTCGCCCCAACCCTGCGAAGGAGTGAGCCATGCGCGCAGTCTCCCTGGCCGCCGAAACCGTCCCCGAGCGCCTCCGCGAGCTGTCCACGCTGGAGGTGGATGACGGGCATGACTGAGCGTCGTGGACTGCGGCACCGTCCCGCGGACTGCTCGCCCAGCTCGTCGGTCCCCACGGCTCCGTCACCAGCCTCGATCTCGACACCTACCTGAGCCGCTGGGCCAACCTCATCCGCCAGGAACGGGGCCTGGACAACGTCCGCTGCCACGCCGCCGACGGCACGGTCGGCTTCCCCGAGCGGGCCCCGTAGGCCCCGTTCGACCCGATGGTGGGTGGTGCACCCCGCCACTACTGCCAAAGGCGTGGGTGGACCAGGTCAGTGACGGCGGCCTCATCGTCGGCCCGCTGCCGATCGCGGCCGTGCCCACGATGACCGTCGTCGCCAGGACCCGCGTCCACGGTGGCCCCAGCGGTGGAGGCCGTCTTCAGCACTGGCACCGTGGCGAGGCGGTCCTCGGCAGCGCGGCGCCACAGGCAGGCGCCCCTACCGCTCATGTCTCTCCTCGACTCAATGACGTCCGGATGTCGTCTGTCGTACTGGGTTATCGGATTACTGGCTGGCGCAGGCGCCGACGGTGTCCGTGTCCAGCCACGGCAGGTCGTGACCCATCCGGTCCCGCTTGGTGCGTAGGTACCCCAGATTGTGCTCCCCGGCCTGCACGGGCATCGGCTCGCGGCCGGTGAACCGCAGCCCGTGCCGGGTCAGGGCCGCGATCTTCTCCGGGTTGTTGGTCATCAGACGCACCGAGCGCACGCCGAGATCGGTGAGGATCTGCGCTCCCGCTTCGTAGACACGGGAGTCGGCGGGCAGCCCGAGCTCCAGATTGGCGTCGACGGTGTCCCGGCCCCGCTCCTGGAGTTCGTACGCGCGCAGCTTGTGCAGCAGTCCGATGCCGCGGCCCTCGTGGCCGCGCAGGTAGATCACCACACCGCGGCCCTCGGACGCCACCCGTTCCAGGGAGGTGCGCAGCTGGGGTCCGCAGTCGCAGCGCAGCGAGTCGAAGATATCGCCGGTCAGGCACTCGGAGTGCATGCGCACCAGCACGTCCTCGCCGTCGGTCAGCCGGCCGTCGTTGTCCAACCCGCCGGCGACCAGAGCGATGTGCTCGACCCCGTCTACAGTGCTGCGGTAGCCGAACGCCTGGAAGTCGCCGAAGACACTGGGCAGCCGGGTGCGGGCCTCGCGGCGCACGGTGGGCTCGCGGCGCACGCTGGGCTCGCCGGCGCGCCGGTAGGTGACCAGGTCCTCGATGGAGATGATCGTCAGGCCGTGCTTGCGGGCGAACGGAACGAGTTCCGGCAGGCGGGCCATGGTCCCGTCCTCGTTGGCGATCTCGCAGATCATGGCAGCCGGGCGCAGACCCGCCAGGCGAGCGAGGTCGACCCCGGCCTCGGTGTGGCCGCCGCGGGTCAGCACGCCGCCGGGGCGTGCGCGCAGCGGGAAGATATGGCCGGGGCGGACGAAGTCGTCGGCCACGCTGCCCGGGCAGGCGAGCATCCGCAAGGTGATCGCCCGGTCGGCGGCGGAGATGCCGGTGCTGGTGCCGTGTTCGGTGGCAGCGTCCACGGAGATGGTGAACGCGGTGCGCATGGCCTCGGTGTTCTGGTCGACCATCTGCGGCAGCCCCAGGCGGTCCAGGTCCGGGCCGTCCATGGGCGCGCACACCAGGCCGCGGCACTCGGTCATCATGAATGCGACGAGCTCGGGCGTGGCCAGCTCGGCGGCGAAGATCAGGTCGCCCTCGTTCTCGCGGTTCTCGTCGTCGACCACCACAACCGGGCGTCCGGCCACGATGTCGGCGATCGCCCGCTCAACGGGGTCGAGCGCGAAGCCCGCCTCAGTCTCGTACCAGGTCATGCTGCCGCTCCTTCCACGTGTCCGGTCGGGTCCGGGGGCCCGGGCCCGCAGCCACGAGCCGCGCACGCCGAGGATCACCAGGACGGGGTAGATGCCGTAGACCAGGCCGGAGAAGACGAGGCCGCTGCTGCAGGCGAGCGGGACGCCCACCAGGGCCACCGCGAGCCGGGCGAACCAGAACTCCACCCGGCCGCGGGCCTGCGCGACCATCACGGCGAGCATGCCCACGACGATGTACGGGTTGGGCCACGGGTTCCACGACAGCGCCGGGAACGTCACGAACAGCCCGCCGACCGCAACGGTGCCCGCTGCCCCTGGCCGCCACCAACCAGGCCCGTTCGCGCCAAGTGGCGAAACTCATCGACACCTCACCGGCATCGCGGCGCTGGTGCCACCCCTCGCCGACGACCTGTCTGCCGGCGTCGAGAACGACACACCCGACGACTGGGTTGGGGCTGGCGGAGCCGAGCCCGCGGGCCGCGAGCGTAATCGCTCGTCGCATCGCGGGGGCTGCATCGGCGGTGGCCACCGGGTCCTCCTGCCTCTTCGGGCAAGGACTCCGGGGGCGAGATAGGACTCGTACGAGACGAATACACCGGGGAACGCCGAACCGGGGAAGCGTTCCGAAGCCAGATGCGCGGCTGCGCACCGCCTCACAGATCACTCACGGCTGCGTACCGGTGCATGCCCGCCGCGCACTGCCTCCCATCCGGACTTTAACCGTCGGTCCAGGAATTTCACCTGGTCAACCGACCGCTGGATGCGGACGGGTCACGGACTTTAACCGTCGGTTCGGAGTTTCACCGATCCCGGAGTGCGCTTGACACGTCACGTGGTACATCTTCAGTGTGCCACGGCTGATCGCGGCATATACCGAGGTCGGCGATGGCCTCGCCACCGTCGGCGAGCCTCACCGCCACGTCGCCCGTCACCCGGCTCGGATCTTCACGATCGGCAAGTCGGTCGTCACCGCCGTCGAGCCTGCCGGTCAACGTCGACCCCAAGGGCGGCCCTGTCCGCATCGGCTTGTCACCCCGGGACGGCGTAAGGCGCCGGTCCTACCGGCCTTTCACCCAGGCGCGGCGCGGCACAGGCGCGGCGCGGCACACGCCGGTAACGTCGCGGCACATGGGAACAAACGCAGGCCCGCGCCCTCTTGAGCAGCGTCACCGTGAGGCGTTGGACCGGTTGGAGCACGACAAGGACGTATGGGTCGCCACGGCGGATGCCGGCGGTGAGCCGTGCCTTGTGCCGCTGTCCTTCTGGTGGGACGGCGAGGAGGTGTGGTTGTCGACGCGGGAGTCGAATCCGACGGGGCGGAATCTGCGGGCGTCGGGGCGGGTGCGGCTGAGTTTTGGGGATACGGGTGATGTGGTGCTCATGGGCGGGACGGCGCGGGAGATGACGAGTGGCGAGCTGCCGGCAGGGGTGGGTGAGTCGTTCGCGGCAAAGGGCGGATGGGATCCCCGGGAGAGCGGTCCGGCGTATGCGTACTACGCGGTGCGGCCGTGGTGGGTGCAGACGTGGCGGACGGTGGAGGAGCTGCGGGGCCGGGATTTGATGCGGGAGGGGGTGTGGCTGTTGTGAGCGCGGTTGCGCGAATCTGGTCGCCCACCGGAGTCCTGCGGCGCCGGTGCCGGGCAGCCGCCGTAGTCGGACTTGCCATTCCGCAGCCAGGGCTCGGGGGTCAGTCAGACCTTGAAGACGCGGGTGCCAGGACCACACAGCATGAGGAGGCCTTCGGGGTCGGAGGTGAGCACGGTTACCGGGGCGGGCGAGGCTAGTGCGGTGGCGGCCACGATCGATGACGTTACCGCGCTGACGCCTGCCGAGACGGGTCCGTCGCCCCGGCAGGCGTCGATACGGGGACGGCCGCCGTCTACTTCAGCAGCGACAGGTCGACCGCGTTCGCCAGCGCCTGCATGCCGGCCTCGTTCGGGTGGAGGTGATCGCCGGAATCGAAGGCGGGGTTGAGGGCGGCCGGGTCCGCCGGATCGGCGACGGCCTTCTCGAAGTCGACCACCCCGTCGAAGGCCCCGCTGGTGCGAATCCAGGTATTGGCCGCCTGGCGGATGGCTTCGGCGGAGTCGCTGTAGTAGCCGGCTCCCTTGTCCGGCAGCATCGTGCCGCCGATGATCCGGACTCCGGCCGCATGGGCCTGCTGGATCAGATTCTGGTAACCGTTGATCAGGTCCTGTGCGGTGAGCGGGGCACCACCCGGACCGGCGTTGTTGCCGATGTCGTTGATGCCCTCCAGCAGGATCACGTCCCGCACCCCGGGCTGGCCCAGCGCGTCGTGGGCGAAACGCTTGGTAGCGCTGATGCCCTGCCAGATGTTCGGCACGTCGGTCAGGACGCGGTTGCCGCCGATGCCGGCGTCCACCACACCCATCGGCTGGGTTCCGGACAGCCGCCGGGCCAGGTCGTCGGGCCAGCGGTGGTACGCCCCCGCCGGGGTGTTGTAACCGTCGGTGATGGAATCGCCGAAGGCCACCACAGTGCCATGGGCGTCCGGCGAGGTCACGTCGAGGCCGGAGAGGTAGTACCAGGAGGTGGTCGCCGCGATGTAGTTGCCGTCCGCGGTGTCGGCGGTGTGGTCGCCCGGGGTGGACAGGTAACTGGTGTCGAAGGCGTCGGAATGCCAGGTGGCGGAACTGGTCGCGTGCGGGAGGTAGATGCTGACCAGGACGTTCTGGTCAGCCTTGACGGACATCGGGACCGGGTCGCTGACCAGTTCCGCCCCGGCCGCGATGGTCACGGACTTCCTGTGGGAGAAGGTGACCGCCCGCTGCGATCCGGCGACCGCCGTGGCCCGGTCGGCCTGTGCGGCGATGCTCACCGCTCCGACGGTCAGCGGGATGGTGCTGCGCAGATTGGACAGGTGGATACGGAGTGCGGTTCCGTCGATGCTGGAGTGCGCGACCATCCGGATGGTCTGGTCATTGAAGTTCGGTCCGCCGATCGTCATGCTGGGCGCCCAAGCGGCCACCCGCTGGGGGTTGGCCGCGTGGGAGTCGGCCGGCTGGCCTTCGGCGAAGGGCGCGCCTCCCATGAGTCCGGCGACGGCGGTGGTCACGGCCAGCAGGGCCAGCAGCGTTGTTCTCTTGGTGACAAGCATGGTTCACCTTTCTCCCGGCCGGCGACCCGGTGCCCGCTGACGTCACGCACGGCCGGAGTACGGCGGTTTCGGCGAAGACGTCAGGGGCACCCGGAGTCGGCCGGCCAGAGCGGCTTGGTTGTTCGGGCCCGGGACAGGGATTCCGCGGCGATCAGTGGCGCTCAGCTCAGCGTGAAGCCGTCCACCAGGAGGTAGGTGCCGCTGAGTTTGGTCACCGTCAGCGTGTGCTGGCCGGCGGTCAGGCCGGACACCGAGTACAGGCTCTGCTGGGAGTGCCGATCCGGGGTGTTCGCGCTAACCGTTCCCTTGGAGACGCCGTCCAGGGTGATACCGATGTCGCCCTCGTCGGAGTTGGTCTCGGTGAGGAAGCTGATCCCGGTGCCGGTGAAGGTGATCGTGGCGGCGGCGCCGTTCTGCTGGGTGTAGTGCACGCCGTTGTCGAGGTCGCCGGTGCTCCGGGACCCGCTCGACGACCAGCCGCCGGTGTACGCCACGCGCAGGTCGTCGTCGTCGACCACCTTGCCCGGCAGGGTGCCGGGACCCGCGGCGTTCACGATTGACTGGGCCGCGGTCGGCCAGTTCCCGTCGGTCACCACGGTGGCCTGCTGGAAGGTGATGTTCGTGCCGTTGTTGTTGTAGGAAGCGGTGTCGCTGTAGTTGTCGTGGATCGAGTCGTCATGGATGCTCGGCGTCCACAGGTTCGTCCACAGTGACCCGTTGCTGAACCGCACCACGTTGTCGTGGGTGTTCCACAGCGAGCTTCCTTCGTCGTGGTAGATCATGTTGCAGCCGTCGATGCACTCCGACAGGACGTTCCCGGAGAACTCCGAGGGCGCGGACTGGCCGCCGAGGGTGTAGATCGGTCCGCCGTCGTTCAGCGCGCCCATCACGCTGTGCACATGGTTGTCGATAATCTTGTTGCCCCCGGCGTAGCTGGTGCCGTGCAGGCATGGGCTGGGCAGTCCCTGCGCGGCCTGGAGCGTGCAGTTCGACGCCCAGCCCCAGCCCCAGCCGATGGACATGCCGGAGTACGGCGTGTAGCCGACGTCGTTGTGCGAGATGACGGTTCCCTTGCTGTAGCCGACCCAGATGCCGACCGCGTCCTGGTACTCCTGGCCGGGGAACTGCACGGTGCTGGCGGATACGGTGTTGCCGCTCGTCATCAGCGCGGGCTCGGTCTGGTAGTAGTCGTCTACCGCGCCGATGGCCACTCCGGTACCCGATGTGTCGGTGATGGAGCTTGCGTTCACCTTGGAGTCCTGCGTCTGGTCAGCCAGGGCGATCCCGCTGGTTCCGGTGTGCTGGACAACATCGTCGGTGAAGGTGATTCGCGCGCCGCGGTGCACCTGGACGGCGGCGGGGATTTGTATCGGCGTGCGCGTCGTCGGATCCCAGATCACGCCGGCCTGGTTGTCCACATAGCCTTCGGCCGTCGGGGCGTTCCAGGTGGTGTAGGCGAAGGTGAGCCCGGAGAAGACGACGTCGTGCACGGGCGCGATCACGTCGGGGATCACGGTGAAGCCGTCGACCAGCAGATACGATCCGCCGGTATTGACCAGGCGCAGTGTGTGCGTGCCCTTCGGCAGTCCGGTGACGGAGACCATGGCCTGCTGGGCGAGGCGCTCCGGGCCGTTGCCGGAGACCGTCGACACCTTCGTGCCGTCGATGTAGACGTCCGCGTTGCCTTCGTCCGAGTTGGTCTCGGACAGGACCTGGATCCCGGTGCCGGTGAAGGTGTAGCTGACCGAGTCGCCGTTGGTGGAGGTGTAGTGCACATCGGCGCCCAGGTCACCGAGGTGCCGGCCGCTGGAGTAGCCCCAGCTTCCGCTGTAGACCGCTCGCCAGTCGGTGTCGTTCACCGGGGCCAGGTGTCCCGGGGTGCCTGAGACATCGAGCAGTTCGGGGGCGACGGGCAGCTCGACGTCCGCGGTGGCCAGGTTCTCGCCGGCCCGGGGCACGTAGTAGAGGTAGCCGGCGCTGTCGTCGAGGTAGAACTGCCCAGGGGTGCCCAGCAGTTGGTACGCGTTCTCCAGCCAGGTGATGCCGTCCAGGCTGGGCAGTCCCGCGCCGTTGAACGGGAAGCCGGGGTTGGGCACCGAGCTGTGGTTGTTGTTCCAGCAGCCGGGGTCAACGGTGAGGTCGGAACCGCCGGACGCGGAGCGCGTGATGGACGCCAGCGGGCAGCGCATCTGCTTCCAGGCGTTGTTCTCGACGACCTCGACCTGAGCGGGGTTCGTCCACGAGGCGTACGACGGGTCGCTGGTGGTGAACCCGGTGGCGGTCACCGAGAACCCTGAGGGGTTCTTCGGCCCTCGCGCACGGTCCGCGCGTACACCGTTGACGAACAGCTCCCTGCTGGCCACGCCCGCCGGGACCTCGGCGCGGTAGATGTTCTTGGCCGCGTCCACCTCGGCGAACCCGGTGACGCGGGTGGCGCCGCTGAGCACAGGTGTCTGGCCGGCGGCCGCCCGGTACACCACCGGGTGGCCGGGCCGGCCGGAGTCCTGCACGCCCAGTTGGAACGGGCTGGTGAGCCGGTACGTCCCGCCCTGCAGCTCGACCACGACGTCCCCGGTGGCGTCGGGGACCAGGGATCTGGCACGGTCGCGGGCGGTGTTCAGGGTGCACGGATTGTTCGTAGTGCAGGCGGAACCGCGCCCGTCGGGCGCGACATGGAGGGTGTTCGTATCCGGGACGGCTCTGGGTGGGCCACCGGTGAAGCCGAAACAGGCGGCGGCGGCGACAACAAGGCATGCAACGGCGGTGTTGCGCATCGTGGGTCTCCAGCAGGACGGGCGAAGGTCAGACGTCCAATGAATGTACGCAACCGTGCCTCCAACTCCTAGAGTCAGGCGCGGATTACGGCGAGAAGATCCGACCTATTGCGTGTCCTCCAGGCGCGGGAAGAGTGCCTCGCTCGTGGCACGACAGCTCCGGCCAGCAGCCCGCCCCACACCCCGGCGCCCTGGACCGCTGGGCGGCGAGCGGGCCCAGCAGCGGTTCCGCGCTCAGCGAAGCCCAAAGCTTTTCGCAGGTGCGGGGCATCACCGGCCGTTCTCGGTAGGCGAGATGAGGTGTTCGTCCTGACCAATCCGTGGTTGCGCCCTTGGTTCGATTGGAAATGACGAACGCGACTCCTGATGATCAAGGTTGTTGAGACCGAAGATCACGAACAGGGGTCGCCTTCGCGTGCCATCTTCCCCGGTCAACGTCCTCGCGCGCCCCTGCGAGGCAGTCACACTGCCGTGCCCAGACAGGACATCCGGGTTGTACGCCGCGTCCGTGAACTCCTGCCCCACTCCCCAGCTCATGCTGATCGTGTCGGGCTTCAGCTTCGCGGCAACTTCGACCACGTGGAACAGCGACGCGAAGGTGCCGTCATGGGACTCGACGAACCAGACGAGCGAGGTCGTGAACGCCTTGGTCAGACGCCCGCCGGGGAATTCCCGGGGACTTTTCCGCCGTGCGAGCAGGGAAGGCCCTGACAGCCCCGAAAGACGCAAAGGGGCAGGTCAGGGCCATTTTCCCTAGCTAGCGAGTCGATGATGTTCACCGCGAGGCTACCCCGTGCCGTCTCCTTGTATTTGACCTTCATGTAGGCGCCGGAAGACTCAGGCGGACCGCGTGGTCTTGGGAGCGCGAGGGGAGCGCGGATGCCTTGGGATGGACCAGCAGGACGCGTCACGAGTGATCTGCACGGGAGCCAACGAGTGAGGCCACTCGAGGTCACGCGCTCCCGAGACCACGAGGCTCCGTCAGACGGCGTCGAGGCGGCTCAACTCCTCGGCGGACAGCTTGAGATCGGCCGCCGCGACCGAGTCGCGGATGGTCTCGGGGCGCGAGGAACCCGGGATGGGGATCACCACGGGCGCCTTGGCGAGTGCCCAGGCCAGGGAGACCTGCTGCGGGCTGACACCGTGTGCCTTCGCGACCTCCGCGAAGACAGCGAACCGTGAACCCAGTTCACCGGCCTGGGTGATCCCGCCGAGCGGGCTCCACGGCAGGAAGGCGATGCCCAGTTCGGCGCAGAGCTCCAGCTCCGGTTCGCTGGAGCGGAAGGCCGGGGAGAACTGGTTCTGTACGCTCACCAGCCGGCCGCCGAGGATCTCGTTGGACAGCCGGATCTGATCCGGGTTGGCGTTCGAGATGCCGGCGTAGCGGATCTTGCCCGCGTCCAGCAGGTCGCGGATCGCCCCGACGGAGTCGGCGTAGGGGACCTTCGGGTCCGGCCGGTGGAACTGGTAGAGTCCGATGGCCTCGACGCCGAGTCGCTGGAGCGATGCGTCGCAGGCCTGCTTCAGGTACTCCGGCGAGCCGTTCAGGGTCCAGGAGCCGTCGCCCGGACGCAGGTGACCGCCCTTGGTGGCGATCAGTACGTCGGAGGTGTCGCCGCCGTAGCTGGCCACCGCGCCGGCGATCAGCGATTCGTTGTGGCCGACGTCGTTCGCTGTCAGGTGGTAGGCGTCTGCGGTGTCGAACAGCGTCACGCCCGCCTCCAGCGCGGCGTGGATCGTCGCGACCGAGCGCTGCTCGTCGGGGCGCCCCTCGATGGACATCGGCATTCCACCGAGACCGATCGTGCTGACCTGGGTGTCACCGATGCGGCGAGTCTGCATGGGAGCTCCTCCTTGGAGATCTGCTGGTGCTTCCCCAGCCTGCGCTTTGGTGATTAAGCTGTCCAACAGGAGAAACCGATCCCTTTGAGCAGCTCTGGTGATGAATCATGGAACTCCGGCAACTGAAGTACTTCGTCGCCGTCGCGGAGGAATGCCACTTCACCCGGGCGGCCAAGCGTCTGCACATCGCCCAGTCCGGGCTGTCCGCCTCGATCAGCTCCCTCGAACACGAACTGGGCGCCCCGCTCTTCCTCCGCAGCACCCGGCAGGTCGAGCTGACCCCTGCGGGGCGGGTCCTGCTGGTCGAGGCCCGGCGGGCGCTGTCGGCGACCGACGCCGCCAAGGACGCGGTCGCGGCGGTGCAGGGGCTGCTCCGCGGCAGCCTGGCCATCGGGTCGCTGCAATGCCTGCACGTGGTGCATCTGCCGGCCGTGCTCGGCCGCTTCCTGGCCGAGTATCCCGGTCTGGAGATCCGCTTGCGGCAGGGCGGGTCTGCCGAGCTGATCGAGCAGGTGCGCGCGGGACGGCTGGACGTGGCCTTCGTCTCGCGCCCGGCCCGGTGCCCGGACGACGTCGTGGTGGGGCCGCTCGCCAGCGAACCGCTGGTGCTGGCCTGTGCGCCCGACCATCCGCTGGCGGCGCGGGTGGAGGTCGGGGTGGCGGAGCTGCGGGGGGAACAGTTCGTGGACTTCCTGCCGGACTGGGGCACCCGGGACCTGGTCGACAGCGCGCTCGCCGCCGCGGGCGTGGACCGCCATGTCTCGCTGGAGGTGACCGACGTGCACTCGCTGCTCGACATGGTGACCTTCGGGCTCGGCGTGGCGCTCGTACCGCAGTCGTTCGCGGCCAAGACCGATCAGGTGCGTTTCGTCGGGCTCAGCGGGACCGTACCGGCCTGGGAGACCATCACCGTGACGGGCGATCCGACCAGCGCGGCGGCGGCAGCGCTTCTGGGTGAGGTCCAGGAGGCCAAGAGCGGCCGCCGCGCCGCCGCCCTGGTCGGCTGACGGCGGCAGCGCAGCGCTTCCTGGCCGCGTGAGGCGCGGTGATCCGTTTGCTCGATGGTATGGACATGTTCAAATAGCGTGCCCTAACCTGAACCTGGTCTAGACCTTAATGCGCTGAGCTCGCGTCCCCAGCACGCCCCAGGAACTCCCCCACGTTCTCCAGGAGCCAGCATGCGCAAGAAGATCAGCGCGGCCGTGATCGGCCTGGGAGTCGCCCTCGTCTCCGTCCTCGCCACCGGCAGCGCCCAGAGTCACGGCTACACCAACACCCCCATCAGCCGGCAGGCCCTCTGCGCCAACGGCACCGTCACCAACTGCGGCGACATCCAGTACGAACCGCAGAGCGTCGAGGGCCCCAAGGGCTTCCCCTCGGCCGGACCCGCCGACGGCACGATCTGCGCCGGCGGCAACAGCCGATTCGCCCAACTCGACGCCCCGCGCAGCGGACAGTGGCCGGCCACCAAGGTGACCGGCGGTCAGAGCTACACCTTCACCTGGCGGTTCACCGCGTCCCACGCCACCACGGACTTCCGCTACTACATCACCAAGTCCGGCTACGACCCGACCAAGCCGCTCACCCGCGCGAGCCTGGACACGACGCCCTTCCTGATCGTCCCCTACAACGGCGCCCGCCCGGGCACCACCGCCTCACACCAGGGCACCATCCCCACCGGCAAGACCGGCAAGCACCTCATCGTCGCCGTGTGGACCGTCGCCGACACCGCCAACGCCTTCTACGCCTGCTCGGATGTGCAGTTCTAGTACGTACGCACTTCGGCGGGCTCCCCGCGCCGTCCGCCTCGTGCGGGCGGCGCGTTCACCGCGTCAGTAGCGCGCGGAATTGCCCTTGAGCAGCGGCGAGACCGTGGTCGGCTGTCCGTCGACGGTGGCGCCCGCGAAGGCGGGCATGGGGGCGAGATGGGTGTTGTAGTACGCCGGGAAGTTGAGCGTGGGCTCCGAGACGTCGTCCAGCGAGGCGATCTGCGCCGGCCCACGGCCACCCCATGAACGCCGGCGACGCGGCCTCCTGGACCGACGAACAACGCCACGCTCTGGCCACCACCGTTGCCGCCCTCACCGGACAGCCCCCCACAATGCCGACGGCGGCCCTGGCGACGCATGACATTCGTCATCGCCAGTCGTGACAGTCCGCACTGCCCCCGGCCGCCGCCCGGCCCGACGCTTGAGCCATGGATATCGGGGAGAGCGTGATCGAGGCGACCGGCGTGCGCCGCCGGTACGGGGGCGGCTCCGAGGCCGTACGGGGAACCGCCACGCGGCGGTGCGCATCACCCGCGAGCGCGGCGGGATCTAGGCCCTGTCCGGGCGATCACGAACGGCCCCTTCGCCGCTCCCCCAGCCTGGCGGCTGGGAGGTGCCCCCAGGCACGGCACCTCGCGGCGTTGCCGAAACGCCCACAGACAAACCAGTATGCGGACATCCTCCCCCAGACTCCGTCCGGGGGTGCCCCCAGCGCCTTGCGATGCACCGCACCAGACGACGCCGCTGTGACATCAGCCGCTGGCGCGGCGGGCGCCCGTGATCGCCCGGACAGAGCCTATGCCGCTGTCTACGCCTGCCAGCCCTGGGCTTGTGGCGCCGCCTGGTGGCGGATCTGCTGGTCGTACTCGGCCAGGGGCGCGGTCTCCGCCACAATGGCGGCACTCACGGGCCTCTACGTCAAGTCAAGCACGACCGAATGGCTCTGCCACCCGCCTCACCAGGGGCTAGCTGGAGGCTTCGGCCTCGGCGAGCAGGCCCTCGCGGAGGGTGGCGAGGATGCGCTTGAGCAGTCGGCAGACGTGCATCTGGGAGACGCCGATGCGGTCGGCGATCTCGGCCTGGGTGAGTTCGTCGCCGAAGCGGAGGGAGAGGATCATACGGTCGCGTTCGTCGAGCTCGGCGATCAGCGGCTTGAGACTGATGAGGTTGTCGACGCGCTCCAGGGAGGGGTCGACGTGGCCGAGGTAGGCGGCGAGGGCGCCCTCGCTCTCGTCGTCCGTGGTGGTGGCGTCCAGCGACGACGCGGTGTACGCGTTGTCGGTGACGGCCTGGGCCTCGACGACCTCGGCCTCGGTGAGGTGGAGTTCGTCGGCGAGTTCGGCCGCCGTCGGGTCGCGGCCGAGCCGCTTGCCGAGCGCCTCGGTGGCGCGGGCGATGTCGATCCGGGCCTCCTGGAGCCGGCGCGGGACGTGCGCGGCCCAGCTGGTGTCCCGGAAGAAGCGCTTCATCTCCCCGACGATGGTGGGGAGCGCGAAGCTGGTGAACTCGACGCCACGCTGGATGTCGAAGTGGTCGACGGCCTTGATCAGCCCGATGGTGCCGACCTGCATGATGTCGTCCAGCTGGGCGCTGCGGGACTGGAAACGGCGGGCGGCATAGCGCACCAGTGTGAGGTTGAGCTCGATGAGGGTGTTGCGCACGTACTGGTACTCGTACGTGCCTTCTTCGAGTTCCCTCAGCCGGGCGAACATGACCTTGGACAGGTCACGTGCTTCGACGCTGTCGTGTGCAATCACCTTTCGAGCGTGACGCCCGAGCGGTATCCTGTCAATGGATACGTGAAATGAAATTCGTCAATTGCAGGTCACTAGATCGTTCGCACAGATTGCCACGAGGGAGCGCATGACCACCCAGGACCCCGACTCCAACGGCCGATGGACATTCCTGACCAACCACGCCCGCGTGCTTCTCGAACTGGCGCGGAAGCCGGACGCGCGGCTCCGGGACGTCGCGGTCCATGCCGGGATCACCGAGCGGGCGACGCAGGGGATCGTCGCCGATCTGGTGGCCGGCGGGTATCTGAGCAAGGTCAGGCTCGGTCGGCGCAACCAGTACACGATCAACCCCACCGGTCACTTCCGTCACCCTGCCGAGGCCAAGCACTTCGTCGGCGACCTCCTGAATGTCTTCGCACATGATCCCGAGTCGGCCGAGTAGCGAGTCCCCCGTCCGGGTGGACCCGGCGGCCGTCGCGTGACGCGTTCCCCATCCGTGGGGACCGTTTGTGTGATTAATCGGCCGTCTGGTTGGAGGTACCCGTGACGTCTGTGACCGATAGTCAACTGAGAGAGTTCACCGACAGTGACCTGGCGGGGTTGCTGCTCGCCGTCGGCGCCGAGCCGCCGGTGGGGCCAGGAGTCTTCGACGACTCCTTCCGGGACCTCGATCTTGATTCGCTGGCCCGCACCGAGATCGCCGCGCGCGTCGTGGAGCGCTGGGCCGTGGATGTCGAGGAGCACCTGACTCCCGAGACCACCCCGACGCAGCTGCGCCGCATGGTCGAAGAGGCGGTGGCCGGACGATGACCGCGCACACCGAGAACGAGATCGTCATCGACGCTCCGTTCACCTATGTCTGGACCCGTACGAACGACGTGGCGTCCTGGCCCGACCTTTTCAGTGAGTACGCCGCGGCCGAGATCACCGGCCGGGAGGGGAACACGGTCACCTTCCGGCTGACCATGCACCCCGACGAGAAGGGCCGCGTCTGGTCCTGGGTCTCCGAGCGCACCACCGACCTGGCCAGCCGCACCGTCCGCGCCCGCCGCGTGGAGACCGGCCCGTTCGAGTTCATGAACATCTTCTGGCAGTACGAGGAGCTGGGACCGGAGCAGACCCGTATGCGCTGGGTCCAGGACTTCCGGATGAAGCCCGACGCCCCGGTCGACGACGAGGGCATGCGGCACCGCATCAACGGCAACTCCAAGGTGCAGCTCCAGCTCATCAAGGACCGCCTCGAAGCCCGCCGCACCCGCGCCGTCCACATCTCCGACGTCAAGCCGGACAACCGGCGCGGCGGTGACCTGCGCACCCTGCTGACCCCCGGGTCGGTCGGCTGCACCGACGGCTTCTGCGGCATCGTGCTGCTGGGCCCCGGCGAGGCGGTGGCCGAGCACTACCACCCGTACTCCCAGGAATTCCTGGTCGTCGTGGAGGGCGAGTTGCGGCTCGACCTGGACGGCGTGCCGCACATCGTCGGCAAGGACGAGGCGCTGCTCGTGCCGCGCAATGTCAGGCACCGGGTCGTGAACGAGACCGGGTCGTCCGCTCGCGGGGTGTTCTTCCTCAGCCCGCTGGCGCCGCGCCCCGACCTCGGCCACGTGGACACCGAGAGCAGGGAAGAGGCTGCCGCCCGGGTCGTACGCGAACTGGTCGACCGGTGATCGGAGGAGGCCGGGTCGTGCAGGCAAACGGGCGCAGAGTCGTGGTCACGGGCGTGGGAGCGATCGCGCCCGGCGGCGTGGGACGCGAGGCGTTCTGGGACCGGATCGTCGGTGGCCGCCCGGCCATCCGGCGGATCAGCCGGTTCGACCCCACCGAGTACCGCTCGTGCATCGCCGCCGAATGCGACTTCGACCCGGTCGCGGCCGGCCTCACCCCGCAGGAGATCCGGCGCAACGACCGCTTCGCGCAGTTCGCCCTGGCCGCATCGGCCGAGGCGCTGCTCGACAGCGGCCTGCGCACCGGGGAAGAGGACACCGAGCGCATCGGCGTCAGCCTCGGCACCGCCGTCGGCGCCACCATCACGCTGGAGGACGAGTACGTCGTCGCCAGCGATCACGGCCGCCTCTGGGAGGTCGACCCGGGCCACGGCATGCCCTTCCTCTACCGGGCCATGCACCCCTCGTCCGCCGCCAGTGAGATATCGCTGCGCTACGGACTGCACGGCCCCTCCGGCGTGGTCTCCACCGGGTGCACCTCGGGCATCGACGCCATCGGCTACGCCTTCCAGGCCATGAAGGACGGCGAGGCCGACATCATGCTCGCCGGCGCCAGCGACGCCCCCATCTCCCCGATCACCGTCGCCTGCTTCGACGCCATCCGCGCCACCACGACCGGCGGCGACGACCCCGAACAGGCCTCCACGCCCTTCGACAAGGAGCGCAGCGGCTTCGTACTCGGCGAAGGGAGCGCCATCCTCGTCCTGGAGGACCTTGACCACGCCCTCGCGAGGGGCGCGCACATCTACTGCGAGGTCCGGGGCTACGACAACCGGGCCAACGCCTACCACATGACCGGACTGCGCCCCGACGGGTACGAGCTGAGCGAGGCCATCATCTCCGCGATGTGCGAGGCCGGTGTACGCCCCGACCAGCTCGACTACATCAGCGCCCACGGCTCCGGCACGGCGCAGAACGACCGCCACGAGACCGCCGCCTACAAGCGGGCTCTCGGCGACCACGCCTACAAGGTCGCCATCAGCTCCGTCAAGTCGGTGATCGGCCACTCCCTCGGCGCCATCGGCTCCCTGGAGATGGCCGCCTGCGCCCTGGCCGTCGACCGCGGCGTCATCCCGCCCACCGCCAACCTGGTGCATCCCGACCCCGAGTGCGACCTCGACTACACGCCTATCTTCGCCCGGGAACAGCCGGTGCGGCACGCGCTGTCGGTGGGCAGCGGCTTCGGGGGCTTCCAGTCGGCGATGGTCTTCTCAGCGGTTCTCTCAGCGGCGGAGGCCGGCATATGAGCACCAGGGCAGTTCTCACCGGCGTCGGCGTCGTCGCCCCGATCGGCATCGGCACCGCACCGTACTGGCGCTCCGCCCTTGCCGGCCGGAGCGGGCTGCGCCGCCTCAACCGGCTCGACGCGACCTGCTCGCCGATCGCCGTGGCCGGGGAGGTCACCGGCTTCGAACCGGCCACCTGGATGACCAACAAGCTCCGGGTCCAGACCGACCGCTGGAGCTGGTTCGCGATGGCCGCCGCCGAAATGGCGCTCGCCGACGCCGCGTTCAAGCCCGCCGACCACCCGAACTTCCAGCTCTCGGTGGTCACCGCCAGCGGCTCCGGCGGCAACGAGTTCGGGCAGAAGGAGGAGCAGGCGCTGTGGGCCGAGCACCCCAGCAAGGTCAGCGCCTACCAGTCCATCGCCTGGTTCTACGCCGCCAGCACCGGCCAGATCTCCATCAAGCACGGCCTCACCGGCGGCTGTGGCGTGGTCTCGGCGGACGGCGCGGGCGGCCTCGACGCGCTCAAGCAGGCCTGGCGGCTGCTGCGGCGCGGCAGCAAGGCGGTCCTGGTCGGCGGCAGCGAGGCCCCGCTGTCGCCGTTCGCGCTCACCTGCCAGAGCACCTTGCACACGGTGTATCGCGGCCAGGATCCGGACCGGGCGTATCTGCCGTTCAGCCCGCATGCCGCCGGCTTCGTGCCCGGCGAGGGCGGCGCCCTGATGGTGCTGGAGGATCGCTCGCACGCCGCCGAGCGAGGCGCCCGGATCTACGCCGAGTTGCTCGGCCACGCCGCCACGCACGACGCCCACCACCACACCGCACCTGCCCCGGACGGCGTCCAGCTGGCCCGGGCGATCACCACCGCGCTGGCCTCGGCCGGCCGCGAACCGGACGACGTGGACGTGGTCTTCGCCGACGGCGCCGGCGACCCCGACGGTGACGCGGCCGAAGCGGCCGCCCTGCGCAGGGTCTTCGGCCCCCGGCTCGCCGACCTGCCGGTCACCGTGCCCAAGTCGGCTGTCGGCAGGCTCACTTCGGGCGGCGGCGCGCTGGACACCGCCTGCGCCGCGCTGGCCCTGCGCTCCGGCGTCATTCCGCCGACCGCCGGTGCCGATGAGGTGGCGAGCCTGGAGCGGTACGGGATCCGCCTGGTCACCCGGCGGTTGCGGCCCGCCCGGCTGTGTACGGTGCTGGTGGTGGCGCGGGGGACGGGTGGCTTCAACAGCGCTGTCGTACTTGGGTCATTCGAATAAGACAGGTTATATCCGGCTAGAGAGTGCACTCTTCACGCGGTAATAGCCGTTACATCCTTCTTCCTGAGGCGTTTCACCTGGTGTCGGCGTCCGGAGCCTGATCCGCACCCCCGCACCCCCGCATCGACGTCAAGAACGTCTGACGCTGTGGCGCCCGTGCTGGCGACAGCGAGGGTGGCGACGGTGAGTGCCTTCTTCGGCATGGTGCGAGTACTCCTGAGCTCTGCGGGGGTAGGTCAGCCGTTGACGCAGGTGTCGCCGCTGACTGATCCCTGCCTTGGTCGCCCTGGTCAACCACCGCTTTTCGCATGGGATGCGAACCGGCGCTTCGGCGGCCGAACTACCGGGCGGAGGGTTGGCGCCCACCGTGCTGACGGCCCCCGAGCCGGTGGTCAAGGCCGTGCGCTCGGTCCCGCGCCAGGTCAAGGATGCCGCGCTGGCGCCGCAGGCGGCGAAGGTGTCCATGCCGGAGCGGCGGCCCGAAGTGGGCGCCCGGACAAACGACTTCGCGCCGCTCGGAGCGCTGTCCGCCCAGAACACCCGGCCCGATGAGACCGCGATGAACGCGCTGGGCGGCGCGGTGACCACGCTGTCGGCGCTGACCGGTAGGCGAACTGTCGCGTACGACGGCAGAGGCCGCCGGAGAGGAGGAATGACTCCGGCGGCCTCTGCTGTCGGCTGCACGCACCTGGTAAACGGTCCGTCAGGACCGTGGATACGCCAGTTCACCGGAATGGCGGCAAGCGGAAGGCCGCCGGGGTCCACCCGGCGGCCTTCCTACGGTCCTGCTAGTGGTGGTTGCCCCAGTCCTGGCCGCGGTCCTCGTGGTGGCCACCGGCGCCGTTGATGCAGACGTTGCCGATGGTGGGGTTCGCGATGGCGAGAAGGACGTTGATGCCGTTGCCGCAAACGTTGACCGGCACGTGGATCGGAACCTGGATGACGTTGCCGCTCAGGACGCCCGGGGAGCCGATCGCCTTGGCCTCGGCCGACGCGCCGCTGTGGCCGTCGTCGTGGGCGACGGCACCACCGGCGGTGCCGAGGATGGCGGCGCCGGCCGCGACGGTCAGCGCGGCGGCCTTGGAGAGACGCTTCACGAGTGGTTCCTTTCGTTGATCATGATCGGGGGATCGGACTGGTCAACGACCGGACATTTCAGCAGATGCGCGGCATCACCCGGTTGGCCCCCGGGACCGCGCGGACCGGGGTCACCGCTGGTAACCAGAATCTGGGGGGCGATCAGATTCCGTCCGGTCAAGGAGCCTTACGCATGCACAAGTCCCGCAGGGTCTCGCGATGGACGGCCGCCGCCCTGATCGCCGTGATTCCGGCCACCGCGTACGCGGAGCCGCTCAAGGAGGCACCGGGCTCCGGCCCCGGGCAGTACATCGTCACCCTGACCGCGGGCACGGCCCCCACGGCGGTGCTGGACAAGCTCGGCGTCAAGCCGCTGTACGTGTACGGCCACGCGCTGCCGGGCTTCGCCGCGAAGCTCACCGCCGCCCAGCTCGCCCAGGTGCGCAGCGCGCCCGGGGTCGACGAGGTGGAGCGGGACATGGTGGTCGCCATCCCGGAGGGTGAGGACGCCCCGTCCGACAACGACCTGGAGCCCCCCGACCCGCCCGAGGCTGCTGCCCCCGCGGCCCCGGCGCAGGCGCCCACGGCCCCGGCAGAGCCCCCGGCGGCCCCCGTCACGCCGTCCG
>NZ_RJVR01000360.1 GCF_003999195.1 Streptomyces soli
CGCGAGTTACAGACCCTGCTCGCGGCATGGACCGGCACCTGCCCCACCTGCCACCGCGACATACCCACCCACACACCAACCTGACCAAGCACTACTAGGTCCTGTCCGGGGGCGATCGTGAGCGGAGCGAGATGATGGTCGACACCAACGTGCACACCAACACCTACGGCGACTTCTCACGGCGACCGCGTCCGGGCAGGTCGTAACCGTACCCGGGTTGCTTCGGGACGAAGGGGCCCCGGGGTGAAGCCTGTCCGAGGAGTTGACAAGCGTACGGCCCCCTGATCATGCGGGCGCCAACTCGCGCGGCTGCGTAGCGGCGGCCGGGTCCGGCGGGCTGGTTGGTTTCGATGCCCTTGCCTGTGAGGCTCACCCTCCCGCGGCCCCGGCCACCTACGTCAGCTTCACCGTGCTGACCTCTTGGGGGTGACAACAATCGGCAGCAGGATCAGCATGCTGACCCGGTAGGCGATCGTCGTGAGGAGGGGGGCGCCGATGAACAACATCAGGAGGAAGTCGATGACGCTCCCGTTGTGGACATGGATGCCGATGAGGGGCATGGTGCCGCCGATGAGTTCGATCACGGTGCACCACAGGCCCCATATACCTGCCGTGGCTCCTAAGGCGATGGTGAGGACTTGCACCCAGGCGGGTAGTTCCTTACGGCTCATTGGAATACTCCCGAATTGCGGTGGTCGACGCGGGGGAAGGTGGTCAGTCTGTCGACCGGTCACCGTATACAGTATGCAGATGACAAGGTGTCATGCCAGATGCGCGTCAGATTGAGCGGTGACCGGTGTGCGGCGGCAGGTCGTACCAGCTGTCAATCGAGTCTCACGGCCTATTCACGGCCTGACAAAGGGAGTTAGAGCCGATAAGGGCCCGCTACCTGCACGAACGCTCCACAGGCCCACGCCCTCCGGAGCCGTTGCACGAGATCCGCACCAGTGGCGCACCAGAACGGGCGGTAAACCACGGTCAATAGGGGTCACAGCACGGCCGGACCAGAAGGGTCGTGCTGGCGTTTGCGCTGCTCAGGGACTTGATCGCGTGTGAACGCACAGTGATTCCCAAGCTCATGGCTCGGATGACGCATGCGCACCGAGGCCGTTCAGGTCGCGAGGCGCTGCGCGAGATCCAGTAGCTGTCCAAGCCTCAGGATTCGGCCGCCGGAACCTGGCAGGGGGACATGCAGAGATTCAGTCCACCGAACGGGGATCGCGTCCACCCCGTAGTTGGCGCCCGCGAGGCCGCCAGTGACCGCAGCGACTGTGTCCGTGTCGCCGCCGAGGTCGATTGCGGTGCGTATCGCGTCCTCGAAAGTATCAGTGGTGCGCAGGGCCCAGACAGCCGAGCCAAGGCACGGCCAGACGGCGCCGTTGAACTCCGTGGCCTGATCGGGGTGCCAATCCGGCGCAAGGACGGTGCCATACCGCTCGCGATGGTTGGGGTGGACAAGAGCCAAGGTGGCGGGGAGCGCTTCGAGGGGATCGGCCCCATCCAGTGTGACCCGAAGAAGCTCGTGGAATACGGCAGTGCCTTCCCAGGCAGCGCGGTCGCCATGGGTGAGAGCGGCAATGCGGCGGGCGGTGTCCATGGTTGCTTGTTGGCCGTCGCGAGCAAAGTAGACCGCCGAGGTGGAGGCCCGCATCAACGACCCGTTGCCCGCCGCCCGTTGGTTGACCTGGAAGTGAATCCCGGCGGCAAGATCCCACGGCATACCGCTGGTCAGGACGTCTTCTGTCTGCAGCCCGATGTCCTTGGGCTCGGAAACCGCCCAATGCTGAAAGCGGGCGAACATGTCCGGCAGGTCCAGCCCGCCCCGCTCCAGCAGTGACTCAGCGACCAGGACTGCCATCTGCGTGTCGTCCGTGGCTTCGCCCGGCTCCCAGCCACCGCCACCGCACATCTCACCGCCGGCACTAGGTAGAGGGAACCGTGCCGAGAACGCGCCCGCGGGACCGAACTCGAAGGGGGCTCCCAGCGCATCGCCGACCGCCGAGCCGATGACCGCTCCGGCGGCCCGCTGAATGCGCTTCACCAAGCCAGGCTATCGGCGCCGCACAGCGTGCACGTCGGATGTCTCGGCAAGTCTGGAGACGCATGGCCTCCTGGGCCGTCTCTGGGCCGTGCGAGGCTGGCCAACGGTGACAGATGCCACCCGGCAGTGACCGTCCTTGCACCGCTCTGGCCTGGGCCGCCGTTGTCGAGCTGCGGCACTGGTACGACCATGCCTGCACAGGGAGAGCTGACATCACCGGTTGACATCAACGTCGCCCGACGGCGCCAGACCGTGCCGATCAGATGAGGCTGGTAAGAGAGCCCACTTGAGTCCGCATGCGTCAGGTTACCGACTGGGGGCGAGTCGAGACGATAAGGCTGACGACAACGCGGCCGGGGACAGCCATCGGCCACCGACGCCCCCCATTTCCGGCCGGTCTTATTTGCCGGTGCCCGCCACGTCCGTCGTGTTGACGAAAGGCACGGTGAGACAGGCGAGCCGCGCCCCAGCCATTCCTGCCTTGCCGTGCTTCGTCGCCGTCCCGTGCTCGTGGATGACCACGGACCGGGCCGCGCCCGGCCGGAAGCGCCAGTCGTGCCGGGATTCGGCGGTGGCACGGCCCCGGGCGTCGGTCGTGAAGTCCAGCCACACCTCGTTCTCGGAGTTCGCGTAGGCGGGGTCGGTGGAAGGCTTTTTTGGGTCCTTGACGTTTTGGTAGTGCGGCCCCGAGGCATCCGGGGTGCGGCCACAAGGCTTGGTGTGCACATGCGCGCCGTACATACGGTTCGGGGGCAGCCCGCTCACCTGGAGCCGAACGCTGGTGGTCGCGCCGCCGACGCGCCCGCCCACATGCTCGACAACGGAGATGCGAGCGCCCACGGGCACCTTCTTCGAGTCGTATGTCAGCGGTTTCGACGGATGGAACGGCGAAGGCGGCACGAACCGCCCCTCCGCCTTCACTGTGCGGGAGCCGCCATACGCGAATGCCACTGTGGTCGGCACCGCGAGCAATGCTGTCACGGCAAAGGCAGCGGACGCTTTGTGAAGAGTCCTCATGAGCGGTCTCCCTCGACGAAGGTGATGAGGAGTCCAGCAGGTGGCGGTCCCACCGTAAAGGCCAGTAATTCCGCGCCGCGAATTGAAAGCGTCCGTTGGAGCGAAGCGGTCGAGCAGGCGCACTCCCGTAAACACCCCCCACAGCGGCAGGCGCACCACTGACGTCGGACGAAGCGCCGTGCCCTGGAATCCTGAGGCCCTGCGGCTGCAACACGAGTTCGTATTGCAGCCATCGGCGAAGTCGACCCCCGTAAGTGGGTCTTCAAAGTTGAGCGGTGCGAAGGTGTCCGCGGGCTCGGCGGGTGGTGACACAGCGTGTCCATAGCCGCTGGTTCTAGGTCACACCACCCGTGGCCCTGGATGCAGAGTGCCCGTGGCCATGAGTGATCATTGCTGTTCTCTACGCAGCTTGATCATCATGGGACCACGGGCTTGGACAACGATAGGCCTGGCGGTCGCTCGGGTGGAGCGGCTGGAGGACGGCACCCGACGGGTGCACTCGGTCACTTTCCGAAGAGGGCGCGCGGGCCTGCCCGCAGTGCGGAGCGTTCTCCTTGCGCATCAAGGGGTCCGCGATCACGCGGCCACGCGACCTGCCCTTCGGCGAGCGGGGCCTGGAAGTGGTGTGGCGTAAGCGGCGCTGGTACTGCGCGGAACCACGGTGCCCGAGGAAGTCGTTCACCGAGCAGGTCCGCCAGGTCCCGGCGGGAGCCAGGATCACCGAGCGGTTACGGTCCGCGGCGGGGCTGCGGGTGTGCGACGCCGGCTCCACGGTCGTTCAGGCAGCCCGCGACCTGCGGCTGTCCTGGCCGACGTGTGCGGGCCGGCCCGGTCCGGGTGAAACGGCATGGGCGTCCGATGATCCGCGACGGCCCCCGGTCTCAGTCGGCATCGGTGAGCCGACGCAGCAGGTGG
This sequence comes from Streptomyces soli, assembly GCF_003999195.1. Taxonomy (GTDB): domain Bacteria; phylum Actinomycetota; class Actinomycetes; order Streptomycetales; family Streptomycetaceae; genus Actinacidiphila; species Actinacidiphila soli. Next base: position 3,974 of record NZ_RJVR01000360.1, read on the forward strand.
CCCACCTCCAGCACCTTCTGCACGTCCTGCGGCGACAGCGAGCCGAGGCGTTCGGCAAGAGCCTCGGCCTCGCTGTGCGCCACCCTGGACATTGTCCGTGAACCCGAATCGGTGATGGCCACACGGATGGCGCGGCCGTCGGCCTGCTCGGGTTCGCGGCGGACCAGTCCCGCGGATTCCAGGTTCGCTACGGCGGCGGTGACCGTCGGCTGGGAGCAGGGGACGCGGTCCGCGATCACGCCGATGCGCGAGGGACCGTACTCAGTCAGCAGGGCGAGAACGATGAGCGGAGTCGGCTGCAGCCCAGGATCGGGCCGGGCCTTGCGCAGGGCGCGCAACAAGCGGTGCAGGGACACCACGAGTTCGAGCGCCGCCTCCTCGCTGACCGCCGCAGTCATCCGCCCGTCACATCTCCAGTCTGGTCAAGCGATCGCCATCGTAGGCGAGTAGAGGTCCATCCACAGCGCGAGATCGAGGACGCGCTCCAGGCCGTGCCGGGAGGCCTGGGTGACCTGCGGAGTGCCGGTCTTGACCGCGCGCTCCAGCCATGCGCGGCTGACCAGGTCGAACACCGGGTGCGAGGGCTTGGCCAGCAGGTCCTTGGCGTTCTCCTGCAGCGCCACGGCGTACTTCGGGTCCTGGGTGGAGGGGTAGGGGCTCTTGACGCGGTCGTAGACGGACTTGGGTAGCACGTCCGCGGTGGCCTCGCGCAGCAGGCTCTTTTCCCTGCCGTCGAAGGACTTCAGCTCCCAGGGGGTGTTGTAGACGTACTCCACCAGGCGGTGGTCGCAGAACGGCACCCGGACCTCCAGGCCGACCGCCATGCTGGCGCGGTCCTTGCGGTCGAGCAGGATGCGCACGAAGCGGGTGAGGTGGAGGTAGCAGATGACCCGCATCCGGTACTCGAAGTCGCTCTCGCCGTCTAGGCGTTGGGCACCGCGGACCGCGACGCGGTAGCTGTCGCGGATGTAGTCCTCCAGGTCCAGGGACTTAATGACCGTGTCGGTGAGGATGTTGCCGTCGTCCCCGAAGTGCTGGGCGTACCGCACCAGCCAGGGGAAGGTGTCGGCCTTGCGGGCTTCTTCGTCGAAGAACTGCTGGTAGCCGCCGAAGACCTCGTCCGCGGACTCGCCCGACAGGGCGACGGTGGAGTGCTGCCGGATGGCCTTGAACAGCAGATAGAGGGAGGCGTCCATGTCGCCGAGCCCGGCGGGGATGTCCCGGGCGCGGATCATCCTGGAACGAACCTCGGGGTCCGCGAGCTGGTCGGAGTTGAGAACGATGTCCTGGTGCACGGTCCCCGAGCCGGCGGCGACGTCGTGCACGAAGGGGGTGTCGGGGGTGCCCCGCAGGCCGTCGGGGACGAAGTTCTCGGTCTGGCCCACGAAGTCGACCGCGAAGCTGCGCACGGTCTGCCCCTGGGCGGCGAGTTGACGTGCCGCCAACGCGGTCATCGCCGAGGAGTCCAGGCCGCCGGAGAGCAGGGTGCAGCGTGGCACGTCGGCAACGAGCTGGCGGCGCACGATGTCGTCGAGCAGCTCGCGTACGCGGGCGATCGACGCCTCCTTGTCGTCGGTGTGCTGCCTGGTCTGCAGAGACCAGTAGACGTGGGTACGGATGCCGTTGCGCCCGACGGTCACCACGCTGCCGGGCTCGACCTCGTGCATGCCCTCCCACACCGCGTGACCGGGCGTCTTGACGAAGGCGAAGAGCTCGCGCAGGCCGTCCAGGGAGACACGGCGGGCGGCGAGCGGGTTGGCGAGGATCGCCTTGGGCTCGGACCCGAACAGCACACCGTCGTCGGTCGGGTAGTAGTAGAACGGCTTGATGCCCATTCGGTCGCGGATCATGACGAGCTTCTGCTCGCGGCTGTCCCAGATGGCGAAGGCGTACATGCCGTTGAGCCGGTCGGCGACGGCCTCGCCCCACTCAAGGTAGCCGTGGAGCACCACTTCGGTGTCGGAGGCGGTGGTGAAGCGGTGGCCGCGCGCGGTCAGTTCCGTGCGCAGCTCGGTGAAGTTGTAGGCCTCACCGGAGTACACCATCGCCACCGTGCCGCCACCGCCGGCTTCGGCGGTCATCGGCTGCCGGCCCCCGGGCAGGTCGATGATGGCGAGCCGGCGGTGTCCGAGCGCGGCGGGTCCGTCCACCCAGGTGCCGCGGTCGTCCGGCCCGCGGCAGGCCATCGTCTCGGTCATCGCGTCCACGGTGTCTTGCTCGTTCCGCAGGTCCCGCTCGAACGAGATCCATCCGGCGATTCCGCACATGTGTCTGCCTCCGACTCTGCCTTGCCCAGGTGTTCCGCGGCGTTACGGCCTGCTGCGGACCTACCTACTCCGCGCTGAGATCCGCTCACCTTCCGTAATGTGTATCGAGCACCTATATAACAAGTGTCCGTCGGCGGAGGTTGTTCGTCAACGCCGGACGACACCGGCGCGCGCGGGGTGGGCTACGTTCGCCCATCCCGCCACAGGCGCTCTGAGCTGCCCGAATCGCCGTACGATGCGGTCCTCGCACCTAGCGTCCGGGGACACGGGCGGGGCGCCTGTTCGAGTGAGCGCACGCGCATCGAAGAGGACCGGGGCTCACCCTCCGCTGCCGTGTACGAGTCATCCAGCCAGAGTTTGGCCCACAGGTTGGCTTCCGCGAGCGACGGCACGGTGCCGAGCACCGGGTCGATGGACTCGAGGGAAATGGTCTCAGGGTGTGGGCGCGGTGGAAGTCCCACAGCGCTGTGGCGTCCGCGGCGGGCACGGGTGATCGCAGCCAGGCGGGCGTCGACCTCCGCCCGAGCGGGCTTCGGCGGTCGGCCATCGCGCGAGCCGAGTTTCCAGCGTGTCGTTGTTCTCGAACCCTCTGCCGAGGTGTCGGTGTTCCGGCAAGATCATTGTCTGGTCCGGGATGCTGGGCGCCTGTTGCCGAAGGCCCAGGAAGCTCTGCAGATGCGGGCCGCGGCAGCACTTCGCGCCGGCCGGGACCGGCACGAGGTGGCTCAACTCCCAGGCGTCAGCATGGAGTCGGTGGCCGATTGATGGCGGAATTGAGGACCGTATCTGTCCGCAATGCCTCGTAGTGTCCTCCGTGACGACCAAGAACGAGGAAAGGCGGAGATCATGACCACGGAGACGCTCCTCATCGGTGAGCACGCGGACCTGCTGGCCAGCCTGAGCAAGCACCGCTTCTTCCTGCGCTACACCGTGCAGGGGCTGACCGACGAGCAGGCCGCGCTCACGCCGACCGTGAGCGCGCTGTGCCTGGGTGGGCTGATCAAGCACGTGACGCATGCCGAGAAGGGCTGGATCAACTTCGTGCTGGACGGCGCCGAGGCGTTGTCCGGCGGCTGGGAGCAGCACATGGGCAGCTTCCGTATGGAGCCCGGCGAGACGCTGGCCGACCTGCTGGCCGAGTACGACGCCGTGGCGAAGCGGACCGACGACCTGGTGTCGTCGCTGCCGGACCTGCACAAGAGCCGGCCGCTGCCCGAGGCCCCGTGGTTCGAGCCCGGCGCCAGCTGGTCGCTGCGCCGCGTTCTGATGCACATCATCGCCGAAACCGCGCAGCACGCCGGCCATGCCGACATCATCCGCGAGGCCGTCGACGGTCAGAAGACCATGGGCTGACCAGGGCAAGACCCCCGGACTGCTCCGGGGGTCCCATGGTGCCGCACCACTCAGCCGTCGTCGCCGTCCAGGAGACTCTGAATACGCCGGTTCGCGACCTCGTCACGGCCGTCGAGGCAGCAGGACCTCCACACTGTTGCCGGCCCGCTCACCCGTTTCGAGGCGCAGAAGGCCCCACCGAGCGCGCCGGCGCCGTGTGCCTTCAACTGCCCAAGCGGTGAGGCGAAGGTCTCTTCCGTGGGCAGCCACTCTTCCTCCCAATCCCACCGAAGGTCGGCATACAGCTCAACGGCATCCAAAGCGTCGCGCATGTCCAGAACCGCCGCCCTGAACTCGGCAAAGCCATCTACCGGAAGGGTCGAGTTGGCTTCATGTGCCCGCGCCCGAAGTGCTCCTGCCGCGCCCCACCACGCGGCCTCCGCTCATGAATGCGGCCCTTCGTCGCGGGCCAGTTGCCTCAGGGCGATGCGGGCTGCGGGGGCCTGGGCGCCGTGGGTGGTCCAGTAGGGGTGGGTGGAGACCTGGACGCTGAGGCGGTTGAGGCGGCGGCGGAGGGTGGTGGTCTGGGCTGGGCCGCCGACGCGGTCTGCGAGCTGCTGGTATACGGCGTACCAGTCGCGCTGGGCGGCGACGAGGTCATCAGGGAAGGTGTGCGCCATGCCCAGATTCAAGCATGTGTTCGATTTTCTGCGCACCACCCGCACGAGTGAATGTGGCGGGCGACAGTGGTGTTCGTCCGCACATAGTGCGGTATGACATGTATGCGGACGGCGGCACTCTGCGCCGCCACCCTGATCGCCGTAATGCTCCCGACCACGGCCGGGGCGGCGGTGGGGGCCGCGGCCTCTGACCGGGGACGGCGCGCCTGTGTCAGCTCCCCGAAACCGGCTCGGGGCCCGGGCCGTCAGATCCTCGACGTTGTGGAAAGGCCAAGAAGGAACTCCACCTGAGGTCCGTGCTGTTCAGGGTCGATGTCCGTGGCCGGGAGGTCGTCACCGCGCGACGCCGAGCTTCGAGGAGTTCGTGGCGGCGTGCGGCCCCCGGCTGTTGCGTGTCGCGTGGCTGCTGACGGCGGACGCGTATCTGGCCGGGGATCTGCTGCAGACGGTGCCGGCCAAGGTCTGGCCGAAGTGGCACTGCTAGCGGCGGGCGACCCGGAGGCGTACGCGCGGAGGGCTCTGGTCAATACGCATGCGCCCTGGACCCGGCGCTGCACCCGGTGGTCGTCATGGGCGACGCGGCCTCACTGGAGCGATAGCCCGTCGACCGACCGGAGAAACGGTACGGGGCCCTGGACGACAGTCGTCCAGGGCCCCGTACCGTGTGGGGAATTAGGCGGCCGGCAGGATCCACTGCTGGTTGGCGGCGCCGGAGCAGTCCCAGATCTGGAGGCGGGTGCCGTTGGCGGAGCTGGGGCCGGTGGCGTCGAGGCAGCGGCCGGACTGGGGGTTCGTGAGGCGGTTGTTGGCGCCGGCCAGCCATTGCTGGGAGCCGGTGCCGTTGCAGTCGTAGAGCTGCACCGTGGTGCCGTTGGCGGTGCCGGCGCTGGTGACGTCGAGGCACTTGCCGAGGGCCTTGAGGGTGCCGTCGGTGCCAACGGTCCATTGCTGGGCGCTGGTGCCGTTGCAGTCGTACAGCTGGATGGCGGTGCCGTTGGCGGTGCCGGCGGAGGCGACGTCGACGCACTTGCCGCCGTAGCCGGTGATCTTGCCGGTACGCGAGGTGCCGCCGCCGGTGGAGGTGCCGGTGATGGAGTTGAAGATGCTGGAGAACTGGTAGGCGCTCTGCGAGGTGCCGCTGCAGGTGCTGGAGAGGGTGCCGTTGGTGGAGCAGGCCTTGTCACGGCCGAGGGCCCAGAAGGCGAGCTCCTGGATGCCGTTGGTCTTCGCGAAGCTCTCGAGGGTCGAGGCGTTGCTCGTGGAGAAGACCTCGCTGGTGGTGTCGTTCACGCCGATCATGGGCGTGTTGCCCTCCATGGCCCACAGCTGGGCGGAGGTCTTGGTGGTCCAGATCTGGCCGAGCTGGGTGTGGAGCGCGGTGGCCGCGTTGATGGCCGCCTGGCCCATGTCCATGGCCGACCCGTAGTCCATCGTCATGAGGTTGACGAGGTTGACGGTCAGGCCGTTGCTCTTGGCGTTGTTGAGCAGATTCAGCGAGTTCTGCAGGAGGCCGGTGGGCATGACCGGCAGGGTGTACTGCACGTCCAGCTTCTTGCCGGCGGCGGCGTACTCCGACTGGAGCTGGGCGAGGGCCTGGTTGCGGCGGTCGTTGGCCGTGGTGTTGTCGAGCGCGCTGCCCTCGATGTCGAAGTCGACGCGGGTGAGGTTGAGGGTGTCGATGACCTTCTTGTACTGGGCCTTGAGGGTGGAGACCGAGGTGCAGGACAGACCGAGTTCGGTGCCGGCCGCGCCGCCGAAGGAGGCGATGACGTCGCCGCCGGAGGCCCGCAGGGAGTTGATGGCCGTCGTCCAGCTGCTGTCGGATATGGACACGTTCCCGTTGAAGGTGGCGTTACAGCCGCCGCCGTCGAGGATGAAGGCGAGCGTGAAGTACTTCAGGCCCGTGGCGGACTGGGCGCTGGCCATCGCCGAGGCCGAGTTCCAGGTCTCGACGTAGGGCGCGGCGTATTGGGCGGGGAAGCCTGGGCCGGGGTTGGCGGCCGCGCTCGCGGTCGTACTGGAACCGAGCAGCAGCCCGGCGGCCATCGCCGGAACGGTGATCGCGGCGGAGAGGGCTCTGAGCCAGGAACGGGATTTACGCATGGGGGGAGCTCCTGTTGGCGTATGCACGCAAGAGGGGAACGGGGGAGAGGTGGTGCTGGAACCGACGTGCCGGAAAGGTGGGGGTTCAGCTGGGGTTGTCGGCGTGGGTGAGGGTCTCCCAGGCGACGAACAGGCTGTTCGTGCCGGCCGGGCGCTGCTGCTCGGTGAGCGTCTGGGTGTTGGACATGGCGTAACCCAGGCGGTTGTGCATGGCGTTGTAGCCGACCTCGGTGACCGGGCCGAGACCGAGGGTCAGGGTGCCGCCGCACAGCCAGGACGGGACGGCCGTGCCGAGCTGGTACTTGGCCTGGAAGCCGAGCGCCTGCCGCAGACGCTCGCCGACCTGCGGGTAGAGGTCCGCGCCCTGGATCCGGGAGGTCTCGGCGACGTGCGAGATCGCGGAGATGCCGTAGCCGGTGTGGGTGAAGTCCCGGCAGGTCTCCTGGGTGAGGCCGGTGACGAAGGTCGACTGGCCCTGCCAGTAGCTGACGATCTTCGCGGTGGTGTCCAGCCCGCTGCCCGGCACCGTCTTGGGCACGGAGCCGTCGGTGCTGAGGTAGATGTACGCCTGCACCCGGTTGAGGTAGCGGGTCACGGCCTTGTCGTAGCTGGTGCGGTCGTTGAGGAAGACGGAGATGCCGACGGCGGCCTCCATCATGCTCAGCTCCCAGTTGCCGTTGCTGTTGGAGCCGTTGATGACCTCGGGCAGGTAGACGTTGCGCAGCATCGTCGAGAAGCGGTCCACGTTGGGCCAGCTGCTGTACGTGTAGCGGATGATCTCCGCCGCCCGCGGCCACACGGATCCGGCCCAGCCGGTCTGCAGCGGTGCGTTGCTGTTGGTGTGGGAGGTGATCACGGCCGACCAGGCGTCCATGATCTGGATTGCCTTCTGCGCGTACCGGGCGTCCTTGGTGATGTACCAGGCCAGCGCGTCGGTGTACGCCGCGATCGCGTCCTGCCGTTCATCGGTGCACCCGTAGTTCGGGTTGGAGTACGACCCGCACTCCACGACCGCCCGAGGCGCCGGCGTCCGCGACAGCGAGGCGTACGACGAGGCCATCATCTGGTCGTTCGCGCTCTTCCACGGTTGCGCGCCCGCCTGCACCTTGCCTCGTACGAAGTCCAGCTGTGACTGGCTGACCATCACACCGGGGTGGGTGAAGACGGCAGGCGCGGCAGGGGTGACCGTCGCGGCGGTGGCTGCGGTGGTCGGCGGGTTCGCTGCTGAGGCCGCACCAGCGAGGACGGTGGCCAGGAGTGCGCCGGAGAGAGTGGCGATGAGGAGAGCCAGACCCCTTCGCCTACGCGGTTTCGGTCGACGGGGCGTCAGTAAAGGTGTACCGGGCATGGACTGGGCCTTCCCGTGAGTTCATGTGTGTGAACTTCAGCCTCCCCCGTGAGCGACTGATTGAGCGAGAAGGTAGGACTAGACCAATGATCCCGTCAAGGTCTCCGTCCCAGGTATATGGCGGCGTTGCTGCATCGGCGGGTGGTGCTGACGGTTCGGTGGCTGTGCTCTTGTGGCGGTTGAGGTCAGGTGGGTCGGAGCGCTGATTCGTATACGTGAACTGTCGAGCAGTCAGACCGAGAAGACCGCGATTGTCCACTCCGCGGCAGTTGCGAATCCGAGGCGCTGGGTGCTCGCCCCGATGGCTCGGTTCTCGTACGCGTTCGACGTCACGACGAGGGCCACGTCCGGCCGGTCCAGGCAGAGCCATCACGGGGAACGGTCCTCACCCACGCCGCCAGCCCTTTGCCGCGATCCGCCACGCACGATGGCTTTGGTGAGACGCGCAAGTTCGTCAGCGCCCCGACTACTCCCGTCCGTGCAACGCGCCGGTCATGCGCACCTCACGGCCCCGACGCGCCGCCGTGACCTCCCCGTCCCGTACGCGTTCCGGGCTCCACCTCTTCATCGGCGTGCGGCGCGTCGTTGATCGCCTGCACGGGCCACCGCGTACGACAGCGAACAGATCCGCCGGAGACGCCGAGCGGTTGGTGCGCGGCGGCGAAGTCACGCGGCGACCGAACTCCGTCCCTACCCAGCAGTAGGCAGGGGTAAGCGGGGAGAGCGGAAACGTCCCACTCACGGGGAAGAAGTGGGCAAAACGCCGACGCGGCGGATCGTGCGCGCCTACTCTTCGAGGTGTGCCGGGCATGTCCGGCCGGGTGCTTGTGGTCGACGACAACAAGGTCATCCGGCAGCTGATCAGGGTCAACCTCGAACTGGAGGGTTTCGAGGTCGTGACCGCGGCCGATGGTGCCGAGTGCCTGGACATCGTGCACCGGGTCTGTCCGGATGTGGTGACCCTGGACGTGGTGATGCCGAGGCTGGACGGCATCGAGACGGCGCTCGCGCTGCGGGCGGACCCCCGCACCGGCGGGGTGCCGATCGCGATGGTGAGCGCGTGCACGCAGGCCGAGGTGGAGGCGGGCGTGGCGGCCGGGGTGAACGCGTTCCTGGGCAAGCCGTTCGACCCGGCGGAGTTGGTGAATCTCGTACGCAGGCTGGCGCACAGCGGCGGGCAGAGCGGGGAGCCGGCGACGGGGGAGCCCGCCACGGCACCCGGCGGAGGCTGAGCGACCATCCCGGGCGCCCCCCGGAGCCCCGCGCGCCGACCTGCCCAATGGGTGAAACCCGTTGGCGTGCGCACCCCCCACCTCGCCTACGCTTGCCTCTGTGACCCCCGCTGAGCTCTCCCGCACCGTGCTGAGGACGGTGCGCCGTGCCGTGGAGGCCGATGAGCTCAGCCTGTCGGTGCCGGAGCTGCCGGAACAGATCCTCGTGCAGCGGCCGCCGAGGCCCGGCTGCGGGGACTACGCGACGAACGTGGCGCTCAAGCTCGCCGGACCGGCCGGCCGCCCGCCCCGCCAGGTCGCCGAGATACTGCGCAGGCACCTCGCGCACGCCCCCGGGATCGCCCGGGTGGACATCGCCGAGCCGGGGTTCCTCAACATCACGCTCGACGCGGTGACGCACGCCGACCTCGTACGCGCCGTACGGCAGCGCGGCCCGGCATACGGCCACGGCGAGGGCCTGCGGGACGTACGGGTGACCGTGGTTTCCGCCGACCCGCAGGAGGCCAGGGCCACCGTCGTCGCGGAGGCCGCCAACCGGCTGCTGCGGGCCGGCGGGGCCCAGGAGGGCCCGCCCGAGCCGGCCAAGCCGCAGCCGGTGGCTGCGCGCTTCGACGAGCTGATGCGCACGCTCGGCCCCGACGCCACCCGCTGGGCCCTGCTGCGCCCGCCATCCGGCGACGTGCCGCTGCCCGACCCGGCCGTCCACCTCACCCAGCGCGCGAGCAACCCGCTCTTCCGGGTCCGCTACGCCCACGCCCGCACCCGGGCCCTGCTGCGCAACGCCCATGACCTGGGCGTCGAGCCGGCACCGGGGGAGTACCGGCACCCCGCCGAGACCGATCTGCTCGGCCTGATCGCGGACTTCCCCCGCGTCGTCGACGCCGCCGCCCGGCATCGCGCCCCCGACCGGGTCGCGCGGCACGCGGAGCGTACGGCCGACGCCTTCTTCCGGTTCCACGACGAGTGCCCGGTGCTGCCCAAGGGCGACGAGAAACCCTCGGCCGTTCACGGCGCCCGGCTCGCGCTCGCCGAAGCCTCCGGGACCGTGCTCGCCAACGGCCTGACCCTGCTCGGCATCAGCGCCCCCGATCACCTATGAGAGTGCAGAGATGAGTCGTTCCGCCCACCCCGCAGGGCCCCGCTACGCCGACGTCCTCCCCGAGGGCCACTACACGGCGCCCCCCGCCGACCTCAACACCCTCGACCCGCGCGTCTGGTCCCGTACGGTCGCCCGCACCACCGACGGCGCCGCCCAGGTCGGCGGCCTGGACGTGCGCCACCTCGCCGAGGAGTTCGGCACCCCCGCGTACATCCTGGACGAAGCCGACTTCCGGGCCCGCTGCCGTGCCTGGCGCGAGGCCTTCGGCGAGGACGCCGACGTCTTCTACGCGGGCAAGGCCTTCCTCTCCCGCGCCGTCGTCCGCTGGCTGCACGAGGAGGGCCTCAACCTCGACGTGTGCACCGGCGGCGAGCTGGCGGTCGCCCTGTCCGCGGGGATGCCCGCCGAGCGGATCGCGCTGCACGGTAACAACAAGAGCGCCGAGGAGATCGAGCGGGCCGTCACCGCCGGGGTCGGGCGGATCGTGCTCGACTCCTTCCAGGAGATCGTCCGGGTCGCCGACATCGCCAGGAAGCACGGCAAGCGGCAGCGCGTGCAGATCCGTGTGACCGTCGGCGTGGAGGCGCACACCCACGAGTTCATCGCGACCGCCCACGAGGACCAGAAGTTCGGCTTCTCCCTCAGCGGCGGGGACGCCTCCGAGGCGGTCCGCCGGGTGCTCACGCTGCCCTCCCTCGAACTGATCGGCATCCACTCCCACATCGGTTCGCAGATCTTCGACACCTCCGGTTTCGAGGTCGCCGCCCACCGCGTCGTCGGCCTGCTGAAGCAGGTCCGCGACGAGCACGGCGTCGAGCTCCCCGAAATCGACCTCGGCGGCGGTCTCGGCATCGCGTACACCCCCGACGACGACCCGCGCGAGCCGCACGAGATCGCCAAGGCCCTCGGCGAGATCGTCACCCGCGAGAGCGCCTCCGCGGGCCTCACCGCCCCCCGGCTGTCCGTCGAGCCCGGCCGCGCGATCGTCGGCCCGACCGCCTTCACCCTGTACGAGGTCGGCACGATCAAGCCGCTGGAGGGCCTTCGTACGTACGTCAGCGTGGACGGCGGTATGTCCGACAACATCCGTACCGCGCTCTACGACGCCGAGTACACCGTCGCCCTGGTCTCCCGGGCCAGCGACGCCGAGCCGATGCTCAGCCGCGTCGTCGGCAAGCACTGCGAGTCCGGCGACATCGTCGTACGGGACGCCTTCCTCCCCGCCGATCTGGCACCCGGCGACCTGATCGCCGTACCCGCCACCGGGGCCTACTGCCGCTCGATGGCGAGCAACTACAACCACGCCATGCGACCGCCCGTCGTCGCCGTCGCCGACGGCGAGGCCCGGGTGATCGTCCGGCGTGAGACGGAGGAAGATCTCCTGCGTCTCGATGTCGGCTGAAGTGAAATCTCACCTGTAATCGGGACGGTCTCATTCACCGGACAGGACGTGGAAACTTCCGTCCGGTGAGTGAGACTGGTTCTGCTCCCAGGCCAATGAGCTGTAAACGAAACGAGGTCGGATGATGCGTACGCGTCCGCTGAAGGTGGCGCTGCTGGGCTGTGGTGTGGTCGGCTCAGAGGTGGCGCGCATCATGACGACGCACGCGGCCGACCTCGCGGCGCGCATCGGCGCCCCCGTCGAGCTCGCCGGGATCGCCGTACGCCGCCCGAACCGGGTCCGCGCGGGCGTACCGGCCGAGCTGCTGACCACGGACGCGACGGCCCTGGTCAAACGCGGCGACATCGACGTCGTCGTCGAGGTCATCGGCGGCATCGAGCCCGCCCGCTCCCTCATCACCACCGCCTTCGAGCACGGCGCGAGCGTGGTCTCCGCCAACAAGGCCCTGCTGGCCGCCGACGGCACCGCGCTGCACGCCGCCGCCGTCGAGCACAGCGCGGACCTCTATTACGAGGCCGCCGTCGCCGGCGCCATCCCGCTGATCCGCCCGCTGCGCGAGTCGCTGGCCGGCGACAAGATCAACCGGGTCATGGGCATCGTCAACGGCACGACCAACTTCATCCTCGACAAGATGGACACCACCGGCGCCGGGTACTCCGAGGCGCTGGACGAGGCCACCGCCCTCGGTTACGCCGAGGCCGACCCCACCGCCGACGTCGAGGGCTTCGATGCCGCCGCCAAGGCCGCGATCCTGGCCGGTATCGCCTTCCACACCCGGGTGACCATCGACGACGTCCACCGCGAGGGCATCACCGAGGTCACCGCCGCCGACATCGCCTCCGCCAAACAGATGGGCTGCACCGTCAAGCTGCTGGCCATCTGCGAGCGCAGCGAGGACGGCGCCTCCGTCACTGCCCGCGTGCACCCCGCGATGATCCCCCTCACGCACCCGCTGGCCAGCGTCCGCGAGGCGTACAACGCGGTCTTCGTCGAGGCCGACGCGGCCGGCAAGCTGATGTTCTACGGTCCCGGCGCCGGCGGCTCACCGACCGCCTCCGCCGTCCTCGGCGACCTGGTCGCGGCCTGCCGCAACAAGCTGGCGGCCACCACAGGACCCGGCGAGTCCGCCTACGCGCGGCTGCGCGTCAGCCCGATGGGCGATGTGGTCACCCGCTACCACATCAGCCTCGACGTGGCCGACAAACCGGGCGTCCTGGCCCAGGTCGCCACGGTCTTCGCCGAGCATCAGGTGTCCATCGACACCGTCCGCCAGCAGGGCAAGGACGGAGACGCCGCTCTCGTCGTCGTCACCCACCGCGCGCCCGACGCTGCGCTCGCGGCGACCGTCGAGGCCCTGCGCAAACTCGACACCGTACGTGGCGTCGCCAGCATCATGCGCGTCGAAGGGGAGTAATCCGAGATGAACGCCGTAACAGACCGTCCCCGAATGTCCGGCACGCACCAGTGGCGCGGCATCATCGAGGAGTACCGGGACCGCCTCCCGGTGACCGCCGAGACCCCCGTGGTCACGCTGCTGGAGGGTGGCACCCCGCTCGTCCCGGCCCAGCTGCTGAGCGAGCGCACCGGCTGCGACGTCTTCCTCAAGGTCGAGGGGGCCAACCCGACCGGCTCCTTCAAGGACCGCGGCATGACCATGGCCATCACCCGGGCCAAGGAGGAGGGTGCGCAGGCCGTCATCTGCGCCTCGACCGGCAACACCTCGGCCTCGGCGGCCGCGTACGCCGTACGGGCCGGGATGGTCTGCGCCGTCCTCGTCCCGCAGGGCAAGATCGCGCTGGGCAAGATGGGCCAGGCGCTGGTGCACGGCGCCCGCATCCTCCAGGTCGACGGCAACTTCGACGACTGCCTGGACCTCGCGCGCGGCTTGAGCGACAAGTATCCGGTGGCGCTGGTCAATTCGGTCAATCCGGCACGTATCGAGGGCCAGAAGACCGCCGCGTTCGAGATCGTGGACGCGCTCGGCGATGCGCCCGACATTCACGTCCTCCCGGTCGGCAATGCGGGCAATATCACCGCGTACTGGAAGGGTTACCGCGAATACTCCGCTGACGGCGTGTCCACCCGAAACCCCCGCATGTGGGGCTTCCAGGCGGCTGGTTCGGCCCCCATCGTCAACGGTGCGCCGGTCCGTCAGCCGCAGACCATCGCCACCGCGATCCGGATCGGCAACCCCGCGTCCTGGCAGTTCGCGGAGGAGGCCCGGGATGAATCGGGCGGCCTGATCGAAGCGGTGACGGACCGTCAGATCCTCTCTGCGTACCGCCTGCTGGCGGCCCGGGAGGGCGTCTTCGTCGAGCCCGCCTCCGCCGCGAGCGTGGCCGGCCTGCTCAAGGCTGCCGAGGCGGGCCGGGTCGATCCCGGCCAGCGCATCGTCTGCACCGTGACCGGAAACGGCCTCAAGGACCCCGACTGGGCCGTCGCCGGCGCGCCCCAGCCCATCACGGTCCCCGTGGACGCGGACGCCGCCGCGGAGAAGCTGGGTCTCGCTGGTTGAGGCCCATGCGGCACCGCTCTGCCGGACGGGCTCAATGAGCCCGTCCGGCGATTGAGGACACGGCGGGATCCGGGCCGCCCGGGGCTCGTGTACGGGCCGGCCGCACAGGGGGGCGCATGCGCCGGAGGCGACACGCATCACGCGCTGTTCGTGCGCCCTATGTCGCAACAGAACCTTCCTTCGATAGGCTGAGCCCACACAGGCGTCGCGCGTGCGCCGATCCGGCCCATGCCACCGGCATTGGCGCCCCAAAAGTCCTCCCGCCGTAAAGCCGTAAAGCAGCGGCATCCGAGGCAGAACCGCCCTGAAGTACAAGGAGAGTCATCGAACGATGGCCGGACCCGCCTTCCGCGCCGCCGCCGTCCGAGTGCGCGTCCCCGCGACCAGCGCAAACCTCGGACCCGGCTTTGACGCCTTCGGCCTGGCCCTGGGGCTCTACGACGACGTCGTGGTCCGCGTGGCCGACTTCGGGCTGCACGTCGACATCGCCGGAGAGGGTGCCGAAACGCTCGCCCGGGACGAAAAGCACCTGGTCGTACGCTCCCTGCGCACCGCGTTCGACGTGCTCGGCGGGCAGCCGCGCGGCCTCGAGGTCGTCTGCGCCAACCGCATCCCGCACGGCCGGGGCCTCGGTTCCTCCTCCGCCGCCATCTGCGCGGGCATCATGGCCGCCCGCGCGGTGACGATAGGCGGGCAGGACAAGCTGAACGACGCAGCGCTGCTGGAGCTGGCCAACGAGATCGAGGGCCACCCGGACAATGTCGCCGCCTGTCTGCTCGGCGGCTTCACCCTGGCCTGGACGGAGGGCGGCACCGCCCACGCGATCCGGCTGGACCCCTCCGAGGCCGTCGTGCCCGTGGTGTTCGTACCGTCCAAGCCCGTGCTGACCGAGACCGCCCGTGGCCTGCTCCCGCGCACCGTCCCGCATGTCGACGCCGCGGTGAACGCCGGCCGGGCCGCGCTGCTGGTGGAGGCCCTCACGCACCGCCCCGAGCTGCTGCTTCCCGCCACCGAGGACCGGTTGCACCAGGATTACCGTGCTCCCGCCATGCCCGAAAGTGTGGCTTTGGTGAACCGTCTGCGCGCCGAGGGCGTCCCTGCTGTCATCTCGGGGGCGGGCCCCACGGTGCTGGCGCTCACCGATGACGGGGCCGCCGACAAGGTCTCCCAGCTGGCCGGCACCGGGTGGGCGGCCAACCGCCTGACCCTGGACGGGGCTGGGGCGAGTGTCCTGCCGCTGGCTGTGGGGCAGTGACACGATTGCCGGTCGATGAGAGGGGGAATGTTTGTTGGATCCGGTAGTGTTAATGTCAAGTCTGCACTCGATGCCATTGCGGCTCGGTGCTCCGTGTCCCGTCTCGGGACCGCCATTCTTCCGGGAGCCTCCCACACCGCATAGGCAGCCTGCCTGAGCAGTGCCGAGCACGCTCCGGAGTCGGCGCGAGCGACACATCACCTGAGTGATCTCTCCGCGCCAAAACCACGTATGTCATTTTCTGCCGCCGTCAGGCGGACCACCGCCCCGGATCAGGTCAGGGACAAAGGCCAGATCCGGACAGCACAACCGGTCGCCGAGCCAGACAGGCCGACGTCCGCTCCAGGGAAGGACCCTTCGTGAGCGACACCACCGATCTGATGGGCGTGCGCGTGGAAGGCAATGCCGCCGCGCCCGACGCTGCCGCGCCTGCCACCGGTGCTGCTGCCCCCAAGCGCCGCCGCTCAGGCACCGGTCTTGAGGGCATGGTCCTGGCCGAGCTGCAGCAGCTCGCTTCCAGTCTCGGGATCAAGGGCACCGCGCGGCTCCGCAAGGGGCAGCTGATCGAGACCATCAAGGCCGCGCAGTCCGGCGGCGCCACCACCGCTGCCAAGGCCGCTCCGGCCGCCTCCCAGGGGGGAGAGCCCGCCGAGAAGCCCAAGCGCCGCGCCACCTCGCGGACCCGCACCGGCGACAACGCCGAGGCCAAGGCCGTAGCGGCCACCGCGCCCGCCGCGCCCGACCAGGCGAAGCAGATCGACATCCCCGGCCAGCCCGGCGGCGAGCAGCCCAAGGCCGAGCGCGCCGAGCGTGCCGACCGGACCGCTCCCGCCGCCCGGAACGACCGTGCCGAGGCCGCCGTCGACACCGCCGAGGGCAAGGCCCCCGCGGCCGAGGCCAAGGCCGGCGACGACCGTCAGGGCGGCCGGGACCGCCAGCGCGGCGACCGCCAGGACCGTGAGGGCCGCCGGGACCGCCAGCGCGACCGCCGCAACAAGGGCGAGGACGGCGGTGGCGCCGGCCAGCCGCAGCGCGGTGACCGCGAGCGTGACCGCGACCGCCAGCAGGGCCAGCAGGGCCAGCAGCAGGGCCTGGGCCAGCAGCAGGGCCAGGGCCAGAGCCAGCAGGGCGGCCAGGGCGGCGGCGCCCAGGACGACTACGACGACGGCGAGGGCGGCGGCCGCCGTCGCCGCGGCCGTTACCGCGACCGCCGGGGCCGGGGCACCAGCGGCAGCCGCCGCGAGGAGTTCGGCAACGAGCCCCAGGTCAACGAGGACGACGTCCTGATCCCCGTCGCGGGCATCCTCGACATCCTCGACAACTACGCGTTCATCCGGACCTCCGGCTACCTGCCGGGCCCGAACGACGTGTACGTGTCCCTCGCCCAGGTCCGTAAGAACGGCCTGCGCAAGGGCGACCACGTCACCGGCGCGGTCCGCCAGCCCAAGGACGGCGAGCGCCGCGAGAAGTTCAACGCGCTGGTCCGCCTGGACTCGGCCAACGGCATGGCCGCCGATTCCGGCCGCAGCCGCCCCGAGTTCGGCAAGCTCACCCCGCTGTACCCGCAGGAGCGGCTGCGGCTGGAGAACGAGCCGAACCAGCTGATCCCCCGGGTCATCGACCTCGTCGCGCCGATCGGCAAGGGTCAGCGTGGTCTGATCGTGGCCCCGCCGCGTACCGGTAAGACGATCATCATGCAGGCGATCGCCAACGCGATCACCCACAACAACCCCGAGTGCCACCTGATGGTCGTTCTGGTCGACGAGCGTCCGGAAGAGGTCACCGACATGCAGCGGTCGGTCAAGGGCGAGGTCATCTCCTCGACCTTCGACCGCCCGGCCGAGGACCACACCACCGTCGCCGAGCTCGCCATCGAGCGGGCGAAGCGCCTGGTGGAGCTGGGCCACGACGTCGTCGTCCTGCTGGACTCCATCACCCGTCTGGGCCGTGCGTACAACCTAGCGGCGCCCGCCTCCGGCCGCATCCTGTCCGGTGGTGTCGACTCGACCGCGCTCTACCCGCCGAAGCGCTTCTTCGGTGCCGCGCGCAACATCGAGGACGGCGGCTCGCTGACCATTCTGGCCACCGCGCTGGTCGAGACCGGCTCGCGCATGGACGAGGTGATCTTCGAGGAGTTCAAGGGCACCGGCAACATGGAGCTCCGCCTCGACCGCAAGCTCGCCGACAAGCGGATCTTCCCGGCCGTGGACGTCGACGCGTCCGCCACCCGTAAGGAAGAGATCCTGCTCAACCCGGAGGAGCTCGCCATCGTCTGGAAGCTGCGCCGAGTGCTGCACGCGCTCGACTCGCAGCAGGCGATCGAGCTGCTGCTCGACAAGATGAAGCAGACGAAGTCGAACGCCGAGTTCCTGATGCAGATCGCCAAGACGACCCCCGGTCAGAACAACGACTGACGGATCGTACGAAGGGCCACCCTGTCGCCGCGTCGACGGGGTGGCCCTTTTTTGCATGTTCATCAGTATTTGGAACCCTGTCTGTCCCCCGAACGTCTGACAACCAGGACAAAAGGTGCTTGATCACCACAACTGGGGGTATCGGAGCAGGCAAGGACAGAGGAGATAATGACGCAGCCCAATCATCGCGCCCCCCGTCGCAAAGCTCTGCGCGCGGTCGTCTGGACAGCCACTGCCGCGGTCCTGCTGTGCCTCACCGGTGCCGGTTACATCTACTTCAAGCTCAACGGCAACATCAAGGGCATCGACATCAACGGGGCGCTGGGCACCGACCGCCCGACGAACTTCGACAACGGCTCCATGGACATCCTCGTCCTCGGCTCCGACTCCCGCTCCGGCAGCAACAAGAAGGCCGGCGGCGGCCAGGACGACGGCACGGCCCGCTCGGACACCGCGATGATCGTGCACATCTACAGGGGCCACAAGAAGGCCGGCGTGGTCAGCATCCCCCGCGATACCCTCGTCGACCGGCCCTCCTGCACCAAGACCAAGGGCGGCACGCAGCTCCCCGCCGCCACCGGCGTCATGTTCAACTCCGCGTACGCCGTCGGCGGCCCCGCCTGCGCCGTGAAGACCGTCGAGTCGATGACCGGCGTCCGTATGGACCACTACATCGAGATCGACTTCTCCGGCTTCCAGCACCTCATCGACGCCCTCGGCGGGGTCAAGGTGACCACCGCCCAGGACATCAACGACAACGAGAGCCACCTGCACCTCAAGGCCGGCACCCATACCCTCGACGGCCGGCAGGCCCTCGGCCTGGTCCGCACCCGCCACGGCGTCGGCGACGGCAGCGACCTCGGCCGGATAGAGCTCCAGCAGGCCTTCGTCAAGGCGCTCATCGCCCGCGTCGAGAGCCTCGGCCTGCTCACCAGCCCCACCAAGCTCTACAAGGTCGCCGACACCGCCACCGGTGCCCTCACCACCGACTCCGACCTCGCCTCGGTCGGCAACCTCATGGGCCTCGCGCAGAGCATGAAGAGCATCGGCTCCAACGACCTCCACATGATCACCATGCCGGTCCAGTACGACCCCGCCGACCCCAACCGCGTCATCCCCCTGACCGGCAAGGCCGACCAGGTCTGGGCCGCGCTGCGGGCCGACCGGACGATCCCCAAGAGCGCCACGAAGGGCTCCGCCGGTGACCAGGCGGGCACGAAGGGTGTCGTGAAGAGCTCCTCTTAGAGCGCAGGAATAACCACCGGGGACGCCTCGTTTTGGGAGATACGGCCGGTCCTGGCAGACTGGTACGTCGGCCCCGGTTCACGTGACGCAAACCCGCCTCACGACCCGGGACCCTCCCGAGAAACCAGGAGATTCCCTTGAAGCGCGAAATCCACCCGGAGTACGTGGAGACCCAGGTCACGTGCACCTGCGGCGCCTCGTTCACCACCCGCAGCACCGAGAAGAGCGGCGTCATCCGCGCCGACGTCTGCTCGGCCTGCCACCCGTTCTACACGGGCAAGCAGAAGATCCTCGACACCGGTGGCCGTGTGGCCCGCTTCGAGGCCCGCTTCGGCAAGAAGGCCGGGTCCGCCCAGAAGTAGCGACCCACAAGCGCCGGTTCTCGGCTGCCCGGATTCATGCCGGTCAGCCGGACCGGCGTTTTGTCGTCCCGGCCCGTCACCTTCACCTTCACCTCAAGCAGCAGTAAGCAGGGATCCCAGATGTTCGAGGCGGTCGAGGAACTCATCGGCGAGCATGCCGACCTCGAAAAGCGGCTTGCCGACCCTTCGGTCCACGCGGACCAGGCCAACGCACGCAAGCTCAACAAGCGCTACGCCGAGCTGACCCCCATCGTCGGCACCTACCGCACGTGGAAGCAGACCGGCGAGGACATCGAGACAGCCCGCGAGTTCGCGGCCGACGACCCGGACTTCGCCGCCGAGGCCAAGTCGCTGGAGAAGCAGCGCGAGGAGCTCACCGAGAAGCTCCGGCTGCTGCTCGTCCCGCGCGACCCCAGCGACGACAAGGACGTCATCCTCGAGGTCAAGGCGGGCGAGGGCGGCGAGGAGTCCGCGCTGTTCGCCGGCGACCTGCTGCGGATGTACCTGCGCTACGCCGAGCGCGTCGGCTGGAAGACCGAGCTGATCGAGGCCAACGAGTCCGACCTCGGCGGCTACAAGGACGTCCAGGTCGCCGTGAAGACCAAGGGCGGCAACGGTGCCACCGAGCCCGGCCAGGGCGTCTGGGCGCGTCTGAAGTACGAGGGCGGGGTGCATCGCGTGCAGCGCGTGCCCGCCACCGAGTCCCAGGGGCGCATCCACACCTCCGCCGCCGGCGTCCTGGTCACCCCCGAGGCCGACGAGGTCGAGGTCGAGATCGGCCCCAACGACCTTCGTATCGACGTCTATCGCTCGTCCGGCCCCGGCGGCCAGTCGGTCAACACCACCGACTCCGCGGTGCGTATCACGCACCTCCCGTCCGGCCTGGTCGTCTCCTGCCAGAACGAGAAGAGCCAGCTCCAGAACAAGGAGTCGGCGATGCGCATCCTGCGTTCCCGGCTGCTGGCCGCCGCCCAGGAGGAGGCCGAGCGCGAGGCCTCCGACGCCCGCCGCAGCCAGGTCCGCACCGTCGACCGCTCCGAGCGCATCCGTACGTACAACTTCCCCGAGAACCGCATCTCGGACCACCGCGTCGGCTTCAAGGCGTACAACTTGGACCAGGTCCTCGACGGGGACCTCGACGCCGTGATCCAGGCGTGCGTCGACGCCGACTCGGCTGCGAAGCTGGCCGCGGCCGGTGAAAACTAAGCCCGTCCGGCGTTTGAGGACATCCCTGGCCCAGGAGAGGACGACGTGAACCTGTTGCTCGCCGAAGTCGCGGCAGCGACGCGGCGGCTGGCCGACGCTGGCGTGCCGTCCCCGCGGTTCGACGCGGAGGAACTGGCCGCGTACGTGCACGGGGTGAAGCGCGGTGAGCTGCACGCCGTCCCCGACCCGGACTTCGACGCCCGCTACTGGGAGGCCGTGGCCCGCCGCGAGGCCCGCGAGCCGCTGCAGCACATCACCGGCCGCGCCTTCTTCCGCTACCTCGAGCTGCAGGTCGGTCCCGGCGTCTTCGTACCGCGTCCGGAGACCGAGAGCGTGGTCGGCTGGGCCATAGACGCCGTACGCGCCATGGACGTCGCCGAGCCGCTGATCGTCGACCTCTGCACCGGCTCCGGCGCGATCGCGCTCGCGCTGGCCCAGGAGGTGCCGCGCTCCCGCGTCCACGCGGTCGAACTGTCCGAAGAGGCCCTGGTCTGGGCCCGGAAGAACACCGAGGGCAGCAAGGTCGACCTGCGGCACGGCGACGCGCTGACGGCCTTTCCGGAATTGAACGGCCAGGTCGACCTCGTGGTCTCCAACCCGCCGTACATCCCGCTCACCGAGTGGGAGTACGTCGCGCCCGAGGCTCGCGACCACGACCCCGAACTGGCGCTCTTCTCCGGCGAGGACGGCCTCGACACCATCCGTGGCATCGAGCGCACCGCCCAACGCCTGCTCCGCCCCGGCGGCGTCGTCGTCATCGAGCACGCCGACACGCAGGGCGGCCAGGTCCCGTGGATCTTCAAGGAGGACGCGGGCTGGGCCGACGCCGCGGACCATCCCGACCTGAACAACCGGCCCAGGTTCACCACTGCCCGCAAGGCGACGCCATGATGGCGCCGGGCAACCTCGCTCCTGCCGCGTTCTCCTGGGGCGCGACGCCCCGTACTTCTGCGTACAAAAGCCCCGCCGTCAGGACGGCGCATCACCTGGAGGTCAGCTAATGGCACGGCGTTACGACTGCTCGGATGCGACCGACCGCGCCGCCGGACTGCGTGAGGCCGCCTCTGCCGTTCGCCGCGGCGAACTCGTCGTGCTGCCCACCGACACGGTCTACGGCATCGGCGCCGACGCCTTCAACCGCGAGGCCGTGGGCGACCTGCTGGAGGCCAAGGGGCGTGGCCGCAACATGCCCTCGCCCGTTCTCGTCGGCTCCCCGAACACCCTGCACGGCCTGGTCACCGACTTCTCCGAGCAGGCCTGGGAGCTGGTCGACGCCTTCTGGCCGGGCGCGCTCACGCTCGTCGCCCGGCACCAGCCGTCCCTGCAGTGGGACCTCGGCGACACCCGGGGGACCGTCGCCGTCCGTATGCCGCTGCACCCCGTCGCCATCGAGCTGCTGACCGAGACCGGTCCCATGGCCGTCTCCAGTGCCAACCTGACCGGCCACGCGTCCCCGCAGGACTGCGACGCCGCCCAGGAGATGCTCGGCGACTCCGTCGCCGTCTACCTCGACGGCGGACCCACGCCCGCCGCCGTACCGTCGTCGATCGTCGACGTCACCGGCAAGGTACCGGTGCTGCTGCGGGCGGGCGCGCTCACCGCCGAGCAGCTCCGGGAGGTCGTGCCCGACCTGGAGGTCAGCAGTTGATACCTGGCCTGCCGGGTGTTCAGCGTGAGCGCGATGACGTCTTCCGCATCCTCCACGTCTGCACCGGCAACGTCTGCCGCTCGCCGATGGCCGAGCGGCTGACTCGTCATGAGCTGACCCGGCGGCTCGGCGACGGAGCCGCCGGGATCCTCGTCGAGAGCGCCGGCACCTGGGGGCACGAGGGCGCCCCCATGGAGGCCCACGCCGCCGCGGTCCTCGCCGAGTACTCCGCCGACCCCTCCGGCTTCACCGGCCGCGAGCTGCGCGACGAGCACGTCATCGACGCCGACCTCGTCCTCACCGCCACCCGCGACCACCGCGCCCAGGTCATCTCCATGGGGCACGCGGCGGGCCTGCGCACCTTCACCCTCAAGGAGTTCACCCGCCTCGTCCGCGCCATCGACCCCGCCACCCTCCCCGACGACGGTGGCGTGACGGCGCGGGCGCGCTCCCTGGTCCGGGCCGCCGCCGCCCTCCGCGGCTGGCTCCTCGCGCCCGACGCCGAGGCCGACGAGGTCTACGACCCGTACGGCGCTCCCCTCACGTTCTTCCGCAGCGTCGGCGAGGAGATACACGCCGCCCTCGACCCGGTGGTCACCGCCCTCACCGGCGTCCCCGCCCCGACGGCGTAACGCTTCTGCGTGTACTGGGCGGTTTGCCCGCATCGGTGCCACAGTGGTGGGGAGATCCCCGTCACACCGGAGCGCCGAGCCATGTCGACGACCGCGGAAACAGCAGGGCAGACCACCTGGGCCACCGGCACCGGTTTCGAGCAGTTGCGTACGCAGGATCCGGAACTGGCCGACGTCGTCCTCGGCGAGGTGCAGCGCCAGAGCAACTGCCTGCAGCTGATCGCCGGCGAGAACTTCACCTCGCCCGCCGTCCTCGCCGCGCTCGGCTCACCGCTGGCGAACAAGTACGCCGAGGGCTACCCGGGCCAGCGCCACCACGCCGGCTGCGAGCTGGTCGACCTCGCCGAGCGGCTGGCCATTGAACGGGCCACCAGGCTCTTCGGCGCGGCCCACGCGAACGTCCAGCCGTACTCGGGCTCCTCGGCCGTCCTGGCGGCGTATGCGGCCCTTCTCGTGCCCGGTGACACCGTCCTGGCGATGGCACTTCCGCACGGTGGGCACCTCACACACGGTTCGGAGTCCAATTTCTCCGGCCGCTGGTTCCACATCGTCGGTTACGGCGTGACCCGCGGCACCGACCTGATCGACTACGACGAGGTCCGACGACTCGCCCACCAGCACCGCCCCAAGGCGATCGTCTGCGGCTCCATCGCCTACCCCCGGCACATCGACCACGCCGCCTTCCGCGAGATCGCCGACGACGTGGGCGCCTACCTCATCGTCGACGCCGCCCACACCCTCGGCCTGGTGGCCGGCGGCGCGGCGCCCAACCCGGTGCCGTACGCGGATGTGGTGTGCGCCACCAGCCACAAGACGCTGCGTGGCCCGCGCGGGGGTCTGATCCTGTGCGGCGCGGACCTCGCGCAGCGGATCGACCGTGCCGTCTTCCCGTTCTCGCAGGGCGGCCCGCACATGCACGCCATCGCCGCCAAGGCCGCCGCCCTCGCCGAGGCGGCCACCCCCGCCTTCGCCGCGTACGCCCACCAGGTCACCGCCAACGCCCGCGCCCTCGCCGAGGCGCTGGCCGGCCAGGGCCTGCGGATCTCGACCGGCGGTACCGACACCCACCTGATCACCGCCAACGTCTCCCCGCTCGGCGCGACCGGCGCTCAGGCCCGCGGCTGGTGCGCGGCGGCGGGAATCGTGCTCGACAAACACACACTCCCGTATGACCCGGAACCCAGCTCGGTCGGCTCCGGCATCCGCCTGGGCACCGCCGCGGTCACCACCCAGGGCATGGGGACGGACGAGATGCCGCAGGTCGCAGGCCTGATCGCCCGCGCCGTACGCCAGGAGCGCGGCATCGCGCAGCGGGTCGCACAGCTGGTCGGCGGCTTCCCGCCGTACCCCCCTTATCAGACATAACGGACACAGAGCATGGTGCCCTGCAACCCTGGGCACCCGCTGTGAGTCACTAGAAGTGTTTACAGTCGCCACCCGGACGCGAATAGGGTGTGCCCGTGCGCGAGTACCTCCTGACCCTTTGCGTGGCAGCAGCCGTCACCTACCTCCTCACGGGGCCGGTGCGGAAGTTCGCCATCGCGGCCGGCGCCATGCCCGAGATCCGCGACCGTGACGTCCACCGGGAACCAACCCCCCGGCTGGGCGGCATCGCCCTGTTCGCCGGCCTGTGCGCGGGACTGCTGGTCGCCGCGCATCTGGAGAACCTGCGGAGCGTCTTCGAGCTGTCCAACGAGCCACGCGCGCTGCTCTCCGGCGCCGGGCTGATCTGGCTGCTCGGCGTCCTGGACGACAAGTGGGGCGTCGACGCCCTCATCAAGCTCGGCGCGCAGATGGTCGCCGCCGGCGTGATGGTCCTTCAGGGTCTGACGATCCTCTGGCTCCCGGTGCCCGGCGTCGGCACGGTCTCGCTGACGCAGATGCAGGGCACCCTGCTCACCGTCGCGCTGGTCGTCATCACGATCAACGCGGTCAACTTCGTTGACGGGCTGGACGGTCTGGCCGCCGGTATGGTCTGCATCGCCTCCATCGCGTTCTTCATGTACGCATACCGGCTCTGGTACGGCTACGGCGTCGACGCGGCGTCCCCCGCCACCCTCTTCAGCGCCATCCTCATCGGCATGTGCCTGGGCTTCCTCCCGCACAACTTGCATCCCGCCCGCATCTTCATGGGCGACTCCGGCTCCATGCTGATCGGCCTCATGCTGGCCTCGGCCGCCATCTCCATCACCGGCCAGGTCGACCCGGACTCCATCACCAACATGACCGGCTCGGGCCGCGCCACCACGCACTTCATGGTCCCGGTCTACATGCCGCTGCTGCTCCCGCTGAGCATCATCGCCATCCCGGCCTCCGACCTCGTCCTGGCCATCGTCCGCCGTACGTGGAACGGCCAGTCGCCCTTCGCGGCCGACCGCGGCCACCTCCACCACCGGCTGCTGGACATCGGCCACTCGCACAGCCGGGCCGTCCTGATCATGTACTTCTGGTCGGCCCTGATCGCCTTCGGCGCCGTCGCCTTCTCGGTCAACTCCTCCAGCCTCTGGATCGTCCTCGCGATCATCGCCCTCAGCGCCATCGGCCTCGTCGCCCTGCTCTTCCCCCGCTTCCGCCCGCGCGCCCCCCGCTGGGCCGAGTCCTTCGTCCCACCCCGCTACCGCCGCTCCCGCCGCGAGGCCCAGGCGGCCGCCGCCGCCCTCGTCGCCTCCGGCCAGGCCCCCGGCGTCAACGGCGCGACCGCCGTGGGTGAGCGCGCCCTGCTCCCGGGCCGCCCGGAGCGCCAGCCTGCGGAAAGCCGCCGTTAGGGCCTGTCCGGCCGATCTCCGAGTGAGGCCGTCCCCCGGACGGTCGAAGTTTGTACTCCTCCTGTGTGACGGCGCACACACGAACCGAGTAAAGACCTCATCAAATAGTTTGTGATATCGTTCACGAGAACCCGGAAGCGAGCCGAAAGACCCTAGAGCGATGGTCTTCCGGTGTGAGGCGTGTCCTCGGCCCCGGGCTACGCTCGTCACCCAACGACGACAGAACGTCTTCCCCAACACCTCGCCGGAGGAGCTGCCACCATGCAGTCCAACGACGTCCGAACCATCCTGAACTGCGCCGTCCCCACTGCCGCCGCAGGCGTGGTCGCGGTCGCTGTGAGCGCTGCCCTCGTGGGTGGCAAGGGTGTGATCGGCGCCGTCTTCGGCACAGTGATCGTGATCGCGTTCATGGGTGCCGGGCTGATCGCCCTGCAGCGCACCGCGCGATCGCTGCCCCAGCTGTTCCAGGCCATGGGCCTGATGCTCTACACCACACAGATCCTGCTGCTCGGCATCTTCCTCGCCGTCTTCAAGCACACCACGCTCTTCAACACGAAGGCCTTCGGGTTCACGCTGCTCGCAGCCGCTCTCGTGTGGATCGCAGCACAGGCCCGTGCCCATATGAAGGCAAAGATCCTTTACGTGGAGCCGGATACCTCCGGGTCTCCGTCGTGAACATCGGGGCCGGTGTGAGCGGGCCTGCGCTCGTTTGCTATCGTCCGGTCTCAACTGCGGCAGAGCTGGCGCGGGCAGCAGTCATGCCTGCGCGGCCCAACGGCTCAGCGCCTAGACGCCGCCCCCATATCTGCAAGACCAGTCCAGTGCCGTTCCGTGGCTGTGCGCCGCGCCGACACATCGAGGTTGCCGTACCTATGTGCCACGCTGAAGGAGCTCATGGTGAGTGATGTAACGACGCTCGCCTCCGAGACCAACTGCCACATCTTTGAAGGGTGCGGCTTCCCGGCCCCGGGCTTGCACAACTTCATCTTCAAGCCGCTCTTCAGCGTTGGCAGCTTCGACTTCAACAAGCCGATGCTGCTCGCCCTGCTGAGCACCGTCGTGATCGTCGGTTTCTTCTGGGCGGCGTTCAACAAGCCGAAGGTCGTACCGGGGAAGCTTCAGATGGTCGGCGAAGCGGGATACGACTTCGTACGCCGGGGGATCGTCTACGAGACCCTGGGCAAGAAGGTTGGCGAGAAGTACGTCCCCTTCATGGTCTCGCTGTTCTTCTTCGTGTGGATCATGAACCTGTGGTCGATCATCCCGGTCGCCCAGTTCCCGGTGACGTCGATCATCGCCTTCCCGGCCGGGCTCGCCGCGATCGTCTACATCATGTGGATGTACCTGACGTTCAAGAAGCACGGCTTCGTCGGCGGCTGGAAGAACGTCACCGGCTACGACAAGTCGCTGGGCCCGATCCTTCCGCTGGTCGTCGTCCTGGAGTTCTTCTCCAACGTGCTGGTGCGGCCGTTTACCCACGCGGTCCGGCTCTTCGCCAACATGTTCGCAGGGCACCTCCTGCTGCTGATGTTCACCATCGCCAGCTGGTACCTGCTCAACGGCATCGGGATCGCCTATGCGGGCGTCTCGTTCGTGATGACCATCGCGATGACAGCGTTCGAGCTGTTCATCCAGGCCGTCCAGGCGTACGTGTTCGTGCTCCTGGCCTGCACCTACGTTCAGGGCGCTCTCGCCGAGCACCACTGAGCGCCCGATCGCCAGCCCCCCCAATTGTCCGGTGGCCAACCCCCACCGGTCCGTGAAAGAGAAGGAAGTAACCATGGCTGCCACTGAGACCCTTGCCGCCGTTTCCGGCTCGCTCGGCTCGATCGGCTACGGCCTCGCCGCGATCGGCCCCGGCGTCGGCGTCGGCATCATCTTCGGTAACGGCACCCAGGCCCTCGCCCGTCAGCCCGAGGCTGCCGGCCTGATCCGCGCCAACCAGATTCTTGGCTTCGCGTTCTGTGAGGCGCTCGCCCTGATCGGCATCGTCCTGCCGTTCGTCTACGGCACCTGATCTTCCGGGACATAGCCCCTTCAGACGAAAGGCATTGATGTGATCGCGCTGGCACAGTTGGCGGCCGCCGCGCCGGAAAACCCCCTCATCCCGCCGATCCCAGAGCTCGTCATTGGCCTGATCGCCTTCGCAATCGTCTTCATCTTCCTTGCGAAGAAACTCCTCCCGAACATCAACAAGGTTCTGGAAGAGCGCCGTGAGGCCATCGAGGGCGGCATCGAGAAGGCCGAGGCCCTTCAAACCGAGGCTGAGCAGACCCTTGCCAAGTACAAGGAGCAGCTCGCCGAGGCCCGCCACGAGGCCAACCGTCTCCGTCAGGAGGCGCAGGAGCAGGGCGCCGCGCTCATCGCGGAGATGCGTGCGGAGGGCCAGCGCCAGCGCGAGGAGATCATCGCGGCCGGCCACGCCCAGATCGACGCCGACCGCCGGGCTGCCGCGCAGGCGCTGCGCCAGGACGTGGGCCAGCTGGCCACCGACCTGGCCGGCAAGCTGGTCGGCGAGTCGCTGGAGGACGTGGCGCGGCAGAGCCGTGTGATCGACCGTTTCCTCGACGAGCTTGAGGAGAAGGCCGAGGCGGCCCGATGACCGTCCACGGAGCGAGCCGCGAGGCGCTGGCCGCCGCGCGCGAGCAGCTGGACGCGCTGACGGACAACACATCCGTCGACGCTGCCAAGCTCGCCGACGAGCTGGCCGCCGTCACGGCGCTCCTTGACCGCGAGGGTTCGCTTCGCCGGCACCTGACCGACCCGGCACAGCCCGGTGAGGCCAAGGCCGGTCTGGCCCAGCAGCTGCTCGGTCCGCAGGTCGGCGTAGGGGCATCCCCGCCGAAGGTAGGGGAAGAGACCCTCGACCTGGTCTCGGGCCTGGTCCGTTCCCGCTGGTCGCGGTCGCGTGATCTGACCGACGCGCTGGAGGAGCTGTCCTACAGCGCGGACCTGATCGACGCCCAGCGCGCCAACGCACTGGACGAGGTCGAGGACGAGCTGTTCCGGTTCGGCCGCATCGTCACCGGCAGCAGTGAGCTGCGGGCGGCGCTGTCCGACAAGGCCGCGTCCAACCAGGCCAAGGCCGAGCTGCTGCGCTCGCTGCTGGGCGGCCGGGCCAACCCGGTCACCGAGCGGATCGTGGTCCGCCTTGTGACGCACCCGCGTGGCCGTAGCCTTGAGACAGGGATCGACGCCCTGTCCAAGCTGGCCGCTGCGCGCCGTAACCGGATGGTCGCGGTCGTGGTGTCGGCGGTTCCGCTGAGTGACCAGCAGAAGGAGCGCCTCGGCGCCGCGCTTGCCAAGCTCTACGGCCGGCAGGTGCACCTGAACCTCGACGTGGACCCCACGGTCCTCGGCGGGATCACCGTTCGGGTGGGCGACGAGGTCATCAACGGGACCATCGCCGACCGTCTCGACGAGGCGGCCCGGCGAATGGCCGGCTGACCAGCCACCAACTCAAAGCCCAGTTTTTACCAGACAAGCGCAGTTAGCGGCCCGAGTTGGGCCGTAGTGACGAAGACTTCGGGCCCAACAAGGAGAGCAGGGAACCCAGATGGCGGAGCTTACGATCCGGCCGGAGGAGATCCGGGACGCGCTGGAGAACTTTGTCCAGTCGTACAAGCCGGACGCCGCCTCGCGCGAGGAGGTCGGCACGGTCAGCGAGGCCGGAGACGGCATCGCGAAGGTCGAGGGCCTTCCCTCGGCGATGGCGAACGAGCTGCTGAAGTTCGAGGACGGTACTCTCGGTCTCGCCCTCAACCTCGAAGAGCGCGAGATCGGTGCGATCGTCCTCGGCGAGTTCAGCGGCATCGAGGAGGGGCAGCCGGTCACCCGTACCGGTGAGGTCCTGTCCGTCGCCGTCGGCGAGGGCTACCTGGGTCGCGTTGTCGACCCGCTCGGCAACCCGATCGACGGCCTCGGCGAGATCGAGACCGACGGCCGCCGCGCGCTGGAGCTCCAGGCTCCCGGCGTCATGGCCCGTAAGTCGGTGCACGAGCCCATGCAGACCGGCCTCAAGGCCGTCGACGCGATGACCCCGATCGGCCGTGGCCAGCGTCAGCTGATCATCGGCGACCGCCAGACCGGCAAGACCGCCCTGGCCGTCGACACGATCATCAACCAGCGCGACAACTGGCGGTCCGGCGACCCGAAGAAGCAGGTCCGCTGCATCTACGTCGCCATCGGCCAGAAGGGCTCCACCATCGCGTCCGTGCGCGGCGCCCTGGAGGAGGCCGGCGCACTGGAGTACACGACGATCGTCGCGGCTCCGGCGTCCGACCCGGCCGGCTTCAAGTACCTCGCCCCGTACACCGGCTCGGCCATCGGCCAGCACTGGATGTACCAGGGCAAGCACGTGCTGATCGTCTTCGACGACCTGAGCAAGCAGGCCGACGCCTACCGCGCCGTGTCCCTGCTGCTGCGCCGCCCGCCGGGCCGTGAGGCCTACCCGGGTGACGTCTTCTACCTGCACTCCCGCCTCCTGGAGCGCTGCGCGAAGCTCTCCGACGAGCTGGGCGCGGGCTCGATGACCGGCCTCCCGATCGTCGAGACCAAGGCCAACGACGTGTCGGCGTTCATCCCGACCAACGTCATCTCCATCACCGACGGCCAGTGCTTCCTGGAGTCCGACCTGTTCAACGCGGGCCAGCGCCCGGCGCTGAATGTCGGTATCTCGGTCTCCCGTGTCGGTGGCTCCGCCCAGATCAAGGCCATGAAGGGCGTCTCCGGCCGCCTGCGCGTGGACCTCGCCCAGTACCGCGAGCTGGAGGCCTTCGCCGCCTTCGGTTCCGACCTGGACGCGGCCTCCAAGGCCCAGCTGGAGCGCGGCAAGCGCATGGTCGAGCTGCTCAAGCAGGGCCAGTACGCGCCGTTCGCCATCGAGGACCAGGTCGTCTCGATCTGGGCCGGCACCACCGGCAAGCTCGACGACGTACCGGTCGTGGACATCCGCCGCTTCGAGCGCGAGTTCCTCGACTACCTGCACCGCGAGCACAAGGCGCTGCTGACCGGCATCGTCGAGACCGGCAAGCTCCCCGACGAGACGGTCGAAGCCCTCACCGAGGCCATCGAGAACTTCAAGAAGCAGTTCGAGACCTCGGACGGCAAGCTGCTGGGTGAGGGCTGAGCATGGGCGCACAGCTTCGCGTATACAAGCGTCGCATCAAGTCCATCACCGCCACCAAGAAGATCACCAAGGCGATGGAGATGATCGCCGCCTCGCGCA
The DNA here is from genome assembly GCF_003999195.1 of Streptomyces soli. GTDB lineage: Bacteria > Actinomycetota > Actinomycetes > Streptomycetales > Streptomycetaceae > Actinacidiphila > Actinacidiphila soli. Next base: position 34,706 of record NZ_RJVR01000360.1, read on the forward strand.
TCGTCAAGGCCCAGCGCCAGGTGCAGGCGTCGGCTCCGTACGCGACCGAGCTCACCCGCGCGGTGACCGCGGTGGCGACCGGCTCCAACACCAAGCACCCGCTGACCACTGAGGCCGAGAACCCGACCCGGGCCGCGGTCCTGCTCGTCACGAGCGACCGCGGTCTGGCCGGCGGCTACTCCTCCAACGCCATCAAGGCCGCGGACCGGCTCACCGAGCGCCTGCGCTCGGAGGGCAAGGAGGTCGACCACTACATCGTCGGCCGCAAGGGTGTCGCCTACTACGGCTTCCGCGAGCGTCCGGTCGTGGAGTCGTGGACCGGGTTCACCGACAAGCCGTCCTACGCGGACGCGAAGTCGGTGGCGGCTCCGCTGATCGAGGCCGTACAGAAGGACACGGCCGACGGTGGCGTGGACGAACTGCACATCGTCTTCACGGAGTTCGTGTCGATGATGACGCAGTCGCCGGTGGACAACCGGCTGCTGCCGCTCAGCCTCGACGAGGCGGCGAAGGAATCGGCGACTGCGAAATCAGCTGCTGGCGCAGCGGGGGGCGAGATTCTGCCCCTGTACGACTTCGAGCCGTCGGCGGAAGGCGTCCTGGACGCGCTGCTGCCGCGCTACGTCGAGAGCCGGATCTACAACGCAATGCTGCAGGCCGCCGCTTCCGAGCACGCCGCCCGCCGCCGCGCCATGAAGTCGGCTACCGACAACGCCGGGGACCTCGTCAAGAGTCTGTCCCGGCTTGCCAACGCGGCCCGCCAGGCCGAAATCACCCAGGAAATCAGCGAGATCGTCGGTGGCGCGAGCGCCCTGGCCGACGCGACCGCGGGGAGTGACTGACACCAATGACCACCACTGTTGAAACCGCCACGGCCGCCGGCCGCGTCGCGCGCGTCATCGGCCCGGTCGTCGACGTGGAGTTCCCCGTCGACGCGATGCCGGAGATCTACAACGCGCTGACCGTCGAGGTTGCTGACCCGGCCGAGGACGGCAAGCTCAAGACGCTGACCCTCGAGGTCGCCCAGCACCTGGGTGACGGCGTGATCCGCGCCATCTCCATGCAGCCCACTGACGGCCTGGTCCGCCAGGCCCCGGTGACCGACACGGGCGCGGGCATCTCCGTCCCCGTCGGTGACATCACCAAGGGCAAGGTGTTCAATACCCTCGGTGAGATCCTGAACGTGGACCCGTCCACGGTCGAGGTCACCGAGCGCTGGCCGATCCACCGCAAGGCCCCGGCCTTCGACCAGCTCGAGTCCAAGACCGAGATGTTCGAGACCGGCCTGAAGGTCGTCGACCTGCTGACCCCGTACGTCAAGGGCGGCAAGATCGGTCTGTTCGGTGGTGCGGGCGTCGGCAAGACCGTCCTCATCCAGGAAATGATCATGCGTGTGGCGAAGCTGCACGAGGGTGTTTCCGTGTTCGCCGGTGTCGGCGAGCGTACCCGTGAGGGCAACGACCTCATCGCCGAGATGGAGGAGTCCGGCGTTCTGGACAAGACCGCGCTGGTCTTCGGTCAGATGGACGAGCCCCCGGGCACCCGTCTGCGCGTGGCCCTGGCCGGTCTGACCATGGCGGAGTACTTCCGCGATGTGCAGAAGCAGGACGTGCTGTTCTTCATCGACAACATCTTCCGCTTCACCCAGGCCGGTTCCGAGGTCTCCACCCTGCTCGGCCGCATGCCGTCCGCCGTGGGCTACCAGCCCAACCTGGCGGACGAGATGGGCCAGCTCCAGGAGCGCATCACCTCGACCCGTGGTCACTCGATCACCTCCATGCAGGCGATCTACGTCCCCGCGGACGACCTGACCGACCCGGCCCCGGCCACCACCTTCGCGCACCTCGACGCGACGACGGTGCTGTCGCGGCCGATCTCGGAGAAGGGCATCTACCCGGCGGTCGACCCGCTGGACTCGACGTCCCGGATCCTGGACCCGCGCTACATCGCACAGGACCACTACGACTGCGCCATGCGCGTCAAGGGCATCCTGCAGAAGTACAAGGACCTCCAGGACATCATCGCGATCCTCGGCATCGACGAACTGGGCGAGGAGGACAAGCTCACCGTCCACCGTGCCCGCCGTATCGAGCGCTTCCTGTCGCAGAACACCCACGCGGCGAAGCAGTTCACCGGTGTCGACGGCTCGGACGTCACCCTCGAGGAGTCGATCACCGCGTTCAACGCCATCGCGGACGGAAAGTACGACCACTTCCCCGAGCAGGCGTTCTTCATGTGCGGTGGCATCGAGGACCTCGAGCGCAACGCCAAGGAGCTCGGCGTCGGCTGAGACCGGCCGCTGACTCATCGCGACAGGGGGGTGGACGCGGGCCCTGCGTCCACCCCCCTGCCGCACCCCCGTTATCCTTTGTTTTATGCACCCGCCGTAGGCGGTGGGTGCCGACCCGAGGAGCCATCTTGGCTGAGCTGCACGTCGAGCTGGTCGCCGCGGACCGCAGTGTCTGGTCCGGCGAGGCCACCCTGGTCGTCGCACGCACCGAGTCGGGCGATATCGGCGTCATGCCGGGCCACCAGCCGCTGCTCGGTGTGCTGCAGTCCGGCCCGGTGACCATCCGTACGAGTGACGGCGGTACCGTCGTCGCTGCGGTGCACGGCGGCTTCATCTCCTTCGCGGACGACAAGCTGTCGGTGCTCGCGGAGATCGCCGAGCTCGCCGAGGAGATCGACGTCGAGCGTGCTCAGCAGGACCTGGAACGCGCCAGGGCCAACGAGGACGCCATCGCCGAGCGCCGCGCCGAGGTTCGCCTCATCGCCGCAACGGGCACGCGCTGACAACCAGCCGGAAGCCGCGGGAAGCCTTTCGAGGCGTCCCGCGGCTGCGGCACACCCGGCACCCGTGCCGGAGAGTATTCCTATTCGTGACGTTGAGCGTTGAGCGAGGAGGTCGGTGGGCGTGATCCTCGCTTTTCAGGTGTGCGGAACGCTGGTGGCGGCGGCGCTGCTGGGACTGTTCGTCTTCGGGCTGCGCCGACGGCTCATCCAACGGTCCGGCGGCACGTTCGACTGCAGTCTCCGGCTCGCCGGTGACGCCGGCTCCGAGCCGTCCGGCAAGGGCTGGGGCTACGGCGTCGCCCGCTACAGCGGCGACCGCGTGGAGTGGTTCCGCGTCTTCTCGTACGCCCCCCGGCCGCGCCGGGTCCTTGAGCGCTCCGCCATCGAGGTCCTGCACCGGCGTGAGCCGCAGGGCCAGGAAGAGCTGGCCCTGCTGTCGGACTCCGTCGTGCTGGTGTGTGAGCACAAGGGCCTGCGGCTCGAGCTGGCCATGAGCGACGACGCCCTCACCGGCTTCCTGGCCTGGCTCGAGGCTGCCCCGCCCGGTCAGCGGGTCAACGTCGCCTAGCGGGCTCTACGGCCTAGCGGTCCCCGCCGGGCACCCAGAGCACGTCGCCCACCTCCTTGTTCGCGATCCGGGCCAGGATGAAGAGCAGGTCCGAGAGGCGGTTGAGGTAGGTGGCCGTCAGCACGTTCATCGAGTCGCCGTGCTCCTTCAGCGCCGCCCATGTCGACCGCTCGGCGCGCCGTACGACCGTGCAGGCCTGGTGCAGCAGGGCCGCGCCCGGCGTGCCACCCGGAAGGATGAAGCTGCGGAGCTTCTCCAGGTCCTCCAGGAACCGGTCGCAGTCGGCCTCGAGCTTGTCGACGTAACCCTGTTCCACGCGCAGCGGCGGATATTTGGGGTCGCGGACGACCGGGGTGGCCAGGTCCGCGCCCACGTCGAACAGGTCGTTCTGGACGCGGGTGAGGACGGCTGTGACCTCCTGCGGCAGGCCGCCCAGCGCGATGGAGACACCGATGGCGGCATTGGCCTCGTTGGTATCGGCGTACGCGGAGATGCGGGAGTCCGTCTTGGCGGTGCGGCTCATGTCGCCGAGGGCGGTGGTGCCGTCGTCGCCGGTGCGGGTGTAGATGCGCGTCAGATTGACCATGAGGTCGAGAGTAGTCAGGCTCCGGCCCTGGTGAAGACCCGTGTGCCGACTGCCACGGACACGGCGGCGAAAGCGGCCGCGACCAGGGCGCCGATGCCGACGGTGCTGCTCTCGTAGTCGCCGACGAAGGCGGCGCGTACGGCGTCGACGAGGTAGCGGAAGGGGATGAAGTGGGAGACGACGTCCAACCAGGCGGGGGCGAGGGCCATCGGGAGCAGGAGTCCGGAGAGCAGCATCGCGGGCATGTTGAGCGCGTTGATGACGGGCGCCAATTCCTGCGGGGTGCTGACGCGCATGGCCAGTGCGTACGACAACGAGGCGATCGACACGGTCACCACGCCGATGAAGACGAACCCCAGAGCCACGTTGGCGACGGGCGCGCGCAGCCCGAAGGGAAGGGCGACCAGGACCAGCCGCAGTGACTGGACAAGGAGTACGAGTACGTCCTTCAGAGCCCGCCCCAGCAGCAGGACGACTCGCGAGACCGGGGTGATCCGCATGCGCTCGACGATGCCGTGCTGCTTCTCGATGAGGATGCCGAAGCCGGCGAACACGGCGCTGAACAGGCCGAGTTGGATCATCAGCCCGGGGACGAGGGTCTGCCAGGAGCTGCCGGCGGTGCCGAGCTGCACCTTGGTGAGCAGCGGGCCGGACTGGGCGACGTAGCCGATGCGTCGGGGTACGCCCTCGGGGTCGGGCGCGAGGTCGCGCCCGGCGACGGTCGCGGTGCCGCCGGGTGGGGGCGAGCAGGGTGGTGAGCATGCGCAGGGTGGTGGTCTTGCCTGCGCCGTTGGGCCCCAGGAAGCCGAGGATCTCGCCGCGCTCGACCGTGAGGTCGACGCCGCGTACGGCCTCGACGGTGCGCACACCCTGCGCAAGGAGACCGGCGCGGCGCCCGAGACCCGGTGCCCGAGCTGGTCGCCGGCCAGCTCGCATGGCTGCAGCAGACGGTGATGCGAAGCATCGGCCGGGCGATGGGCGAGGGCGGCGAGCCGATCGGGGTTTCCAGGGCTGTTCTGGCCAAACTGGACGCCGCTGCGGACCTGCTGACCGACGTGGTCCTCAACTATGCGACCAAGGACACATCGTGACCCGCCTCTCTTAGTGCTGCGCTGCGCTGTGAACGGACGTTATGGTCCCCGCAACAGCGTCGACAAGAAGGTGTGTGCCGTGGCGAAGAAGCTCGCCGTCATCGGAGCCGGCCTGATGGGTTCCGGCATCGCACAGGTAGCGGCCCAGGCGGGCTATGAAGTCGTTCTGCGCGATGTCACGGACGAGGCGTTGGCCCGTGGTCTCGGCGGGATTTCGGCGTCGTACGAAAAGTTCGTCGCCAAGGGGAAGCTGGAGGCGGCGGACGCCGAAGCCGCGCTGGCCCGGATCGCGACGACCACGGACCTGGACGCGGTCGCCGACGCGGACATCGTCGTCGAGGCGGTGTTCGAGAAGATCGAGGTCAAGCAGGAGATTTTTCGGGCACTCGACAAGATCGCCCAGCAGGGCGCGATCCTCGCCTCCAACACCTCCGCCATCCCGATCACCAAGATCGCGGCTGTGACGGACCGTCCGGAGCGCGTGGTCGGCACGCACTTCTTCTCTCCCGTCCCGATGATGGGGCTCTGCGAGCTGGTCCGCGGCTACAAGACCAGCGACGAGACGCTGGCCCGCGCCAAGGCCTTCGCCGAGGAGATCGGCAAGACCACGATCGTCGTCAACCGGGACGTGGCGGGCTTCGTCACCACCCGACTGATCTCCGCCCTGGTCGTCGAGGCGGTCAAGCTGTACGAGTCCGGGGTCGCGTCGGCCGAGGACATCGACATCGCCTGCAAGCTCGGCTTCGGCCACGCGATGGGGCCGCTGGCCACCGCCGACCTGACCGGCGTCGACATCCTGCTGCACGCCACCGGCAACATCTACACCGAGTCGCAAGACGAGAAGTTCGCCCCGCCGGAGATCATGCGGCGCATGGTCGACGCGGGCGCGCTCGGCCGGAAGTCCGGAGAGGGCTTCTACCGCTACTGACGGATGACGGGCCATCCGGGGGAGTGCCCCCGGCCCTCATTCACTCGCAGGAGTGAATTCGGTATCGGTTCGCTCACAGACGGCAACCTCTTCGTACAACGGGCCGTCAGTTACCTAGAACTACGACACATTTCCACGGGATACGGGAACGCGATAACGGGAGCGGAGCGCATATGCACATCAGGGGCGACCACGCCGAGCTGGTCGTCGGGGGCCGCCTCGATGTCCACAGCGCGGCTGACGCCCGTTCGGTCCTGCACGACGCCGTTGACTCCGGTCACGGCGACCTCGTGCTCGACCTGACCGAGCTGGACTCGTGGGACGCCACGGGACTCGGTGTGATCATGGGGGCACACCGCAGGGCCGGCCGGGCCGACCGGCGGCTCGTGCTGCGCGGCGTACCGCCGCAGATGCAGCGACTGCTGATCGCCACCCGGCTGCACCGCATCCTGTTCATCGAGGGGGGCATCGTGGTGGGATCGGCCCAAGGCTGAGCAAGGCGGCCAAGGACGGCCAAATTCGGACGCAAGGGCGGCGTGGCAGCCCTGGCGTTCGCTCATACTGTGCAAAGGTTTAGGGTTCGGTTTCCGACGTACCAACCGTACGCCGAGGAGGGGAACCGAGCCCGGTCCACAGCGGACGCGCGGGCGCCCCCGACAAGGCCCTGCAGCGACGCATATGGGGGGCGGAGACTCATGGACCCACGTAACGGCGTACCCGACGAGCCGAACGACGAGCGGCCCCAGGCCGGCGAGGCCGAGGACGGCACGTTCGCGCTGCCGCGCGCCCAGCGCCAGCCACTGGTGCCGCCGACGGCGGACCTGGCGGCAAGCGCGGGCGGCGCAGGCAGTAGTGGCACCGGCGGCGGCTCGGCCCGGGTCGTGCAGCTCGTCGCGGGCGACTTCCTGCTGACGCTCAACCCGGTCGACGGCAGCGAGATCACCACCTGCCCGACTGAGGACCGCCCCGCACCCGTGCGGCGCACCGCCCAGGAGCGCGCGGCCCGGCAGGCCGCCGCACGTCCCCCGGTCCCGCCGGGGCCGCGCGGCCCCGAGTTGCCGCTGCTCGAACGCGAGGAGGAGCGCGAACGGCTCGCCCGGCTGCTCTCCCGGGGCCGCTCCGTGCGGGTCACCGGGCCGTCCGGGGCCGGCCGCACCGTGCTGCTCGACGCCGTCGCCGGCGCCTGCGACGGTCTCGCGCCCGACGGTGTCGTACGGCTCTCCGGCTACCGCCGTACGCCCAGCGACCTGCTGCAGGAGCTCTTCGCCCTCGTCTACGACGCCGAGGGCTACCGGCCCGACCGGGCGCGGCTGCTGGAGCTGCTGCGCGACGTGGGCGCGGTCGTGGTCGTGGACGACCTGGAGTTCGGCGGCACGGCTCTGGAGGACCTGCTCGCGTCGGTGCCCGAGTGCGCCTTCCTGATGTCGGCGACCCCGGAAGTCACGGCGCCGGCCTCCGACTCGCTCGTCGAGGAGATCTTCCTGCCCGGGCTCACCCGGATCGCCTGCCTGGAGCTCCTGGAGCGGGCCGTCGAACGGCCGCTGCAGGACGAGGAGGCCGCCTGGGCCGCCGACCTGTGGTTCGAGTCCGAGGGACTGCCGCTGCGCTTCGTCCAGGCGGGCGCGCTGCTGCGGCGGCGCGACGCGCAGGGCATGGCATCACTGGACGGCGACGCGCCCGTCTGGGGCGACCCGGCCGACCCTGCTGGGAATGACGCCCCGCACGATGCCGTCCCCTCGACCCCCGCCACGCACATACCCCTGCCCTCGCTCGCCGAGAGCGCCGCCCCCGCCGAGTTGCTCGCCTCCTGGATCAGCGAGTCCGCGCGGGAGGCCCTGTGCTTCGCCGTCGCCCTGGGCGGGGAGATCCCGCACCAGGCCCACCTCCCGGCCCTTGTCGGCGACACGCACGGCGACGCCGCGCTCGGTGAGATGGTCGCCGTCGGGCTCGCCACCCCCGTCGCCACGCACTTCCGGCTCGCCACCGGCGTACGGCAGCAGCTCGCCGCCCCCGGTGGCCTCGCCGCCGACGCCGCCGCGGGCGGCCCTGCCGGGCCGCAGGCCCACACCACCGCCCAGCACTACGCCTGGTGGGCCGGCCACCCGTCGGTGACCCCGGACCGGGTCGCGGCGGAGGCCGAGGCGATCCTCGCCACCCTCGCCGCCTGCCGCGACGGCGGGCACGCCAGCGCGGCCGTACTGCTGGCCCGTACGGCGGCCCCGGCCTTCGCAGCCGCGCTGCACTGGAGCGCGTGGGAGCGGACGCTCCGGGTCGGCCAGGAGGCCGCCCGGCTGGCGGGCGAGGTCGCGGAAGAGGCGTACTTCCACCACGAGTTGGGCGTCCTCGCGCTCTGCACCGGCAGCATCGGCCGGGCCCGCACCGAGTTGGAGGCCTCCATAGCCCTGCGCGGTGCCCTAGCGGACCGCCAGGGCACCACCGTCGGGCGCCGCACTCTCGCCCTCGTCGCCGACCGCTCCGGCGGCTCTGCGCCCGCCACGACCCCCTCCGGCGTCGAGGCCCACACCGCCGGCACGGACGCCTCCGCCTTCCCCGGTGAAGCCCCCGCCACCATCATCAGCAAACGCCTCGCCCTCTCCCGCCCCGGCTCCTCCCCCCTCTCCCGGCGCCTCTCCCTCACCCCCACCCGCCGCAACCTCGCCACCGCCGGCGCCGGCGCGCTCCTCGCCGCCGTCCTGGGCACGCTCGTCACCCTCGGCACCACCTCGAACGGCAACGACACCAACACCCCCATGAACGTCAAGCCCGTCGAGTCCGCCCAGCAAGACCAAGCCGACAACGGCCTCCCGGCCGTCTCCCCAACTCCCGGCTCCACGACGGCGCCCAGCGCCACGGGCAGCGGCACCAGCCCCGCCGCGTCTTCCCCTGGTGCCACGGGCGGCGCCGCGGCCACGGATCCCACCACGAGCACCGGCGCGGGCAGCACGGGCGGTGCGAGTACGCCCACGTCGGGTGGCGGTCCCACACCGCCCAAGCCGACGCCCACCCCGTCCCACAAGCCGTCGACCAAGCCCCCGACCTCAACGCCCACGACTCCGTCGCCGCCCCCGGACCCGACCCCGAGCACGTCGCCATCCGACTCGCCCAGCACGTCCAACAGCGCCAGCGATCCGGTGTCCATCACTCCGGTCGCCGGCGACTCCACCTCGGCCTCCGGCACGATCGCCTGACGGTTGGGTCGCGGGTGCCGCCCGGTTGCCCCGGGCGCGTCGGGCCTGCACTCCCGTGGCCGGGTTGGGCCAGGTCGTCCCGCCTCAGGCGGACGGCCTACCCCCAACCCGGTGGGTCAATTCAGCCCGTCCGGCGTTGAGGGCTGGGGGGACCCCCACCCAGACGGGGTCTGGGGGAGAGTCCGGCGCAGCCGGGCGAAGCCTGTGAGGCCCCCAGGGGCCGAGCAGCGCGAGCGCGGTGTGAAGGATTCGGGCCCGGCGCAGCCGTCCGAAGCCTATGAGGCCCCCTGGGGCCGAGCAGTGCGAGAAGGGCGGAAAGGTCAGAACAGGCGGAGCTTGTCGTCCTGGATGCCGCGCATCGCGTCGTAGTCGAGGACGACGCAGCCGATGCCCCGGTCCGTGGCGAGGACGCGGGCCTGGGGCTTGATCTCCTGGGCGGCGAAGACGCCCTTGACGGGGGAGAGATGCGGGTCGCGGTTGAGCAGCTCCAGGTATCGGGTGAGCTGCTCGACGCCGTCGATCTCACCACGCCGTTTGATCTCGATCGCGACGGTCGTCCCGTCGGAGTCCCGGCAGAGGATGTCCACGGGGCCGATGGCGGTCGGGTATTCGCGCCGGATCAGCGTCCAGCCTTCCCCGAGCACTTCCATCCGGTCGGCGAGCAGCTCCTGCAGGTGCGCTTCGACGCCGTCCTTGATGAGCCCGGGGTCGACGCCGAGTTCATGTGAGGAGTCGTGGCGAACGTCCTCGATGGAGATGATGAGCTGCTCGCCGCCCTTGTTGGTGACGGTCCAGACCCGGCCGTCCTCGCTCTCCTTGAGAGTGCAGGGCGGGGACATCCAGTTGAGCGGCTTGTAGGCGCGGTCGTCGGCATGGATGGACACCGAGCCGTCGGCCTTGACGAGGAGGAGCCGGGTGGCCGACGGGAGGTGGGCGGAGAGCCGGCCCGCGTAGTCGACGGAGCAGCGGGCGATGACGAGACGCATGGTCGGCAACGGTACTCGAAGGCGGCCCCGGCACGCGATTCGCGGTGGGGCCTCCGCCGGGGTCCAGTGTCGGTCAGCTTGTTCGAGAATGGCCGGTTGTGCGCGTCTGCTCCTGGTGCGGCCGGACCCTCACAGCCTACGGTTGTGAGTGGAGGCCGTCGTGCGGGAGAACACAGGGCGGCTTCCTCCGTAGTCCGTCTGACTCCTCGGGCACGGGGGGTCACGAGAGGAGTACTCATGTCGCTCGACGTCTCACCGGCCCTCCTCGAGCAGGCCGAGCGAGGCGAGGTCGACGAGAAGGAATTCGTCGACTGCGTCCGGACCTCCCTGCCTTACGCATGGGAGATGATCAGCTCTTTGGTAGCGCAACTGAAGGTGGACGGCGGTGCGTTCGCCGACAACCAGACCCCGCCGCCGGACGAGCAAGCACGTGGACAACTGCTCCGAGCTCTGGCGAGTGACGCTATACGGGGGGCCCTGCAACGGCACTTCGGGGTCCGGCTGGCTTTCCAGAACTGCCACCGGGTGGCGGTCTTCCCGCTCGACCGGGCGGTGGACGGAAGCTACGCCAAGTTCACCTCCGTACGGTCTCAACTGCTGAACCAGTCTCCGGAGTTCAGGGACTGCTGATCCACCGCACCATGATTTGGTGACCTGCTCCCGTCATTGGTCCAGTCCTTCAATCCTGTGAAGTGTTGGATCCGGCCAATTGCGGGAGCACTTCACTGCCCAGCCTCGCCACGTTCGCCTCGGTGGTCGCGAGGTCCCCGGACCCCTCCACCAGCAGCGCGAAGCGCGTGATGCCGGTGCGCTCGGCGGTGGCGGCGAGGCGGTCGGCGCACAGGGCGGGCGGCCCGACGGGGTGGAGGTCGCAGAGCAGTTCGGTGTAGGCGAGCGGATCGCGCATGCTGCGCTTTCGCCCGTCCACCGTCACGTGGGCGCCCAGGCCGCGCTGCAGCCAGCCGGGCATGGCCTTGGTCAGAGTCTCGGCGGCGTCGGCGCGGGTGTCGGCGATCTGGACGACACCAGCCGATACATGCTCGGCCCCGGTCTTCGCCACCATTTCGGGTGAAATCCCAGCAGCCCGTGCCTCGGCCTGCCACATTGCGACCATGTCGGCTTTCTCCTCGTCCCCGCAGTGCATCCCCAGCAGCATCGGCAGCCCGCGCTCCGCCGCGAGCCGTAAGCTGGCCGGCGAGGTGCAGGCGACGACCACCGGCGGGCCGGACGGCTCGTCGAGCTCGTCGGGGCGCGGTACGACGGGGACCTCGCGGAAGGAGAAGCGCGGCCCCGAGGCGCCGACCCGGGGCTCGCTCAGCCACCGCAGCAGCAGGTCGAGGGATTCCGGGAACCCCGACTCGTACGCCTCCAGGCCCGCCCCGAAGACCTCCAGGTCGACCCAGGGTCCGCCGCGCCCCACGCCCAGCGTGAAGCGGCCGCCGGAGGCGATGTGCAGCAGTGCCGCCTGCTCGCCCAGCGCCACCGGATGCACGGTTGGGAGCACACTCACCGCTGTCCCGACGCCGATCCGGCGGGTGCGGCCCAGCAGCAGCGCGGCCAGCGTGACCGCCGACGGACACACGCCGTACGGCACAAAATGGTGCTCGGCGAGCCACACGGAGTCCAGCCCGGCCGCCTCCGCGGCCTCGGCCGAACGCACGGCCCGGTGCAGCGCCTCCACCTGGCCCTGGCCAGGGAATTGGGCTGCGAGGACGAACGTACCGACACGCATCGCGCTTCACATCCTCCGATTGCTACTACTGCATTAACGCCTGACACGTGCCAAGGGCACGGTCCAGCGCGGCGATTTCATGATTTTCTACGGGGAATCGGGAAAGGGGGGTCCTGAGGATCTACCCGGACCACGCGGTCGTACGCGCGCGCTGTCTTACGCTGGATACGGCCAGCGCCCCGACCAGCCCGTGAGGTGTCCCCTTGTCCCCGCGCCGAAACCGCCAGCAGCGAGGCGGTGGCAAGCCCGCGCCCGCCGAGCGCCCGGAAACCGGCCCCGGCCACGGCCTGGAGCGCACCGAGACCTGGCAGGGCGAGGAGTGGTCCGTCCGCCCCGTCGCCGGCGCCGCCGGCAAGCACTACCGCTGCCCCGGCTGCGACCAGGAGATCCCGCCCGGCGTCGGTCACCTGGTGGCCTGGCCCGAGGCCGGCTTCGGCGGCGGCATCGACGAACGTCGCCACTGGCACCGCGCCTGCTGGAACGCGAAGGACCGCCGCACCACAAAGGTGCAGCGGTCCCGTAACGCCCCGCGCTACTGAGCTCTGAGCTCTGAGTTGCGAGCCTGTTAAACGTCGCGCCTTGCCAGCACGGCATACGCGCCGGCGAGCGCCAGCGCGGTCACCACGGCGAGCATCGCGAGCTGCGAGAGGCCGTTGACGTTGTTATCGCCGATCATCTGCACCCGGTAGAGCGCGGCCAGCGCCACCGGGGTCGAGTACTCGAGCAGCTTCTCCTGCACCTTCACCAGGCCCGGGGCCTGCATGAAGATCGCGACGATCAGCGGCAGCAGCACCACGCCCAGCATGGTCGTGATCGCCCCCGCCGAGTGCCGCAGCAGCGTCCCGACGGCCAGCGCCAGGAGGCCCAGCAGCGCGACGTAGAGCCCCACGCCGACCGTCGCGCCCAGCCACTCGGCGGGCGCGGCGGAGGTGACGCCGTTCGAGATGGTGACCGAGCCGTTGCCGCTGTAGTAGTCGACGGACGGCGCGTGCCTCCCGCTGAGCACCGCCCAGTTGATCAGTGCCGTCACCCCGCAGGCCAGGGTGGTGATGCCGAAGCTGAGGCCGAAGAAGACGATCGCCTTCGCGGTCAGCACCCGCGTCCGCTGCGGGCACGCGGTGAAGGTCGTCCGGATCATCCCGGTGCCGTACTCGGAGGTGATCACCAGTACTCCCAGCGTGATCACCGCCAACTGGCCGAGCATCAGCCCGTACAGGCCGGGGCTGAGCACCGGCTCGCTGTAAGTGGCCATTCCGCCGCTGGCGCTGATGGCCCACAGCATCAGCAGGTTGATGCCCAGGACCAGCCCCAGCATGATCCCCAGCGTCCACATCGTGGAGCGCACCGTCCGGATCTTGGTCCACTCCGACCGCAGCGCATGCGTCAGATTCGTCGCCTCGACAGGGACCACCGGCGCGGCCGGCCCCTGCTGGACCTCAACGGGGTAGATCATCGGGCATCCTCGGACTGGCTCGGCACGGTATACGGCTGCGGCTGTGGATTCGGCTGCGGCGCGATCGGCGGGCCCCACCCCGGGGGCGCCGCCTGCTGCAGCCCGAACCGCTGGTCCTGCGTGGAGCGGTAGTCCACCGCGCCGTTGGTCATCCGCATGTACGCCTCCTCCAGCGAGGCCTGGTGCGGCGAGAGCTCCCACAGCCGTACGTCCGCCTCATGCGCCAGGTCGCTGATCCGCGGCAGCTCCAGCCCCGACACGCGCAAGGCCCCGTCCTGCTCCGGCTGCACCTGCCCGCCCGCCTCGGTCAGCGAGGCGGTCAGCCTCTCGCGCTGCTCCGCGACATCCGGCGTACGTACGAGTGCGTAGCCCGCCGAATTGTGCGCGATGAAGTCCTTCACGCTCATGTCCGCCAGCAGCTGCCCACGCCCGATCACGATCAAGTGGTCGGCGGTCAGTGCCATCTCGCTCATCAGATGGCTCGACACAAAGACCGTACGGCCCTCCGACGCCAGCGTCCGCATCAGATTCCGCACCCAGTGAATGCCCTCGGGGTCCAGCCCGTTGACCGGCTCGTCGAACAGCAGCACCTCCGGATCACCCAGCAACGCCCCCGCGATGCCCAGCCGCTGCCCCATCCCCAGGGAAAAGCCCTTCGACTTCCGGTGCGCCACCTCCTGCAGGCCCACCACCCCCAGCACCTCATCCACCCGCCGCGCCGGAATCCCCGACAACTGCGCCACACACAGCAAATGCTGCCGTGCGCTCCGCCCCCCATGCACCGCCTTCGCGTCCAGCAGCGCCCCCACCCGCCGCGGCGCGTTCGGCAACTCCCGATACGGCACGCCCCCGACGGTCACCCGCCCCTCCGTCGGCGAGTCCAATCCCAGAATCATCCGCATCGTCGTCGACTTCCCCGAGCCATTCGGCCCCAGAAACCCCGTCACCGCCCCCGGCCTTACCTGGAACGACAGGTTGTACACCGCCGTCTTCGCTCCATAGCGCTTGGTGAGGCCCACTGCCTCGATCAATTTCCCGCCCCTCGCCGACACTGCCAATTAAGGGTTAGGAGGGTACAAGCACGAATCCGGTTCCATCCCGCTCGTAGCGTCCCTGGGTTCCGGGCAGGTGAAGGCGTCCACCCGGCGTCAGCGTCCTCCGACATGTCGACCATCCTCACCGTTCCTAGAGACTGAGCGGGAGTGAGTCCTGTTGCCAGAGCCCATGCTCAGCCGAACACCCCGAACGGTCTTGGGTGTTCTGGTCCACCGCGTTCGCTCCGCGTGGGAATCCCGAAGGGCTGCTCTCGTGGCTGGACATCGTCAGCGCGCCGAGGGGAAGCCGGTTCACGCAGACTCCGCCGGGCCGGCACCGGGCCAAGGGCTGAGGCTGGCCGGGTTCTTCGACGGCGCGAACGCAGTCCTCGTCGGCCGGACCTCGGCACCCGACAAGGACTCGCTGACCCAACACGAGGCCGTGCTGGACGCACTCGGCACCCTGGGCGTGCCGATCATCGCCGACGTCGAGTGCGGCCACGTCCCGCCGTACCTGCCCATCGTCAACGGAGCGCACGGCCGCGTCACCTATACCTCAACCCGCCACGAACTGACGCAGACGCTGGAATGATGTGACCGATCGACACGGCGTATCGCCGGTGGGGCTCAGTCGCGGGGGAAGTCGGCCGTTTCCAGGACGAGGTCGATGACCGTGCCGGTGAGGTCGATGGGTTCGCCGAACTTGATGGTGAGCTTGTTCCGGTATTCGTCGTCCTGCGGGAGGGTGAAGACGTGGCACAGGCCGGTGTAGGGGTCGGCGATCAGGTAGACGGGGACGCCGGCTGTTGCGTAGGCCGCCTTCTTCTTTCCGTAGTCGCTGTCGGCGGTTCCGCTGGAGATGACTTCGGTGACGAACTCGACGTCCTGGTACCGCCAGCGCCTGTGTGAGTCCAGTTGGGCGGTGTCCGAGAGCTTGACGACGTCGGGGGCGAAGCCGTTCTTGTGGCCGGGGAAGTCGATGCGTACGTCGGACTTCACCTTCACCTGCATGCCGAAGCGGTCTTCCAGGGCCCGCACGATCCTCCGGATGATCTCCCAGTGGGCATCCCGCTGCGGCGACATGTGGACGGTCCCCTCGACGATCTCGACCTTGTAGCCCTCGGGGACGGGCATCCGCTCCAGCGCGTCGAACATCTCGTCCAGACTGAGTTCGCTGCTGTCGGCCATGTCGATCCTGTCGGTCAGTGCGACGGTCATCGTGGCGCTCCTCCCCGCTGCAGCATGTGCGCGCAGCCGCCCGGTTCAACGATACGTGCGGGCCCCGGGATACGCCGGGTGGAGATCTACGCGTCCCGCTTCTTCAGCACCACGTATCCGCCGATCAGGGCCGCGGCCACCCACAGGAGCATGATGCCGAGTCCGGCCCAGGGGCCGTACGGGCGGTCGTCGTTGATGGAGACGACCTGCATGATCTTGGAGCCTGCCCGGTCGGGGAAGTAGCGGGCGACGTTCTTGGCACCGGGGACGGCGGCCAGGATCGGGGAGATGAGGAAGAAGAAGGGCATCAGGATGCCGAGGCCGAGCATGGGGCTGCGGAGCATCATGGCGATGCCCGCGGAGAAGAGCACGGTCAGGGTCATGTAGAGGCCGGCGCCGACGACGGCGCGGAGCACGCCGTGGTCGGTGATGGAGGTGCTGTGGTCGCCGAGGAGGGCCTGGCCGACGAAGAAGGAGAGGAAGGCGGTGGCCATGCCGACGACGAGGGCGAGGGCGCCGATGACGGCGACCTTGGAGGCGTAGAAGGTGCCGCGTTGGGGGACAGCGGCCAGCGAGGTGCGGATCATGCCGGTGCTGTACTCGCTGGAGACGACCAGGACGCCGAAGACGATGAGGGCGAGCTGGCCTAGCAAGAGCCCTGAGAAGCTGGAGGAGGTGGGGTCGAAGCCGGCGCGGTCGCTCTCGCCGAAGTTGTCCCACTGGGCGTTGGTGAGGAGGCAGAGGAGGCCACTGAGGATGACGGTGACCAGGAGGGCGGATCCCAGGGTCCATACGGTGGAGCGGACGGACCGGACCTTGGTCCATTCGGACTGGAGGACTGCGCTCGGTGCCGCCATGTCAGGACTGCCCCTTCTTCTGCTTCTGCTGCTGCCAGTTGGCGCCCCAGGCGGGCTGCTGCTCCGGTGCGGGCTGGTCTGACGGGGCCGGTACGCCCGATACGCCCGGTACGCCCGCGTGGTACTCGACGGACTCGGCGGTGAGGCGCATGAAGGCCTCCTCCAGGGAGGCCCGTTGGGGGCTCAGTTCGTGGAGTACGAGGTGATTCTGGGCGGCCAGTTCGCCGATCTTCGCCGGGTCGGCGTCCTGGATCTCGATGGAGCCGTCGCCGACCGTGACCGGGGTCAGACCGGCCACCGTGAGGGCGTCGCGCATCTGCTCGGGCTGCGGGGTGCGTACGCGGATGTACGAGCGCGAATTCTGCTCGATGAAATCGGCCATGGAGGTGTCGGCGAGGAGCCGGCCGCGGCCGATGACGACGAGGTGTTCGGCGGTGAGGGCCATCTCGCTCATCAGGTGGGAGGAGACGAAGACGGTGCGGCCCTGCGCGGCGAGGTCCTTCATGAGATTACGGATCCAGTGGATGCCCTCGGGGTCGAGTCCGTTGACCGGTTCGTCGAACATCAGGATCTTGGGGTCGCCGAGGAGGGCGCCGGCGATGCCGAGGCGCTGGCCCATGCCGAGGGAGAAGCCCTTGCTGCGCTGCTTCGCGACTGCCGTGAGGCCGACGGTCTCCAGGACCTCGTCGACGCGGCGGCGGGGGATGCGGTTGGCCTGGGCGAGGCAGAGGAGGTGGTTGTACGCGCTGCGGCCGCCGTGCATGGCCTTGGCGTCGAGGAGGGCGCCGATGTAGGTGAAGGGATCGCTGAGCTGGGCGTAGTGCTTGCCGTCGATGGTGACGTCGCCCGAGGTCGGATTGTCCAGGCCGAGGATCATCCGCATCGTCGTTGATTTTCCCGCGCCGTTCGGGCCCAGAAAGCCCGTCACAACGCCCGGTCGTACGGAGAAGGTGAGGTGGTCGACGGCCGTCTTGCCGCCGTACCGCTTTGTCAGCGCCTGCAGCTCGATCATGCGGTCCACGCTATTCGGCTGACGGCGCCGATGCACCCGGAAGGCGCGGTTCCGGACAGGGTTCAGGCCACGTTTCCGAACATGCCGGAGCCCCCGCCCCAGGAGGGGGGATGGGCGGGGGCTCCGTGGCGTACGTATCCGTCAGACGTGAGGCGTCGGCGTGGCGTCAGCGCTGGGCCGGGACGCCGCGGGTGACGGGCTCGTCGTCCGGGGCGCCGGCGGCGGCGACGGCCGCACCGGTCAGGGTGGCCAGCATCTCGCGGACGTTGGTCAGCTGGGCGTTGATGCTGTCGCGGCGGTTGGTCAGAGCCGCGAGCTCACGCTCGGATTCGCTGCGGATGCGGTCGGCCTTGGCGTTCGCGTCGGCGACGATGTCCTCGGCCTGGCGCTGGGCGGTCTCGACCGTCTGGCGGGCGCGGCGCTCGGCGTCGGTGCGGAGCTTCTCGGCCTCGAGGCGGAGCTGCTCGGCGCGGTGCTCGATCTCGGCGAGGCGCTTCTCGGCCTTGGCCTGACGGGACGCCAGGTCACGCTCGGACTGCTCGCGGCGCTTGGCGAGGTTGGTCTCGAAGTCCGCGGCGGCCTGGGCGGCCTTGGCGCGGGTCTCCTCGAAGAGGGCGTCGGCCTCCTCGCGCTTGGCGGCGGCGTCCTTGGTGGCGTCGGCGCGCAGCTGCGAGGCTTCGCCCTTGGCCTTCTCGACGATCCGCGCGCCCTCGTCCTCGGCCTTGCTCTTGCGCTCGGCGGCGAAGGACTCGGCGTCGTTACGGACCTGGTTGGCGGCGGACTCGGCAAGCTCGCGGTGCTGCTCGGCAGCGCGGCGGGCCTCCTCGCGCAGGTCCTTCGCCTCCTCCTCGGCGAGGCGGAGGATCTTCTCGACCCGGGCACCGAGACCGGCGTACGACGGCTCGGCGTCGTTGACCTGGGCCTGCGCGTTCTGGGTCTCGAGGTGCAGCTCCTCGATGCGCTTCTCCAGCGCGTTGATACGGGCCAGCGCGCTGTCTCGGTCGGCGACCAGTTTCGTGATGCGGTCGTCCACCTGGCCGCGGTCGTACCCGCGCCGTACGAGCTCGAACCCGAAGGGGGAGGAAGTGTCGCTCATGGGGTTCCTGTCAATTCAGACCGGTGGTGGGGTGTTAGGGGAATCCTAGGGGCCGCAAGGGCGCGGCATCGAGTCAATGTCCATTAGGTATGCAGAATGTGCGCTCAATCGAGTGGAGCCTCGTCGGACCGCTTGCCACTCGATCGGGTGCCTCCGGCGCCCGCTCCCGCCGTGACGGCGCTCTTGCCGTCGCCGGGTGCCTGGAATGATTCCAGCGCCTCCAGCACGTCCTGTACGCGGGAGATCTCGGCGTTGATGTCCTGCCGGCGGCGTACCAGCACCTCGAGCTCGCGCTTGCCCTCCGTTACGATGCGCTCCGCCTCGGCCCGCGCCTCCGCCTTGATCCGGTCCGCTTCGCGCGCGGTGTCGGACTCCTTCTGCTCGGCACCCTTGAGCAGCTCCTCGGCCTTCTTCACCGCGGCGATCCGCACCTTGCTCGCCTCGGCGCTCGCGTTGGACCGGGTCGCCTCGGCCTCGGCCTCGGCGTCGGCGAGTTGCTTGCGGGCCTTCGCCTCGGATTCGGTCAGCTGCTCGGTCGCGGCGGCTACCAGCTTGTCGACCCGTTCGCCGGCCGACTTCATCTGCGCGGCGGCCTCCTTGCGGGCCCGCTCGTGCAGTTCCTCGACCTCGGCCTCGACGCGGGCGCGCAGCTCCTCCGTACGCTCCCTTATGGCCGTGGAGTCCTGTCGGGCCTCGTGCAGCAGGGTGTCGGCGTCCGTACGGGCCCGCTCGACCATCCCGTTGCCCTCGTTGGTGGCCTCGTTGACGAGGCGTTCGGCCTCCTTGCGGGCCGCGCCGACCATGGTGTCGGCCTGCTTCTCGGCCTCGGTGGCGATCCGGACGGCCTCGTCCTGGGCCTTGGAGATGAGCTCGTCGGCCTGCTCGGCAGCCTCGCTGCGGCGCCTGTTGGCGTCCTCGCGGGCCTGGTCGCGCATGGCCTGGGACTCCTCGCGGGCCGCCTCGGCGTCGCGCTCGGCGCTGTCCAGGGACTCCTTGGCCAGGATGCCGAGGCGCTCGGCTTCCGTACGGGCCTTGGAGATGAGCTGGTCGGCCTGGAGCGCGGCCTCGGTGCGGCGGCGGTTGGATTCCTCGCGGGCCTCGTCGAGGTGGCGCTGCGCCTCCTGGCGGGCGCCGGCGAGGGCTTCCTCGGCCGCGCGGCGGCGCTCCTCGGCGTCGCGCTCTGCGGTGTCCAGAGCGTCCTTGGCGAGGATGCCCAGGCGTTCCGCGTCGCGCTGGGCCTTGGCGACGATCTCGTCGGCCTGGTTGGCGGCCTCGCCGAGGGCGCGGTCGGTTTCCGCGCGGGTCTCGGCGCGCAGCCGGTCGGACTCCTCGATCGCGTCGGTGACGGTGCGGTCGGCCAGGGCGCGGGCGGCCTCGGCTTCCTCGCCGGCCTCGCGGCGGATGCGGGCGGCGTCCTCGGAGGCGCGCTCGCGCTCGGCGTTGGCGTCGGCGTGCAGCCGGTCGGCGGCCTCCTGGGCCTCGGCGCGCATGCGGTCTGCGGCGTGCTCGGCGGCCGAGCGCAGCCCGGCGATCTCCTGATCGGCCTGCTCGTGCAGCCCGGCGACGGAGTCTCGTACCTGCTGGGCGGTCTGCTCGGCGGCGCCCATGAGTTCGGCGGAGTGCCGCTCGGCGTCGGCGAGCAGCCGCTCGGCCTCGGCCTGCGCCTCCTCGACCCGCTTGCGGGCGGAGGCGAGCAGTTCCTCGCTCTCGCGGCGGGCCTGGGCGCGTTCATGGTCGGCTTCGCCCCGGGCGGACCCGAGCAGTTCCTCGGCCTCGCGGCGGCGGCGCAGCGCCTCCTCCTGGGCGGCGGCCAGTGCCTCGGCGGCCTCGGCCCCGATGCGCTCGGCGGCCGTGGCGGCCTCGGCGCGCAGCCGGTCGGCGGTCTCCTGGGCCTCGGTACGCAGCTGCTCGGCCTCGGTGGCGGCGTCGCTGGTGAGCCGGACGGCCTGCTGCTCGGCCTCGGCGCGGGTCTGCGAGGCGTCGGCGGCGGCCTCGTCCCGTAGCCGTACGGTGTCCTGTTCGGCCTGCTCCTGGAGCGTACGGACCCGCTCGGCGGCCTCGGCGCGGACCTGGGCGGCCTCCTCGGCGGCCTCGGCGCGCAGCCGTTCGGCCTCGGCGCGGGCGTCGCGCAGGGCCTCCTCGGCGGCGGCGATGCGCAATTCGGCCTCGCTGCGCTGGCGGTTGAGGTCGGCGGCGGCTTCGTCTCGCAGCCGCTGGGCGGCCTCGACGGCCTCCTCGCGCAGCTGCAGCCCGGCGAACTCGGCGTCCTCCTTGACCTGGACGGCCTGCTGCTCGGCCTCGGTGCGCAGCTGCTCGGCCTCGGTACGGGCCCGCTCCAGCGCCTCGTCGGCCTGCCGGCGCAAGCCCGCGGCCCGCTCGATGGCCTCGGTTCGGACCCGCTCGGCCTCGGTGGTGGCGCTCTGGCGCTGCTCGTCGGCGTCGGCCTTGGCCTTGGTCAGCAGCGCCTCGGCGGTGCTGGCCGCCTCCTCGATCTGCTGGACGGCCTCGCGGCGGGCCTCGCCCCGGATCCGCTCGCCCTCGGCGACGGCGTCGGCGCGCAGCTGCTCGGCCTCGCCACGCAGCCGGCGTGCCTCCTCCTGGAGCTCGACGGTCTTGGCGCGGTACTCCTTGGTGTCGTCCTGCGCCGCCCCGCGCAGCTGCTCGGCGGACTCCTCCGCCTGGCCGCGCAGCCGCTCCGCCTCGGCCTCGGCCTCACGCTTGATCCGCTCGGCCTCCTCGCTCGCCGCGCGGGTGGTGGACTTGGCGTCCTCGGTGGCCTTGTTCAGGACCTCCTCGGCCTGCCGGGCGGCCTTGGCCAGCGC
Organism: Streptomyces soli; assembly: GCF_003999195.1. Taxonomy (GTDB): domain Bacteria; phylum Actinomycetota; class Actinomycetes; order Streptomycetales; family Streptomycetaceae; genus Actinacidiphila; species Actinacidiphila soli. The sequence goes on from NZ_RJVR01000360.1 coordinate 56,070, forward strand.
GGCCGCGGCGTCCTCGGCGAAGGCGGCCTTGGCGGTCTCCGCGGCCTCGGCGAGCATCCGCTCGGCCTTGGCCTTGGCGTCGGCCTTGGTCTGCTCGGCCTCGGTCTTGGCGGCCTCGGCCTCCTTGGTGGCCTCGGTGACCAGGCGGGCGATCTCGGCGCGGGCGGTGCGGGTGCGCTGCTCGTTGTCGGCGTCGACGGTGGCCAGCCGCTTGGCCGCGTTCGCGGCGGCCTCCTCGCGCAGCCGGTCGGCCTCGGCCCGGGCCTCGCGCAGCGCCTCCTCGGCCTCGCGCTTCTGCTCCTCGGCGGTCCGGGTCAGCTCGGCGGCCTGCTGGCGGGCCTGGTCGGACTCGGTGAGGGTGCTGGTGCGCAGCTGCTCGGCCTGGCTGGTGGCCTCCTGTGCCTGAGTACCGGCCGCGTTCAGCAGGCGCTCGGCGTCGGTGCGTGCTCGGCGCAGCAGCTGCTCGGCCTCGGCACGGGCGGCGGTGGTCTCCGACTCCAAGCGCTCGCGGGCGCCCTCCGCGATCCGCTGCGCCTCCTGGCGGGCGGCGGCCAGCGCTGCCTCGGCCCCGGCGCGGGACTCGTCCATGAGCCGGCGGGCCTGCGACTCGCTGCGGGCGCGGATCTGCTCGGCCCAGGCCACGTTCTCGTTGACGTGCTGCTCTACGCTGGCCCGGCGCTCGGCCAGCTCCTCGTCAAGGCGGCGGCGCCGGGCGACGGCCTCGGCGTGCCACTGCGCCTCCATCTGGGACTGGCGCTCGGCCTGCTCCTGGAGGAGGCGCTGGGTGGCGGCACGGGCCTCGCGCAGCTCGCGCTCGGCGTCGGCGCGCAGCTGGTTGGCCTGGATCTCGGCGTTGCGGAGCAGCTGGTCGGCCTGGTGGCCGAGGTTGTCGTAGGCAGGACGGGACGCGAGATTACGGCGCGCCTCGTGCAGCTTGGCGCGCAGCACCTCGACCTGGTAGCCGAGGTCGTCGGCGTGTTGCAGCACCTTGTCCCGCTCGGTCCGCAGCCGTTCCATCTCGGCCTCGAACTGCGAGAGGTGGTCGCCCTCAACCTCGTAGCGGTCGTTGCCCCGCACTCCGCGGTCCCATCCGTCCGTCCTGGTGTACCCACCCGCCAACCGAGTGAGATTCCCCGGGGCCCTGTTTCGCGCAGGGCCTTACGGAGAATTGTGACTGATCCACGCCGAAGCGCGGGCCGGTACCCCACCCAGCCCACCCCGGTCGGCTCGGTCACTCTACCGGGGGGAAAGGGCCTGGGTCAGTGGTCCTTGTCGGACGTGACGAGCTCTGTGAGTACCCCATGACAGTCCTTGGGGTGCAGGAATGTGATTCGGGACCCCATCGAACCGATACGCGGCTCCTCATAAAGGACGCGTACGCCCTTGCTTTTGATGTCGGCGGAGTCCGCGTCCACGTCCGCCGTGCCGAAGGCGATGTGGTGGACGCCCTCACCGTTCTTGGCCAGCCACTTCGCGACGGTGGAGTCCTCGCGGGTCGGCTCCAGCAGCTGAAGGTAGGAGGCCCCGCCGTCGTCGGTGTTGTTGATCTTGAGCATGGCCTCGCGAACACCCTGTTCCTCGTTGACCTCGGAGTGGAACACCTCGAAGCCGTACGTGGCACGGTAGAACTCGACGGTCTTGTCCAGGTCGAAACAGGCGATACCGATGTGGTCGATTCGAGTCAGCATGGGTCCAGTGCACCCCTCACACGCATGGTCACGCAACGTGCGCGCGATCACACCGTCCGCCGCGTGACCGTGGCGCTACCGCTCAGTACATTGACGGAAACCCTCGTTAACATCTTCCCTCCGTGCAAAGGGGCCGCGTCATGACCAGCCAGGAAGCACGAACGTCCGTGATCGTCGCAGGCGCCCGCACCCCCATGGGGCGCCTGCTGGGGTCGCTCAAGGGCTTCTCCGGAGCCGACCTGGGCGGCTTCGCCATCAAGGCCGCCCTCGACCGGGCGGGCATCGGCGGCGACCAGGTGCAGTACGTGATCATGGGCCAGGTGCTGCAGGCCGGGGCCGGCCAGATCCCCGCCCGCCAGGCCGCCGTCAAGGCCGGGATCCCGATGAGCGTCCCGGCGCTCACCATCAACAAGGTGTGTCTGTCCGGGCTCGACGCGATCGCGCTTGCCGACCAACTGATCCGCGCGGGTGAGTTCGACGTGGTGGTGGCCGGCGGCCAGGAGTCCATGACCAACGCCCCCCACCTGCTCCCCAAGTCCCGCGAGGGCTACAAGTACGGCGCGGTCGAGGTCCTTGACGCGATGGCGTACGACGGGCTGACCGACGCCTTCGAGAACATCGCGATGGGCGAGTCCACGGAGAAGCACAACAGCCGGCTCGGCATCGACCGCGCCCCGCAGGACGAGTTCGCGGCCCTGTCGCACCAGCGGGCCGCCGCCGCCCAGAAGAACGGGCTCTTCGAGGCCGAGATCACGCCGGTCGAGATCCCGCAGCGCAAGGGCGAGCCGGTCGTCTTCAGCAAGGACGAGGGCATCCGCGCCGAGACGACCGCCGAGTCCCTGGGCAAGCTGCGGCCCGCCTTCACCAAGGACGGCACCATCACGGCCGGTACGTCCTCGCAGATCTCCGACGGTGCGGCGGCGGTGGTCGTGATGAGCAAGGCCCTCGCGCAGGAGTGGGGCCTGGAGTGGATCGCCGAGATCGGCGCACACGGCAATGTCGCGGGCCCGGACAACTCGCTGCAGTCGCAGCCGTCCAACGCGATCGCGCACGCCCTGAAGAAGGAGGGCCTGGGGGTCGAAGATCTTGACCTGATCGAGATCAACGAGGCCTTCGCGGCCGTCGCCGTCCAGTCGATGAAGGATCTCGGGGTGACACCTGAAAAGGTGAACGTGAACGGCGGCGCCATCGCCCTCGGTCACCCGATCGGGATGTCCGGCGCGCGGCTCGTCCTTCACCTCGCCCTTGAGCTGAAGCGGCGCGGCGGTGGAGTGGGCGCGGCCGCCTTGTGCGGCGGCGGTGGGCAGGGCGATGCTCTGATCATCCGCGTGGACAAGTAATCCGCTGATCCGATCGTAGAAATCGTAGAAACGGAGCCGCAATGGTGGACGTCCCCACCCTGGTCGAGCAGGCACGGCAGGGCCACCCCCGCGCCGTCGCCCGCCTGATCTCCCTCGTGGAGGGGGCGTCCCCGCAGCTCCGTGACGTCATGGCCGCGCTCGCGCCGCTCACCGGCGGCGCGTACGTGGTCGGGCTCACCGGCTCCCCGGGCGTCGGCAAGTCCACATCCACGTCGGCCCTGGTCACCGCCTACCGCCGGGCCGGAAAGCGCGTCGGCGTACTGGCGGTGGACCCGTCCTCGCCGTTCAGTGGGGGCGCGCTGCTGGGCGACCGGGTCCGGATGTCCGACCACGCGTCCGACCCCGGCGTCTACATCCGCTCCATGGCCACCCGCGGCCACCTCGGCGGCCTCGCCTGGGCGGCCCCGCAGGCCATTCGCGTCCTCGACGCGGCCGGCTGCGAGGTGATCCTCGTGGAGACCGTCGGCGTCGGCCAGTCCGAGGTCGAGATCGCCGCCCAGGCCGACACCTCGGTCGTGCTGCTGGCTCCCGGCATGGGCGACGGCATCCAGGCGGCCAAGGCCGGCATCCTCGAGATCGGCGACGTCTACGTCGTCAACAAGGCGGACCGCGACGGCGCCGACGCCACCGCCCGCGAGCTCAACCACATGCTCGGCCTCGGCGAATCCCGCGCTCCCGGCGACTGGCGTCCGCCCATCGTCAAAACCGTCGCCGCCCGTGGTGAAGGCATCGACGAAGTCGTCGCCTCGCTCGAAAAGCACCGCGCCTGGATGGAGGAGCACGGCGTCCTCGCCGACCGTCGTCGTCGCCGCGCCGCCCTCGAGGTCGAGCACATCGCCGTCACGGCCCTGCGCGAACGCATCGGCGACCTCCACGGCGACCGCCGCCTCGACTCCCTCGCCGACCGCATCGTCAACGGCGAGCTCGACCCGTACACGGCGGCGGACGAGTTGGTGGCGGGCCTGACGGAGGGCTGACCTCCCTGGCGTGGTCCGCCCTACGCCCGCCCTATTCGCGGCCGCGGACCTCGCGGAGGTGCTCGGCCACCGGCGTCAGGGAGCGCTGCAGGGCTGTCAGGTCCTCATCCGCCAGGAGGTCGATGAAGTGCTCGCGCACCGCGGCGACGTGGTGAGGGGCGACCTTGCGCATGGTCTCCCAGCCGTCGTCGGTGAGGACGGCGAAGAGGCCGCGGCGGTCGGATTCGCAGTTCTCGCGGCGGACCAGGCCAGCGGTCTCCATACGGGAGATCTGGTGGGAGAGGCGGGACTTGGACTGGAGGGTCGCGCGGGCGAGATCGGACATGCGGAGGCGGCGGTCCGGGGCTTCGGAGAGGTTGACCAGGATTTCGTAGTCGTTGTAGGTCAGGCCGAAGGGCTGGAGATCGCGTTCGAGCTGGTGGGTCAGGAGTTTGCTGACCTCCAGGTGGGTGCGCCAGGCACGCTGTTGTGCGGCGGTGAGCCAAACGTCGGGGCCATCGCTGTTGCCGGGCTTCTTGGTCTCCGTCTCCGTCTCCATGTTGTGAGTATACCTAGGAAGTTGAAAACTAGATTACTTGGGGTCGCTTTTCCGTGTCCGCGCGGTCACAGACCGAAGCGGCGCTGCAGATCCCCCAGCTGGCCGGGCATGCGCGGCACGCCCTGCTGCTGTCCGCCGTGGCCTGCGCCCGGGACGCCGGGCTCGTGGGGGACGGCGCCGGTGGCCTGCTCGGGCATCAGGACTTCGCTGGACTGGAGGAGGACCTGCCCGGCGCCGACGAATTCAAACTGGTGTTCCTCGCCGGAGGTGCCGCCGATGCCGGTGAGCGCCCGGACGCCGCCCAGAACTCCGCGCAGGTAACCGTGGTCGTAGTGGTGGCAGGGAGACGGGCAGTCGGCCCAGCCGACCAGCGCCTGCGGGTCGACGCGGATCGGAGGCTCGACGAAGTGCACGGCGCCATTTGAGGCGGCGACGAACTTGCCGGTGCCGATCAGGGTCAGGAAGCCCGGAATGATCGACTGCTTGAGCGAGAGCCCGGGCTGGAAGGCCAGCAGGTTGCCGGAGCGGATCGTCAGGTTGCCGTTCTCGAGGTCGTAGGAGTTGACGTCGAAGGCACGGTCGGCGAGCAGCAGCTTGCCCTGGCCCTCGGCGACGATCCAGTCGGAGGCATGCAGTGGGGAGTGGAAGTTGGCGCGGACGAGGCCGTCGAGGGGGCCGTGGCCGATGCCGTTGAAGGTGATCTGCCCGTAGTAGGCGATCATCTTGCCCTTCTGCAGGAACCACTGGCCCTTGAGGTCCACGCAGAAGGCGTACGGATTGACGTTGTCGTCTACCGGGAGCGTGTAGGGGTCGTGGACGACGGGCCCTCCCGGGCCGGGGTACTGGGAACTCATCGGCCTTCTCCTCGCCGCAGTGCCGTGCCCGGCCGCTCGGCCGGTGTGTGGTGCGCCCGGCGGTGGCCGGTTCGTCCTCGTCGGGTCAGCGAGCGCAGCGTCACAGCTTCTCCTCCGACGCCTGTACGTACACCGTGCCCTGCCCCGACAGCTCCAGCTGGAAGGCCTCGCCGGAGCCGCGCCCGACCATGTCGCGCCAGCCCAGCGCGGTGGAGAGCTTGTTGCGTACGTCGCCGCGATGGGCGACGTACGCCTGCGGGTCGACGTGGACCGGCCGCTGCGGACTGATCGGCAGCTCGATGACGCCGCCGTGGGCCATGACGGCGACGGCCCCCTGCCCCTGCAGGGTCGTGGTGAACAGGCCCTGGCCCGTGACCTGGCCGCGGACGATGCCCATCACGCCGCCCTGGGAGCCCATGAACATCGTGCTCTGCCGCAGTGAGCCCTCGAAGGCCAGCAGGCGGTCGGCCTCGACGTAGAGGGTGTCGCCGGTCAGGTCGATGGTGTGGACGTGGTGGCCGCCGTGGCCGAACATCACCGAGCCGCGCCCCTCGACCGTCATCAGGGGGGTGGCCTCGTTGGCGACCCGCCGCCCGATCATGGACGCGAAGCCGCCCTGGCCACCCTGGATGTTCGGGGTGAAGGTGACGTCGCCGCGGTAGGCGAGCATGGCGCCGCGCTGGCTGAAGAGCCGCTGCCCCGGCAGGACCTGGGCCTCGACCATCTTGGAGTTGATCCGGGTGAAGGCCATGGTCAGAACTGCCCCCCGATCGTGTTGCGCTCGCTGGGCTGGACGTAGACCAGGCCCTCGCCCTCGAAGCGGATCTGGAAGGACTCGCCGCCGCTCTCGCCGATCATGGAGCGCCAGCTGATGCCGGTCTGGAAGTTCTGCCGGAGGTTGCCGGTGTGGGCCACGTACGCGCCCGGGTCGACCTGCAGCGGGGTCCCGGAGGTGACGCGCAGCACGATCGCCGGGCCGTCGGAGGTGATGGCGGCCTGGCCGACGCCCTCGACGGTGGTGGTGAACAGCCCGTTGCCCTGGGAGGCGCCGCGCAGACCGGTGAAGGTGGTGCCGGTGCGGAGGGCGGCCTCGGTGGCGAGGAGGTTGCTGGCCTCGACGTAGAGCTTCTCGCCTTGCAGGCGGACGAGATTGATCTCGCTCGCGCGGTCGGCGAAGTAGCAGGTGCCGTGCCCCTTCACCTCCATGACCTCCATCGACTCGCCGGTGAGCCGGCGGGTGACCATGCCACGGATGCCCTCGCCGCCGCCGGACATCTTCTTGAACGCCATCTGGCCGTCGTACGCGACCATCGCGCCGTTCTTCGCCTTCACGGCATCGCCGGTCATGTCCACGGCGAGCACTTTGCTGCCCTGCAGTCGGAATTGCGCCACGGGTCAGACCGTATCCGTCGTCGTGCCGCTCGTCACCGGGTTGCGCTCGCCCGCCGACTCCTCGACCTCCAGCAGCGACGCGCTGCGGCGCTCCGCCTCGAAGGCCTCGACGCCGCCACGCAGCCCGAACAGCCGCTTGGAGAGCAGGATGTAGAGGACGGCGAGAATGTTGAGGACCAGCGTGGCGATCTTGATCCAGCTGGTCTTCTCCGTCAGCTCGTAGATCTCCAGCGGCAGGAAGGCGGCCGTGGCGACGACGGTCAGATACTCCGCCCAGCGCTTGGTCATCCACAGGCCGACGCCCTCGATGATCTCGATCAGCGCGTACGCGAGGAGGGCCACGGCGACGATCAACAGCGTCGAGTGCTTGTACTCGAAGGTCTTGCGGATGGTGTCGACGACGGGGGAGTGGTCGATGTCGTAGTGGAAGTGCTGGGCGATCGGCCGGAAGACGGTGAGGTTGTTCTCGAAGAGGCGGTGGACCGCGTCCTGCGAGTTGCTGAACTTCCACACCGCCCAGGCGGCGAGGACGATGAACAGCCCGCGCAGGATCCGCTCCACGGCGAGGAAGCGCAGGATGAACAGGTCCCGCAGCGCCCGTCCGCGCGGCACCTCGGGCGCCCGGTCCGCCGGCCCCGAGCCGTGCGGGGCGCCCAGCGCGAAGTCGCCGCAGCGCAGGCAGCGCCAGGCGTCGCCGAGCGCGGTGGCGGCGTGCAGCCGCTCGCGCAGATGCTCCTCCTCCGGGGCGTAGGTGACGTGCCCCTTGCGGGAGCAGGTACGCCGGTCCCAGTCGAACTTCATGGCTCAATCCCCGTTGGCTGGTCGCGAGTGTCACAGGTGTCGTGGAGGGGGACGCTACCGTGCGACCCGCGGTTGCCGACCCCCGGCGAGGGTCGGCGAACGGACGGGCGATAATGGGAGCTGCTTGTGAACGTACGCACAAGCGCTGCCCCAACCCCCGAAGGTGATCCGTGGACATCAAAACAGCCTCAGCGCTGCAAAGGCTCCGACTGGTCTCCGCCCCCGAGGCGGTGTCCTACTTCCTGCTGCTGCCGATCGGGGTGGTCCTCAAGAACGCGACCTCCTTCAACCCGGTGCCCGTGCTGGGCTGGGTACACGGCATCCTCTTCATTCTGTACGTGGTCTTCTGGGCCGACGCGTGGAACCGTGCCAGGTGGGACAAGAAGCCCGCCTTCGTCTACCTCGTCCTGTCGGTGGTGCCGCTTGGCGGGTTCGTCGCCGAGCGGAAGCTGAGGCGCGAACTGGACGACGAGATCATCGCGGCCCGGGCCCGCCAGGAAGCGGGAGCCAAGGCATGATCGTCGCCTTCTCCGTCTCCCCGCTCGGCGTCGGCGAGGACGTCGGCGAATACGTCGCCGACGCCGTCCGCGTCGTCCGCGAGTCCGGCCTCCCGAACCGCACCGACGCGATGTTCACCTCCATCGAGGGCGACTGGGACGAGGTCATGGACGTCGTCAAGCGCGCCGTCGCAGCCGTCGAGGCCCGTGCGCCGCGCGTGTCCCTCGTGCTCAAGGCCGACATCCGGCAGGGCGTCACGGACGGCCTGACGTCCAAGGTCGAAACGATCGAACGGCACCTTGCGTAGGGTTTTCCCTCATTGAGCGGTCGCTCAAATTTGCCTTAAAGTCAAATTGAGCGACCGCTCAAAAGTTGCCTGGGACGCGCGGAAGGGGAGCCGCGGCGATTCAGGTACGGGGTCCGGGTCCTTCCGGGACTCAATGCGTCACTGGTCGGGCACCACCACCGCTGGGGAGCGGCACTGCTCGGACGGGATCCGGACCCCGGCTTTCGCTGTGCACGGCGTGCGGGAGGAGGCCCGGGCATGAGCGACACGCGGGAGAGGCTGTTGGCGGGGGCGCTGGAGGTGCTGGGGGAGCACGGGATCGCGGGGGCGTCGGCGCGGACGGTTGCGGCGGCGGCGGGGGTGAACCAGGCGTTGGTCTTCTATCACTTCGGGTCGATGGACGAGCTGCTGGCGGCGGCCGCCCGGCATGGCGCCGAGGAGCGGGTCGCGCTGTACCGGGAGCGGCTCGGAGAGGTCCGTACGCTGGCCGAACTCATCGCCCTGGCAAGGCAATTGCACGCGCAGGAACGCGCCGCCGGCCATGTCGCCGTCCTGGCCCAGCTGCTGGCCGGGGCCCAGACGCAGGAGCGGCTGGTGCCGGCGACGGCGGCGGGGCTCACGCTGTGGGTGGACGAGACCGAGCAGGTGCTGACGCGGGTGCTGGGCGGTACGCCGCTCGCGGAGTTCGTGGATGTCGGCGGGCTCGCGCGGGCCGTGGCGGCGGGCTTTGTCGGGCTGGAGCTGTACGAGGGCGTGGATCCGGAGGGGACCGAGCGCGCGCTGTCCTCGCTGGAGCAACTGGCCGGGCTGATGACCGCGTTGGAGGAGCTGGGCCCGGTCGCGCAGCGCGCGGTACGGGCGAGGCTACGCCGGACCGCTGCCCCCGGCTCCCGCTAGGGCGAGGCCCGGCGGTGTGCGCTCGTACAGGACCTGGTGCCCGTGGCGGCGCGAGGTGAGCAGTCCGGCGTCCCGCAGGACGGTCAGGTGCGCGGAGACGGAGGACGGGGCGAGGCCGAGCCGGTCGGCGAGGACGGTGGTGGAGGCGGGCTCGTCGAGACCGGCGAGGATGGCGGCGCGGTTGGGTCCGAGGAGCCGGACGAGGGCGTCGGAGGGGGCCTGCGGGGTCTGCCAGAGGGCGCCGATGCCACGGGCGGGGTAGATCACGGTCGGCTGCCAGGGCTCGGCGAAGCCGCTGACCGCGTCCGGCCAGACGAAGACGCTGGGCAGCAGCAGGACACCCCGGCCGTCGAGCCGCTGCTCCTCCAGGTGGTCGTCGCGGGTATGCAGGGTCAGCGTGCCGTCCGCCCAGGCCAGCCTCGGGTGCAGGTCGGCGAAGAGCCCGCGCAGGCCGTCCAGGGCCAACTGCCTTGAGCGGTACGCGATGTCGGCCTCGAGCAACGCCCGCAGCCGGGGCCAGTCCGGGGCGACCAGTGCCTGCCAGATCTGCTCGGTGACATCGGCCAGGCGCTGGACGGCGTACGCCGGATCCGCCAGCAGCTCCCGGCCCAGGGGCGATTCGGCGGCACCCGGCGTGCACGCCAGCGACCGGACCATCTCCTCCCGGGCCAGCCCCGGATCGGTGCCGCGCAGCAGCGCCAGCTCGTCCTCGAAGGTGGGCGCGGGGGTTGCCGGCGGCCGGCCCAGGAAGTCCGGCGTATAGCCCGGCTGCGGCATGAACAGCCACAACGGCGCCAGATCGAGCCCGGCCACGGCCGGCCGCATCCGCCGCAGCCACGGCCGGTGGTAGCCGTGCCGCTCGGTGCGCCGCAGGGTCCGTACGGCCTCATGCGTCTCGCACAGCGGCGACAGCGCGAACCGGCAGCGCAACAGGTCGTCGGTACCGAAGCGCAGATGCAGTGGCATGCGGCGGTCACCTCCCCGGACGTACGACAGCGGTGGTGCGGTCCGTAGAGCGTACGGACCGCACCACCGCCGGTGATGACCTGAGGAGCGGGGTCAGCTGACGTTGACGCCGGTCCAGGCGGCGGCGACGGCCTTGTACTCGGTGCTGGTGCTGCCGTAGAGGTCGGTGGCCGCCTTGAGGGTGGCGGCGCGGGCGGCGGAGTAGCTGGTGGAGGAGGTGAAGTAGACGGTGAGGGCGCGGTACCAGATGGCGGCGGCCTTGTCGCGGCCGATGCCGGTGACGGTGGTGCCGCTGTAGGTGGGGCTGGAGTAGCTGACGCCATTGATGGTCTTGGAGCCGCTGCCCTCGGCGAGCAGGTAGTAGAAGTGGTTGCCGACGCCCGAGGAGTAGTGGACGTCGAGGTTCTTCACCGAAGAGGACCACAGGTCCACTTCACCCAATGGCCGGTTATTGGTCGCGTGGACGTCCCCTTACGTTGGCCTTACCAGGGATAAAGAGGCACCAAAGCGTCGCGGGACTAGGGGAATCCCTCCCCTATGAGGGGTGATTTCCGGCCGTAATCCGCTCTTGGGGTGGCTGAAACACCGCTGTAATAGGCACCACAGGCCGATCGCTTATGATCATCGATTCGGCTCGTCCGTTCGGTGAGACAGGGCTGCCCACGATGTGACCGGCGGGTAGGCTCTGGCCCGTGCCGAAGCCGCTGAGCCTGCCTTTCGATCCGATCGCACGCGCCGACGAGACCTGGACCCGGCGCTGGGGCCGGGTGCCCTCGATGGCCGCGATCACCTCGATCATGCGCGCGCAGCAGATCCTGCTCGGCCAGGTCGACGCTGTCGTCAAGCCGTACGGGCTCACCTTCGCCCGGTACGAGGCGCTGGTGCTGCTCACCTTCAGCAAGGCCGGCGAGCTCCCGATGTCCAAGATCGGCGAGCGGCTGATGGTGCACCCCACCTCCGTCACCAACACCGTCGACCGGCTGGTCGCCTCCGGCCTGGTCGCCAAGCGGCCCAACCCGAACGACGGGCGCGGCACCCTCGCCTCGATCACCGACAAGGGCCGCGAGGTCTGCGACGCCGCGACCGAGGACCTCATGGCGATGGACTTCGGCCTCGGGACGTACGACGCCGAGGAGTGCGGCGAGATCTTCGCCCTGCTGAGGCCGCTGCGGATAGCGGCCGGCGACTTCGAGGAGGGCGCGTAAAGCGCCGGAATCGCAACGGTTAGGCTCATCCGCATGAAGCAGAGTGTTCTGACCCGGTACCGCGCGCTCGCGTACACCACCGGCGTACTGCTGATCCTGCTGACTCTCGGTGTGATCGCCAAGTACGTCCTCAAGATCGACGGGGCGGCGGCGTTCACCCAGGTCGTCGCCATCGCCCACGGCTGGCTCTACGTGGTCTACCTGATCTTCGCCTTCGACCTGGGTTCCAAGGCGAAGTGGCCGCTCCCCAAGCTCCTGTGGGTGCTGCTGGCCGGGACGGTCCCGACCGCCGCGTTCTTCGTCGAACGCAAGGTGTCGCGGGAGGTCGAGCCGCTGATCGCGGCCGCCGCCGCCGAGCCGGTCAGCGCCTGACGGTCCTGACGTCAACCGCCCGCCTCGCGCATCGCTCGTACGGCGGGCGGTTTGCCATCGACATTTACTAGGACGTCCTAGTAAATTCGAAGGTATGGACGCCGACGCGATCGACGAGGCCCGCCGCCGCTGGCAGGCCCGGTACGACGCCTCCCGCAAACGGGACGCGGACTTCACCACGCTCTCCGGGGACCCCGTGGAGCCGGTCTACGGGCCGCCGCCCGGTTCGGAGGTGCCCGGCTTCGAGCGGATCGGCTGGCCCGGCGAGTATCCGTACACCCGTGGCCTGTACGCGACGGGGTACCGGGGCCGGACCTGGACCATCCGCCAGTTCGCCGGCTTCGGCAACGCCGAGCAGACGAATGAGCGCTACAAGATGATCCTGGAGGCGGGCGGCGGAGGCCTCTCGGTCGCCTTCGACATGCCCACGCTCATGGGGCGCGACTCCGACGACCCGCGCTCGCTGGGTGAGGTCGGCCACTGCGGCGTCGCCATCGACTCCGCCGCCGACATGGAGCTCCTCTTCAAGGACATCCCGCTCGGCGACGTCACGACCTCCATGACCATCTCCGGGCCGGCCGTCCCCGTCTTCTGTATGTACCTTGTCGCGGCCGAGCGCCAGGGCGTCGACCCCGCCGTCCTCAACGGCACGCTCCAGACCGACATCTTCAAGGAATACATCGCCCAGAAGGAATGGCTCTTCGAGCCCGAGCCGCACCTGCGGCTCATCGGCGACCTCATGGAGCACTGCGCCGCCGGCATCCCCGCGTACAAACCGCTGTCCGTCTCCGGCTACCACATCCGTGAGGCCGGCTCCACGGCCGCGCAGGAGCTCGCCTACACGCTGGCCGACGGCTTCGGCTATGTGGAGCTGGGGCTGTCGCGCGGGCTGGACGTCGACGCCTTCGCGCCGGGGCTGTCCTTCTTCTTCGACGCGCACCTCGACTTCTTCGAGGAGATCGCCAAGTTCCGGGCCGCGCGGCGGATCTGGGCCCGCTGGATGCGGGACGTGTACGGCGCGAAGAGCGAGAAGGCGCAGTGGCTGCGCTTCCACACGCAGACGGCCGGGGTCTCGCTCACGGCCCAGCAGCCGTACAACAACGTTGTACGGACGGCGGTCGAGGCCCTGGCGGCAGTGCTCGGCGGGACGAACTCCCTGCACACCAACGCCCTGGACGAGACCCTGGCCCTGCCGAGCGAGCAGGCGGCTGAGATCGCGCTGCGCACGCAGCAGGTACTGATGGAGGAGACCGGGGTCGCCAACGTCGCGGATCCGCTGGGCGGTTCCTGGTACGTCGAGGCGCTCACCGACCGCATCGAGGCCGACGCGGAACGCATCTTCGAGAAGATCAGGGAGATGGGCGTCCGGGCCGTCCCGGACGGGCGGCATCCCATCGGGCCCATGACCTCCGGCATCCTGCGCGGCATCGAGGACGGCTGGTTCACCGGGGAGATCGCGGAAGCCGCCTTCACGTACCAGCGGGCCCTGGAGAAGCGCGACAAGCGGGTCGTCGGCGTCAACGTCCACCACGGCTCGGTCACCGGCGACCTCGAGATCCTCCGCGTCAGCCACGAAGTCGAACGCGACCAGGTCCGCGTCCTCGCCGATCGCAAGGCCGCCCGCGACGAGGCGGCTGTCGCCTCCGCCCTCAAGGCCATGCTCGCCGCCGCGCGAGACGGTACGAACATGATTGCCCCCATGCTCGACGCTGCGCGGGCCGAAGCGACGCTCGGTGAGATCTGCGGGGTCCTGAGGGAGGAGTGGGGCGGCTACATCGAGCCTGCGCGCTTCTGAACGTGGCCTCTGGATTGGGGGTAGGCCGTCCGCCAGTGCGGAACGCCTGCCCACAACCACGTCGGCTCAGGCTGACGCAAGCCCCGTGAGCAACAGGGCCGTGAAGCCGGCGACCCACGTCGCGTCGACTGGTTCGCCGCTGACGAGGGTGCGGTGCACCACCGCGCCGGCGATGACGTCGAAGATGAGGTCGATCTGGGGGGCGGGGTCGGTGCCGGGGGGGTCGGGGGGGATTTCGCCGCGGCGCTGGGCGCGGCGGCGGCCCTCGACGACGAGGCGTTTTTGGCGGTCGACGATGGAGGAGCGGATGCGCAGCCGGAGGGCGGCGTCGTTCGTGGCCTCGGCGACGACCGCCATCAGGGCTGTCTTTGCCTCGGGCCGCTCCAGCAGCGCGGCGAACTGCAGGACGACGCCCTCCACGTCGGCCCGGAGGCTGCCCAGGTCGGGAAGTTGGAGCTCGTCGAAGAGGACGGCGACGGCGTCCACGGCGAGGTCGTGCTTGTTGGCCCAGCGCCGGTAGAGGGTGGTTTTGGCAACGCCCGCGCGGCCGGCGACGTCGCTCATGGTGAGTTTTCCCCAGCCCAGTTCCACCAGCGCGGCACGCGTCGCTTCCAGGATCGCCAGATCGGCCGAAGCGCTGCGCGGCCGGCCGGTGCGTTTCCCTGTGGGGTGGGTAGACATGGGTTCGGACCCTATCCCCGTTGCGCGGAAAACGGCCATGCAGATACGCTACGGCGCGTAGCGTAAGGTCGATTGTCCGGCGACCGCGATGAGGGGGGAGGATTGGTCTCATGCAGCCACGGAACATGTCCATGAGCGGCGTGGTCGACCTCGCCGCGGTGAAGGCGGCCAGCGAGGCCAAGGCGAAGGCCGAACAGGCCCGCGCGGACGCCGCTCGTAACGGCGGCGGTGCCGCCGCGACCGCCTCTTCCCTTGTGATCGACGTCAGTGAGGCCACCTTCGAGAGCGATGTACTGCAGCGCTCCACCGAGGTCCCGGTCGTCATCAGCTTCGAGGCCGAGCAAGCCCCCGCCAGCCTCGAGCTGGGCGACACGCTGGCCCGCCTCGCGGGGGAGTACGCCGGCCGGTTCGTCGTCGCCAGGGTCGATGTGTACGCGAACCAGATGCTCTTCCAGCAGTTCGGGGTGCAGGGCATCCCGGCGGTCTTCGCGGTGCTGGCGGGGCAGGCCATGCCGCTCTTCCAGGGCGCGGCGCCGGAGGACCAGATCCGTGAGGTGCTGGACCAGTTGATCGCGGTGGCCGAGCAGCGCTTCGGCATCGTGGGGATCCCCGTGGCGGAGGGCCAGGCTCCGGCGGAGGCGCCGGAGCGGGAGGCCACGCCGCAGGAGATCGCGCTGTCGGCGGCGCATGACGCGCTGGACCAGGGAGACCTGGGCGGCGCCGTCCAGGCGTACAAGAACGTGCTGTCGGACGACCCGGCCAATACGGAGGCGAAGCTGGGCCTGGCCCAGGCGGAGCTGCTGAACCGGGTGCAGGACGCGGATCCGCAGGCGGTGCGCAAGGCGGCGGCGGACAACCCGTCCGACGTACCGGCGCAGCTCGCGGCCGCTGACCTGGACCTGGCGGGCGGCCATGTCGAGGACGCCTTCGGGCGTTTGGTGGAGACCGTGCGCAGGACGGCGGGAGATGACCGCAACGCGGCGCGGCTGCGGCTGCTGGAGCTGTTCGAGGTGATCGGCTCCGACGATCCCCGGGTGACGGCGGCGCGGGCGGCGCTGGCGCGGGTGCTGTTCTGACGAAGTTGGCCGGATCGAATGCCGGTTCGACCACTTGCGTACAGCAGTGACTTCGGCGGCCGCGCTTTACCAAATCTTGATGAAGCGCGGTCGCTGTTACTTCCGGTAGGAGCAGGGTGCCCTTTCGCCCGTTTTCATCGTTCTTTATCCGACTTTCACGGGCCCACCTCAACTACTCAGCGTGAGCAGCTCGGTTCGGACCGGCAGTGCTGGGTTATCGCTCCGTTACCCGCTAGTAACGAGGCCCCTTGTGCGACGGCCGCGAATGGACCACGATCGGCCAAGCTCGGTCCGTGACCGCAGCCCGGCATCCGGTCGGGCCCGAGGGAAACGGGTCCCCACCGAGCCGGGTTCGCGGCCATCGCCGCTGCCCGTGGACAGGGGGGTCTCTGCCAACCGGCGGGGCCTGTCCAGCTGGTTGCGCGAGAGCGTGGCCGAGTGGTTGTCGCTCGGGGGTGATCGCCGATTGTTCGGACACTGCCGTCCGCATTCCCCTGGGATGGCCGGTGAAGTCGACGGCGCTCTCCTTCCCGAGGACGTAGCACTTCTCCCATCCCAGGCCCGGATCCGATCTCGGCCGGAGATGTACGTCCGAGAAGGAGGAAAATTTCATGGAGTCGCTCGTTCGCGGCGGTACCAGATGGAAGCGGTTCGCCGTCGTCATGGTGCCGTCCGTCGCGGCCACCGCGGTGATTGGCGTTGCCCTGGGTCAGGGTGCGCTCGCCGCGTCGTTCAGTGTGTCCGGACAGCAGTTCAAGGTCACGGCCGACAAGCTGACCGGTGAGGGCTTCGTCCAGTACGGAGCTCTTGACGCCCAGCACGGCGGCAAGATGGTCCCGGTCGCGGTTTCGGCGTTCAACAGCGCCACGATCGAGAACCTTTGCCAGTCCGTGGTTGTGCCGGTCCCGGTCTTCGGTGATGTGACGCTGAAGCTGGGCGCGGGTAGCGGTAGCACGCCTGTCGAGGCGAAGAACCTCTACATCGACCTGGACCAGCTCAACGCCGATGCCACGTTCACCAACATCAACATTGGTGTCGCGGCCGGTGACAGCACAAAGGGTCCCGGCATCAAGGCCGGCGATCACACTGACCCGGGCTCGTTCGCCCAGGAGGCCGACAAGGCCGTTCTTACCGACGTGAAGCAGACCGCCTGGGCGACCAGCGCGGGAACCTTCAAGCTCAGCGGGCTGAGCATGTCGGTCAAGAAGGGCTCCGGCGCCGGTTTCGAGTGCTACTAAGCACTGACTGAGGGGGGTGAGGGGCGCGGGACGCCCCTCACCTTTCCCAGCCACACCCTCTTTCTTTGAAAGTCAGTCCCAGGGAGCTGTTTTCCATGAGCGCCGAGACACAGGGCCGGGTCGGCTATTGGCGGTTCCGCTTCCGCGTTTGGCGCGGGCAGCGGCCGTTCTGGGCGGGCCTGCTCACGATCCTCGCCGGGGGGCCCATCGCGTACTTCCCGTACGCACATCTCAGCCTTGGCGGGCTCACGCTGGCCATGGCCACCACGGCCGGAGCCGGTTCGCTGATCATCGGCGTACTGCTGGTGGTGCTTGGCCTGACCATGTGGTACCAGGCGGTGGCCCGGGTCTTCGCCGGTGTCGCGTCGATCATGCTGGCGCTGGTCTCGCTGGTCGTCTCCAACATCGGCGGCTTCCTGATGGGCTTCCTGCTGGGCCTGATCGGCGGCGCCCTCGCCGTCGCCTGGGTCCCCGCGGACCCGGCGGCCGAACCAGGTGCCGACCCGGCCGAGCTGCCGGACGGCGGCGATGCGGACGGCGGCGGTCAGGGCGAGTACGTCGAGACCGACGCGTACGCGCATGAGTACGAGCACGACCACGCCGTAGAAGCGAACGGGAGGCACAGTGCGGGGTGATGAGGCTCAGCAGGCCGACGTGACCGTGGGTGGCGGCCCGCGTGTCGGAACGGGGCCGCGCCACGCGGCACCGAGAAAGTCGCTGCTGACCAAACTGCAGGTACCCGCGGGCAAGGCGATAGCCATCGCCGCCATGCCGACCGCCGTACTCATGGGCATGGGGCTCACACCGCGCCTGGCGTCCGCCGACGAACTACCGAAGAACCCCTTCTCCGGTACGTCGTGCTCCGACACCACGGAGTCGGCGACGCCGTCGGCATCGTCCTCGTCGAGCTCGACTCCGAGTGCGAGCGCGAGTTCGTCCTCGAAGTCCTCGTCGTCCTCGAGTGACAGCACCGCCGGCACCAAGGCGACCGCGACGCCGACCCCGTCGGCGAGTTCGTCAACGAAGAGTTCGTCGTCCTCGGGCGGCGGCAAGACCAGCACCCCGACCGCGTCCTCGACCCCCTCGGCCTCCGCGAGTTCGACCACGAACCCGCTGGACCCGC
Organism: Streptomyces soli; assembly: GCF_003999195.1. Taxonomy (GTDB): domain Bacteria; phylum Actinomycetota; class Actinomycetes; order Streptomycetales; family Streptomycetaceae; genus Actinacidiphila; species Actinacidiphila soli. The sequence goes on from NZ_RJVR01000360.1 coordinate 73,818, forward strand.
TGGGTGTGGGCGACGCGCTGAAGAACCTGCTGGGCGTCAACAGCACCACGTCGTCCTCGTCCTCGTCGGCGAAGACGTCGTCCTCCAGTGCCACCCCGAGCGCCACGGCGACCCCGAAGGCGAGCTCGACCACGGCCTCCGCGTCGGACACGGCAACCAAGGCGGCCAAGAAGACGACGGACAACGCGACGTCCTCGGCCGCGGACACCCTCGCGAAGGCCACCAAGGCCGCCAACCAGGCCGCGGCCACGGCGACCGCAACCGCGAGCCCCAGCGCCTCGTCCACCGACACCCCGTACCCCTGCCCCACGCACGACGCCCAAGCCCTGGCGAACGCGCAGGCCCAGGACACGTCCTCGCTGCTGCCGGACACGCCCTGGACCCTGAAGACCGACCTGCTCACCCTCACAGGTCTGGACTACAAGGGCATCGTCGAGGTCAGGACGCACAACGGCACGGTCAAGAAGGTCCTCAAGTTCACCGCGACCGGCGTCGACATCAAGAACCTGCACCAGATCGTGGACGGCCCGAACGGTACGAAGTCCCACGTTCAGGCGGCCGCGGGTTCCACGTCGACCATCAAGGACGGCACGGTGACCATGTACACGGAGTCGCTGAAGGGCAACCTCTTCGGCCTCATCCCGATCACCTTCACGCCCAACAGCCCGCCGCCGGTGAACGTCCCCGTGGCCTTCTTCACCAATGTCACGGTCATCCAGGCGGGACAGTTCGGCGGCACGCTGACCGTCCCCGGCATGCATGTGTACAACTCGAACTGAACCGGACCTCCGGGAGCCGCACGAAAACGGCCGAGGGCGCCAACCTCCTTGCGGGGCGGGCGCCCTCGGCCGTTTCGCCGCTCAGGTGAAGGGCGTCAGAAGACCGACTCGGCCTCTTCCATCCGGTCTTCCGGCACCCGCTTGAGCGCGGTCACCGCGTCCGCGAGCGGCACCAGGTCGATCGTCGTGCCGTGCAGCGCCGTCATGTGCCCGAAGGCGCCCTTGTGGGCGGCGTCGACCGCGTGCCAGCCGAAGCGCGTCGCCAGCACCCGGTCGTACGCCGTGGGGACGCCACCGCGCTGCACATGGCCCAGGATGACCGGCTTGGCCTCCTTGCCGAGGCGGTACTCCAGTTCGGCGGCGAGGCGGGTGCCGATGCCGACGAAGCGCTCATGGCCGTACTGGTCGATCTCGCCCTTGGCGTACGGCATGGTGCCCTCGGCCGGGTGGGCGCCCTCGGCGACGCAGATGACGGCGAACTTCTTGCCCCGGGCGAAGCGCTCCTCGACCATCGCGACCAGGTCGTCGGGGTCGAAGGGCCGCTCGGGCAGACAGATGCCGTGGGCGCCGCCGGCCATGCCGGACTCCAGGGCGATCCAGCCGGCGTGCCGGCCCATGACCTCCACCACCATCACCCGCTGATGGGACTCGGCGGTGGTCTTCAGACGGTCGATGGCCTCGGTGGCGACGGTGACGGCGGTGTCGAAGCCGAAGGTGCGGTCGGTGGAGGAGATGTCGTTGTCGATGGTCTTGGGTACGCCCACCACCGGCATCCCCGCGTCCGAGAGCATCCGGGCGGCGGTCAGCGTGCCCTCGCCGCCGATGGGGATCAGGACGTCCAGGCCGTAGTCGGAGCAGATGGCCCGCCAGTCGTCGGCGGCTTCATGCAGGCGGGCGCGCTCCAGGCGGGCGGAGCCGAGGATGGTGCCGCCACGGGCGAGGATGCCGCCGACGGAGTCGAGGTCGAGCGGGCGGAAGCGGCCTTCGAGGAGCCCCTTGAAGCCGTCCTCGAAGCCGATGACCTCGTCGTGGTGACCGGTCAGGGCCCGGTGGACGACCGAGCGGATCACGGCGTTGAGGCCCGGGCAGTCGCCGCCGGCGGTGAGAACTCCGATACGCATGGCGGTCTGTCTCTTCCTTCCTCACGCTTGTGGCGGTGCTTCGTGCACGCGGTGTTAACCCTATATGTGCACTCCCATGCCAGGCTGGCGGCAGCGCATCTCCAGCCCCCGACCCGGTGGGCGCCCTATGTGGCCCTGACGCTATTGTCAAGGGGATAAAGCCACTCCTCCGAGTGGAATACCGGAGATCGTCAGCCGCGACACAGGGATCGGAGACAGTGCGTGACGCGCAGCGTGTACGTAACCGGCATCGGCCGCGGGGACGGCCGGCAGGTCGTCGAGCTGGGGGTCATGGAGCTGCTGACCCGGCAGGTGGACCGGGTCGGGGTCTTCCGTCCACTGCTGCATGACGTACCGGACCGGATGTTCGACCTGCTGCGCAGCCGCTACCGCCTCTCCCAGGACCCGCGGACGGCATACGGGATGCCTTACGGGGAGGCCGCCGCCCTCCAGGCCGAACAGGGCCGCGACGCGCTGATATCGCGCCTCGTCGACCGCTTCCACGACGTCGCCCGCGACTACGAGGCGGTCCTCGTCCTCGGCTCGGACTTCGAGGAGACCAACCTCCCCGGCGAACTGGGCATCAACGCGCGCCTGGCCAACGAGTTCGGCGCCTCCGTCCTCCCGGTGATCGGCGGCCGCGACCAGACCGCCGAGTCCGTCGCCGCCGAGGTCCGCAACGCGCACCTCGCCTACAAGAACCTCGGCTGCGACATCGTCGCCGTGATCGCCAACCGCGTCCCCCGCGAGGCCGTCGCCGACGCCACGCGGCAGCTGAGCCGCCGGCTGCCGGTGCCCGCCTACGTACTGCCCGACGAGCCGGCGCTGTCGGCGCCCACCGTGGCGCAGATCGCCGGGGCGCTGGAGGCGGAGGTGCTGCTCGGCGACCACTCCGGGCTGTCGCGGGACGTGATGGACTTCGTCTTCGGCGGCGCGATGCTGCCGACCTTCATCAAGGCCCTGACCCCCGGCTGCATGGTGATCACCCCCGGCGACCGCGCCGACCTCATCATCGGCTCGCTGGCCGCCCACTCCGCCGGCGCGCCGCCCATCGCCGGCATCCTGCTCACCCTCGACGAGCGCCCCGGTCCCGAGATCATGGCCCTGGCCGCCCGGCTCGCCCCCGGCACCCCGGTCATCTCGGTGCCGACCGGCAGCTTCCTCACCGCATCCGAGCTGTTCGCGATGGAGGGCAAGCTCGGCGCCGCCACCCCGCGCAAGGCCGAGACCGCGCTCGGCCTCTTCGAGAACCACGTCGACACCGCCGAGTTGCTGCAGCGCCTGTCGGTCGTCCGCAGCGAGCGCGTCACCCCGATGATGTTCGAGCACGAGCTCCTCGAGCGGGCCCGCTCCGACCGCCGCCGCATCGTCCTCCCCGAAGGCGCCGAGGAGCGCATCCTGCGCGCCGCCGAGGTGCTGCTGCGCCGCAATGTCTGCGACCTCGTCCTCCTCGGCGACCAGGACCTCGTCCGCAAGCGCGCCGCCGAGCTGGGCATCAACCTCGACGTCCCCGCCTGCGAGGTCATCGACCCCCAGACCTCCCCGCTGCGCGAGGGCTTCGCCGGGCTGTACGCCGAGCTGCGGGCCCACAAGGGCGTCTCGTACGAGCTGGCCCACGACGTCGTCGCCGATGTCTCGTACTTCGGCACGCTGATGGTGCAACAGGGCCTGGCCGACGGCATGGTCTCGGGCGCGGTCCACTCCACGGCGGCGACGATCCGGCCCGCCTTCGAGATCATCAAGACCTCGCCGGGGGCCGCCATCGTGTCGTCGGTCTTCTTCATGTGCCTGGCCGACAAGGTCCTCGTCTACGGCGACTGCGCGGTCAACCCGGACCCCGACGCCGAGCAACTCGCCGACATCGCCGTCCAGTCGGCCGCCACGGCCGCCCAGTTCGGGGTCGAGCCCCGGCTCGCGATGCTGTCGTACTCGACCGGCAACTCCGGCTCGGGCGCGGACGTCGACAAGGTCCGCAAGGCCACCGAGCTGGTCCACGAACGTCGCCCGGATCTGCTGGCCGAGGGCCCCATCCAGTACGACGCGGCCGTCGACGCCGGTGTCGCCGCCACCAAGCTCCCGGACTCCCAGGTCGCCGGCCAGGCCACCGTCCTGATCTTCCCCGACCTCAACACCGGCAACAACACCTACAAGGCCGTCCAGCGCTCGGCCAACGCCGTCGCGGTCGGACCGGTCCTGCAGGGGCTCCGCAAGCCGGTCAACGACCTCTCGCGCGGCGCGCTCGTCTCCGACATCGTCAACACCGTGGCTATCACCGCCATCCAGGCCCAGGGAGAGTCCGCCCCGTGATCGTGACCGAAAGCGCCGACCCGGTGACCGCGACCCGCGTGCTCGTCCTCAACTCCGGCTCGTCGTCGGTGAAGTACCAGATCGTGGACATGGCCGACGGCAGCCGCCCGGCGGCGGGCCAGGTCGAGCGGATCGGTGAGGAGGGCGGGGCCGCCGACCATGTGACCGCGCTCAAGCAGGTGGGCGACGACCTGGCGGCGCAGGGCTTCGGGCTGGACTCGCCGGAGTTGGCGGCGGTCGGGCACCGGGTGGTGCACGGCGGGACCCGGTTCACGGAGCCGACGCTGGTGACCGACGAGGTGCTGACGGCGATCGAGGCGCTGGTGCCGCTGGCCCCGCTGCACAACCCGGCGAACCTCACCGGCATCAGGGCGGTCCGCGAGCTGCGCCCCGACCTGCCGCAGGTCGCGGTCTTCGACACCGCCTTCCACGCGACCCTGCCGGAGGCCGCTTACCGCTACGCCATCGACCGGGACACCGCCGACGCTCACCACATCCGCCGCTACGGCTTTCACGGCACCTCGCACGCGTTCGTCTCCCGGGCCACCGCCCGACTGCTGGGCAAGGACCCGTCCGAGGTCAACGTCATCGTGCTGCACCTCGGCAACGGAGCCTCCGCGTCCGCCGTACGCGGGGGTGTGTGCGTGGACACCTCGATGGGATTGACCCCGCTTGAGGGCCTGGTCATGGGTACGCGTTCGGGTGACATCGACCCGGCCGTACTGCTGCACCTCCAGCGGTCGGCCGGGATGACCCCGGACGAGGTGGACGCGTTGCTCAACAGGAAGAGCGGTCTGCTCGGGCTGTGCGGCGACAACGACATGCGCGAGATCGGCCGTCGGATGGCCGAGGGCGACGAGGCAGCTCAACTCGCCTTCGACATCTACGTCCACCGGCTGCGCAAGTATGTCGGTGCCTACACCGCGGTCCTGGGCCGGGTCGACGCCGTCACCTTCACCGCCGGGGTCGGCGAGAACTCGGCCGCGGTGCGCGAGGCCGCGCTGCGCGGAATGGGTCTGCTCGGGATCGAGGTGGATGCGGTACGCAATGCCGTACGAGGCAGTGCGGCGCGCCTGATCTCGGCGAAGGGCAGCCGGGTGGCGGTGGCTGTCGTACCGACGGACGAGGAACTGCAGATCGCACAGGAGGCGTACTCGCTGGTCACCCTCTAATCTATGGCCCGCCGTCCGCACCGAAAGCCCGCACCGCCCGCACAGGAATTATTCCGGAGCGGAACAAACCCGATAGGATCGTCTTCATGCGCCGAGCGAAAATCGTCTGCACCCTGGGTCCCGCCGTTGACTCCTACGACCAGTTGAAGGCACTGGTCGAGGCCGGCATGAATGTGGCCCGCTTCAACTTCAGCCATGGCAGCCACGCCGAGCACGAGGAGCGCTACCACCGGGTGCGCAAGGTCTCGGAGGAGACCGGGCGTGCGATCGGTGTGCTGGCCGACCTTCAGGGCCCCAAGATCCGTCTGGAGACCTTCGCCGACGGCCCGGTCGAGCTGGTCGCGGGGGACGAGTTCACCATCACCACCGAGGACATCCCCGGTGGCAAGACCATCTGCGGCACCACCTACAAGGGCCTGCCGGGCGACGTCAGCGTCGGCGACCCGATCCTGATCAACGACGGCAATGTCGCCCTGCGCGTCATCGAGGTCGACGGCGTCCGTGTGCGCTGTCTCGTCGTCGAGGGCGGGGTCGTCTCCGACCACAAGGGCATCAATCTGCCTGGCACCGCCGTCAACGTCCCCGCGCTGTCCGAGAAGGACATCGAGGACCTGCGCTTCGCGCTGCGCCTGGGCGTCGACATGGTCGCGCTGAGCTTCGTGCGGGACGCCTCCGACGTCCGCCCCGTCCACAAGGTGATGGACGAGGAGGGCCGGCGGATCCCGGTCTGCGCCAAGGTCGAGAAGCCGCAGGCGGTCGACAACATGGAGGATGTCGTCGCGGCCTTCGACTCGGTCATGGTCGCCCGTGGCGACCTCGCCGTCGAATACCCGCTGGAGAAGGTGCCGGTCGTCCAGAAGCGCCTGATCGAGCTGTGCCGCCGCAACGCCAAGCCGGTGATCGTGGCGACCCAGATGATGGAGTCCATGATCAACTCCTCGCGCCCGACCCGTGCAGAGGCCTCCGACGTCGCCAACGCCATCCTGGACGGCGCGGACGCGGTCATGCTCTCCGCCGAGTCCAGCGTGGGCAAGTACCCGATCGAGACCGTCAAGACGATGTCCCGCATCGTCGAGGCCGCCGAGGTCGAACTGCTCAAGCAGGGCCTCTGGCCGCTCAACGGGCGCAAGCCCCGCACCCAGTCCGGCGCCGTCGCCCGTGCCGCCGCCGAGCTGTGCGACTACCTGGACGGCAAGGCCCTGGTCGCCTTCACCAAGTCCGGTGACACCGCCCGACGCCTCGCCCGCTACCGCGTCCCGCAACCGGTGGTCGCCTTCACCACGGACGAGTCGACCCGCAACCAGCTCGCGCTGACCTGGGGCGTCCAGACCATCGTGGTCCCGCACGTCCAGACCACCGACGAGATGGTCCGGATCTGTGAGGCCGAGATGCTCAAGCTCCAGGAGTACGGCGAGGGTGACACCGTGATCATCACGGCCGGCTCCCCGCCCGGCATCCCCGGCACCACCAACATGGTCCGCGTGATCCACCTCGGCGAGGGTGTCTGACGCGTCTTCCGCAGCTGAAGGCGCCGATCTCGTGATGGATCGGCGCCTTCAGCCGTTTCCTCAGCCGGTGTAGCCGGCCAGGCCCTTGGTGAAGTCGTACGTCCTCTGGCTGATGCAGCTCGCCCGCCTTGATGGCGTTGATCCGCTTCACGGCGAGCGCCTTGTAGTCGTACGTCCCGTCGCTGTGGATGAGCGCGTGAAGCCGCGCGGCGCGCGATACGGCGCGCTGCACTGTGCCGAGAAACGCCAATAACCCGCCATGCTGGCGACAAGACGTTGGTTAGGAAAGTTTACTGTTGTTTGCGCTGAGCGCTTCCGGACCAGCGGTAGCACAGCTCCGGGCGGCCAACTTGGCCGTATTGGGGGCTGCGGACCGCGCGGCCGCTGTCGACGAGGTGCTCCAGGTAGCGGCGGGCGGTGATGCGGGAGACGCCGACGGCCTGGGCGGCGGCGTTGGCGGAGATGCCTTCGCCGGTGTCGGAGGCGTCGCGCAGGGCGACGGTGATCGCCTCCAGGGTCGGCCCGCTGAGGCCCTTCGGGAGTACCGCCTCGGGGCTGCGGAGCGCGGCGAGCGCCCGGTCGACCTCGTCCTGGCCGGAAGCCTCGCCGCCGGCCAGCTCGTTCCGGTAGCGGGCCCAGCGCTGCAACCGGTCCTGCAGGGAGGGAAAGGTGAACGGCTTCAGCAGATACTGGACGACGCCCACCGACACGGCCTGCCGTACGACCCCCAGGTCGCGGGCCGAGGTCACCGCGACGACGTCGGCCGTGTGCCCGGCCGCCCGCATCTTGCGGACGACCTGGAGGCCGTGCCCGTCGGGGAGGTTGAGGTCGAGCAGGATGAGGTCGACCGGCTCCTTCTCCAGGAAGCGCAGCGCCGCGCCGCCGGTGTGGACGACGGCGGCGACCTCGAAGCCCGGAAGACGCTCGACGTACAGACGGTGTGCGTCGGCGGCGACGGGATCGTCCTCGACGACCAGAACCCTGACGCTGCTCATGCGCGTACCTCCAGATGCAAAGGCAACCGTACGGTGAACTCCGCGCCCCCCGCCGCCGCCCGGTCCAGCCCGACCGTGCCGCCGGCCCGGCGCGCGGCCTGCTCGACGAGGGCGAGGCCGAGCCCGTGGCCCTCGCTCTTCGTGGTCCAGCCGCGCCGGAAGACCTCGCGGATCGTCGCCGGGTCGACGCCGTGCCCCGAGTCGGCGACCCGCAGCAGCAGTTCGCCGCCGTCGACGCGGGCGGTGACCTCGATGCGCGGCCGGGTGCCGTTGCCGGCGGAGCCGTCGATGGCGGCGTCGATGGCGTTGTCGATGAGGTTGCCCAGCACCGTGACCAGGTCCCGGGCGGCGAGTTCGGCCGGCAGTACGCCGTCGTCGATCGAGCTGTCCTCGGTGACCGTCAGCTCGACGCCCCGCTCGCTGGCCTCCGCCGCCTTGCCCAGCAGCAGCGCGGCGAGCACCGGTTCGCCGACGGCCGCGACGACCTGGTCGGTGAGGGCCTGGGCCAGCTCCAGTTCGGCGGTGGCGAAGTCGACGGCCTCGCCCGCGCGGCCCAGTTCGATGAGCGAGACGACGGTGTGCAGTCGGTTGGACGCCTCGTGCGCCTGCGAGCGCAGCGCCTCCGCGAAGCCGCGTACGGAGTCCAGTTCCCCGGTCAGCGCCTGCAGATCCGTGTGGTCGCGCAGGGTCACCACGGTCCCGCGCCGCTCGCCGCCCCGCACCGGCGAGGTGTTGACCACCACGACCCGCTCCGCCGTCAGATGCACCTCGTCCACGCGCGGCTCGGCAGCCAGCATGGCCCCGGTCAGCGACGCGGGCAGTCCGAGCTGGTCCATGTACCGGCCGACGACGTCCTCGGGCAGGCCCAGCAGCTCCCGGGCGGCGTCGTTGCACAGCGCGACCCTGCGGTCGGCGTCCAGCAGCACCAGGCCCTCGCGGACCGCGTGCAGGGTCGCCTGGTGGTAGTCGTACATCTGGCTCAGCTCGGTCGCGGCCATGCCGTGCGTGTGGCGCCGCAGCCGCCGGTTGGCGACGTACGTGCCCAGGCCGCCGACCGCCAGCGCGGCGAGCGCGACGCCGACCAGCGCGGTGAGCTGGCCGCGTACCTGGTGGCTGATCGTGTCGACCGTTATCCCGACGCTGACCAGCGCCGTGATCTTTCCGCCGTCCTTCACCGGGGTCACGACACGCACGGACGGACCGAGGGTGCCGGTGTACGTCTCCGTGAAGGTCTCGCCGCGCTGCGCCTGGCCGATGTGGCCGAGGAAGTGCTTGCCGATCAGCGACTCGTCCGGGTGGGTCCAGCGGATGCCCTGCGGATTCATGATCGTGACAAACGCCACACCGGTGTCCTTGCGGACCTTCTCGGCGTACGGCTGCAGGGCCGCGCTGGGGTTGGCGGAGCGCGCCGCCCGCACCACGGCGGGTGAGTCGGCGACCGCCACGGCAGCCGCCACGACCTGGTCGCGGGCGGCGTCCTCGGCCCGGCTGTGGGCGTTGACATACGCGAGCACCGCGCACCCGGCGACCACGGCGGCCACGATCACGACCTGCATCGCGAAGAGCTGCCCGGCCAGGCTGCGCGGGCGTGACGGGGTACGGCGGGAGAACGGCACGCGCGGCATTCCACCAGTGTGCATGCCCTGGCGCGAACTCAATGTACGCAAACGTGACCTGGGTCACGGAGGGCGCGCATAGTCACCGGGATGTGTCCACCAGAAGGCGTTGGGATGACGCCGGGACAGAAGGAGACAATGGTGTCAGCCGTCGAGGACCGGGGCCGTCGCAGAGACCGCACCCACTACCTGTACATCGCCGTGATCGTGGCCGTGGTCGCCGGCATCGTTCTCGGCCTCGCCGCACCCGGTGTGGCCAAGGAACTCAAGCCGCTCGGCACCGGCTTCGTGTCACTGATCAAGATGATGATCTCGCCGATCATCTTCTGCACGATCGTGCTCGGCGTCGGTTCGATCCGCAGCGCGGCGAAGGTCGGCAAGCTCGGTGGCCTCGCGCTCGGCTACTTCCTCGTGATGTCCTTCGTCGCGCTCGGCATCGGCCTGGTCGTCGGCAACATCCTGCACCCCGGTTCCGGCCTCCACCTGGACGCCGCCGCGAAGGCCGTCGGCCACACCCAGGCGGCGACCATCACCGAGGGCCCGGTCGACTTCGTGCTCGGTATCATCCCGACCACCCTCGTGTCGGCCTTCACCGAGGGTCAGGTGCTGCAGACGCTGCTCGTCGCGCTGCTCGTCGGCTTCGCCCTGCAGGCGCTCGGCACGGCCGGTGAGCCCGTGCTGCGCGGTGTCGGTCATCTTCAGAAGCTGGTCTTCCGCATCCTGTCCATGATCATGTGGGCCGCCCCGGTCGGCGCCTTCGGCGCGATGGCCGCCGTCGTCGGTGAGACGGGCGTCGACGCTCTCAAGGCCCTCGGCACGATCATGCTGGGCTTCTACATCACCTGCGCACTCTTCGTGGTGCTGGTGCTCGGCACGCTGCTGCGGCTGGTGGCCAAGGTCAACCTCTTCCAGCTGCTCAAGTACCTCGGTCGTGAGTTCCTGCTGATCCTGTCCACCTCGTCCTCGGACTCGGCGCTGCCGCGCCTCATCGCCAAGATGGAGCACCTCGGTGTCGGCCGCCCGGTCGTCGGCATCACCGTGCCGACCGGCTACTCCTTCAACCTCGACGGCACCATGATCTACCTGACCATGGCCTCGCTCTTCATCGCCGACGCCATGGGTCAGCCGCTGGCCATCGGTCAGCAGATCTCCCTGCTGCTCTTCATGATGATCGCCTCCAAGGGCGCCGCCGGCGTCTCCGGCTCCGGTGTCGCCGTCCTCGCGAGCGGTCTCCAGTCGCACCGCCCCGCCCTCGTCGACGGTGTCGGCTTCATCATCGGCATCGACCGCTTCATGAGTGAGGCCCGGGCCCTCACCAACTTCGCCGGGAACGCGGTGGCCACGGTGCTCATCGGTACATGGACCGGCGAGTTCGACCGCGACCGGGCCCAGCGGGTCTTCGCGGGCGAGCTGCCCTTCGACGAGACCACCCTCGTCGATGCCGCCACCGCCCCGGCCGAGCCCGCGGCGCCGCCGAAGGAGCCCGTCCCGGCCTGACGACCCCGCCAGCCGCCGGGTCGCGGGCAGCGCGCGGCGGGGGGACAGCCCCTCGCGGTAGCGGTCCCCCCTCCGCTCACCGCGAACGGGCCCCCGCCGCCCCCCGCGACCCGGCACCGTACCTCGCATGCCGCCTTACGTAGTTGGCCGGCGTCGATCCCTCCGTCGAGACCGTGGTCTGCGGCCACACGCACATGTCGTACGCCCGCCTCGCCCACGGCCGCCTGATCGTCAACCCCGGCAGCGTCGGCATGCCGTACGGCCGCAGGGGCGCCCACTGGGCGCTGCTCGGCGGCGGCGGTGCCCAACTGAGGCGTACGGCCTACGACTACGACGCGGCGGCGGCCCGTATCGCCGCCGAGTCCGGCTTCCCGGAGGCCGCCGCCTGGGCGGAGGAGTACGTACGCCGCGCCTACCCCGCCGAAGAGGTCATCGAGGCCTGGAGCCCTCGGACTTGGGACTGAGGCTGAGGCCGAGACGCCGGACCCGGAGCGTGTTGTCCACGCGTGTGGCGGGCAGCCCGTCGGGGCCGGTCTGGACGCGCTCGTGTTCGCCGCTGACCTGGACCTCCCACTCCCCGGGCGGCAGGCCGAGGGCGCCGAGGAGCTCCTCCGGGGTGGGGAAGTGCACGTCGGGGTGATGGGAGTGGTCCCCGGAAGGCTGCTCTGCGTGTCCGACGATCAGCAACACCCCGCCCGGGGCGACGGCCCCGGCCGCGGTGCGCAGGACTTCGTCCCTGGGCATGCCGGGGGAGTGCAGGAAGTGCGCCGAGACAAGGTCGAAGGCGCCGGTGGGGAAGGATTCGGTCAGGTCGTGCTGCTGCCAGTCGATCCGGTCGGCGACCCCGGCCGCCGCCGCGTGCCCGGCCGCACGGTCCAGGGCGATCCCGGAGATGTCGGTGGCGGTGACGCGCCAGCCCCGCCGGGCGAGCCAGATCGCGTCGCCTCCCTCACCGGACCCCAGGTCCAGGGCCGTACCCGGCGCCAGGTCGCTGACCTCGCGTACCAGGGCCGCGTTGGGGTCCCCGCTCCAGATCCGCTCGCTCTGCGCGTAGCGGGCGTCCCAGTACGCCTCGCCCGGGGTACCGCTCGTGTCGTCGGTCATCGGCGGCCTGCCTCCTGTTTCCCTGTTCATGCGGCCATGGTGCGCCCGCCCGCCGGAGCTTCACAAAAGTTCTTGCCGAGTCGGCAAGAACCTCAGTCGGCCACCGCCGGCCAGAAGCGGTCGGTCACCGTCGAGGAAGTCCGCGCCCCGCTTACGGTCCTCCACGTCATACGTTCGCCTGAACTGGTGGCCGATTCCGGGCGTTGTTCTTGGGTGGTGCTCTTACCGTCGGTAACCCTCTCGTGGCACAGTAGCCCTGCCATGAGCTTGTCTTGTCATGGCTCTTTCATGCTCAAGGGTGCGGATGAAAGGACAGTCCCATGGACATACGTGGCAGAAGCGGATGCGGACGAGGTCGCCGGGCAGGATTACTGGCCACCGTGCTGGCGGCGTTGAGCCTCCTGCTGGCCGGCCTGGCCCCGGCCGCGACCGCCGACAGCGGCTCCCTGCGCGACGTCGTGCTGGTCGGCAACAGCTCCGACGGCACGGTCACCCTTCTCGACGGCCACACCTTCAAGAACCTCGGCTCGATCAACGTCATCCCCGACAAGCAGGCGCTCTTCGACAGCTGGGACATCTTCCGCAAGGCCCTCCACGACATCATCGTGAGCCAGACCCAGGGCGAGCACTACGTCGACGACGCCCATCTCTCCCCCGACGGCCGTACGGTTTATGTCTCCCGTGGCACCCTCGGCGACGCCGCCGCCTTCGACGTGGCCACCGGCAAGGAGCTCTGGCGCACCGACATCGCGGGCTCCAAGGCCGACCACGCCGCCCTCTCCCCGGACGGCACCCGCTTCATCGTCTCCGCGATCGCCTCGTCCAAGGCCCAGGCGCTCGACACCGCCACGGGCGCCGTGGTGGGCGAGTTCGCCACCGGCTCGTACCCGCACGAGAACATGTACTCCGCCGACGGCAAGCACATCTACAACATGAGCATCGGCGTCACTTCTTTCCCCAAAGCCCTCAACTTCCTCAAGGGCACCAAGGCTGTCACTGTCGTCGATGCCGCCACCCTGAAGGTCGTCAAGACCTACACCTTCGACTACGGCGTCCGCCCGGCCGTCATCACCCCGGACGAGACGACCATGTACGCCCAGCTCTCCTATCTCAACGGCTTCGTCGAGTACGACCTCGCAACCGGCAAGATCGCCAAAACCGTTCAGATGCCCTTCAGCGACAAGGCCGCCGCCCTCAGCCCCGACGACTATCCGCAGAACTCGGCGCACCACGGCATGGCCTTCAACGGTGCCAAGACCAAGCTCTGCGACGTCGGCACCATCGACGACTACACCGCCGTCATCTCCCGTCCCGCGCTGACCACCGACGGCTTCGTCAACTACCCGACCGACGCCCTGCCCTACTGGGCCACCACCTCGGCCGACGGCAACTACTGCCTCGTGACCCTCAGCAACCTCGACCAGGTCTCCGTGGTCGACTACCGCACCGCCAAGGAGGTCGCCCGCGTGGACGTCGGCGACTTCCCGCAGCGCGAACGCCTCGGCAAGGTCGACGAGTCCGCACTGGGCGGGCTTACGGCGCCGTAGCGCCTGAGGGTGCGCGGGATTCGGTCCCGCGCACCCTCTTTTCTCGACAGATAGTCTGCGCAGAGATAGTCTGTGCATAGTCTATCAGCCATGAGGAGGCTGCCATGTGGGTGTACGAGCACAGCATCGAGACCAGCGCCGCGCCCGAGGCGATCTGGCGGCTCTGGGCCGACGTTGAGAACTGGGGCGACTGGAACGCCGACATCGAGAAGATCGAGATCAGCGGACCCTTCGCAGCGGGCGCCCGGATCACGATGACGCCCGCCGGCCAGGACCCGGTGGAGCTGAGCGTCGCCGAACTGACCGAGGGCGAGGCCTTCGTGGACGAGGCCCGCTTCGGTGAACTCGTGCTCCGGACGACGCACCGGCTGGACGGCACCCTGGTCACGTACCGGATGGAGATCACCGGCCCGGGCGCGGACGACATCGGCCCGCAGATCGGCCCCGGCATCACCGCGGACTGGCCGGAGACGATGGCGGCGCTGTCCCGCCTGGCCGAGACCCGGGGCTGATGTCCCTCAGCCCCGGGGAGAGCCCCGGATTCCTGCTGTGGCACGCCACGTTGCGCTGGCAGCGCGGCATTGCCGCCGCGCTTGGCCCACTGGGCCTCACCCATGTGCAGTTCGTGCTCCTGGCCTGCACCTGGTGGCTCAACGAGCAGGGCGAGCACCCCAACCAGCTGACCGTGGCCCGGCAGGCGGGCACCGACGTGAAGATGACCTCGCAGGTCCTGCGCACCCTGGAGGACAAGGGACTGCTCGCCCGCGAGACGGACCCGGCCGACACGCGCGCCAAGCGGCTACGGGTCACCGCGGCCGGCGCCGAGCTCGCGCCGCGGGCGATCGAGGCGGTGGAGGGCGTCGACGCGGAGTTCTTCGGACCGGTGGCCGTCGACGACGCGGTAGGACTGCTGCGGCGACTGGCCCAGCCGGAGGTCTGACCGGCCCGGCCAAGAGGTTCGCCGAGGGAACGCCTTTCGAAGCCGTAACGGTCGACAGCACAGGGCTGGGCGTTCGTTGGGCCGTGTCGTAGCCTGGCGCCGGATTTCCCGGCTCGGGGCCCATCAGGTTAAGCGGGGGCACGCTGTTGATCCTTCTGCCATACAGCTATGACGCCTTTCTTCTGGCGTGGACGTGCGTGCCCTTCGGGCTCATGGCCGCAAGGCGCCGAGGAACCTGGCTCACCAGCGCGTACCTGGTGGTGTCCCTCGGCGCGATGCTGGGCTACTGGATTCGCAATCCCGCGCCGGTGGTTCTTGGCCTGTTCCTGATGGGCCCGGGGGCCGCCATCGCGGCCTTGAGGCTGATGGCGCAGTGGGCTTTGGCCTCCATCCCCCGACCTCGCCCCCGCTAGGCCCTGTCCGACAAATAGCGCCGGCCGCCCCGGAGGGCGGGCCGCGCGGCGTCTGGTGCGTGTGATCGCAAGGCGGTGGGGTCCTCCCCGAGCCGCCAGGTGGGGGAGCGTCGCGGGGCAGGCGGGATGTGACAGACAGCGCCTAGGGCCTGTCCTGCCGATCTCCGTGGGAGAAGGAGCGGGGTCTGGCGCCTGTGATCGCAAGGCGCCGGACTGCCCTCGTAGCGGAGCTACGAGGGCAGTCCGGCAACGCCGCGAGCGCTGGTGCCTGGGGGCACTCCCCCAGCCTTCGGCCGGGGGGACCCCCACCCAGCCGCCAGGCTGGGGGAGGCACGCGACGCCACGGAGATCGGCCGGACAGGCCCTAGGCCGGCCGCAGCCAGACCGTGGCCAGCGGCGGCAGCGTGAGCTGGATGCTGAGGGGGCGGCCGTGCCAGGGGTGGGGCTCGGCCTTGAGGGGGTCGGGGTTGGTGACACCGCTGCCGCCGTAGTGGGCGGAGTCGGTGTTGAGGACCTCGCGCCAGGCGTCGGCGGTGGAGCCGGTGTCGGGGACGCCGACGCGGTAGCCGTGGCGGACGACGGGGGAGAAGTTGCTGACGGCGATGAGGGGATCGCCGGAGGCGTCGTACCGCACGAAGGAGAAGGCGTTGTCCTCGGCGGCGTCGCCGTCGAGCCAGGCGAAGCCTTCGGGTGAGGTGTCGAGCTGCCACAGCGCGGGGGTCTCGCCGTAGACGTGGTTCAGGTCGCGGACGAGGTCGCGTACGCCGCGGTGGTCGGCGGCGGCCGAGTAGGTCGGGTCGAGCAGCCACCAGTCGGGGCCGTGGTCGTGGGACCATTCGGCGCCCTGGGCGAACTCCTGGCCCATGAAGAGGAGCTGCTTGCCGGGGTGCGCCCACATGTAGCCGAGGTAGGCCCGGTGGGTGGCGCGCTGCTGCCACCAGTCGCCCGGCATCTTGCTCACCAGGGCGCCCTTGCCGTGGACGACCTCGTCATGGGAGATCGGCAGGACGTAGTTCTCGCTGTACGCGTAGACCATCGAGAAGGTCATCTCGTGGTGGTGGTACTTGCGGTGGATGGGCTCGTGCTTCACGTACTCCAGGGAGTCGTGCATCCAGCCCATGTTCCACTTCAGGCCGAAGCCGAGGCCGCCGAAGCCGGTGGGGCCGACGAGATCGGTCGGCCGGGTCACGCCGTCCCAGGCCGTCGACTCCTCGGCGATGGTGACGACGCCGGGGCAGCGGCGGTAGACGGTGGCGTTCATCTCCTGGAGGAAGGCCACGGCGTCCAGATCCTCCCGCCCGCCGTGGACGTTCGGGGCCCACTCGCCCGCCTCCCTCGAGTAGTCGAGGTAGAGCATGGACGCGACGGCGTCGACCCGCAGACCGTCGATGTGGTACTCCTCGCACCAGTAGACGGCGTTGGCGACCAGGAAGTTACGGACCTCGGTGCGCCCGAAGTCGAACTCCAGCGTCCCCCAGTCCGGGTGCTCGCCCCGGAAGGCGTGCTCGTAGCAGTGGGCGCCGTCGAAGTTGGCCAGCGCCCAGTCGTCCTTGGGGAAGTGCGCGGGCACCCAGTCCATGATGACGCCGATACCGGCCCGGTGGAGGGCGTCGACCAGGTACTTGAAGTCGTCCGGGGTGCCCAGCCGCGAGGTCGGGGCGTAGTAGGACGTGACCTGGTAGCCCCAGGAGCCGCCGAAGGGGTGCTCGGCGACCGGCATCAGCTCGACGTGGGTGAAGCCCAGATCGCTGACGTACGCCGGGAGTTGCTCGGCCAGTTCGCGGTACGTGAGCCCCGGCCGCCAGGACGTGAGGTGGACCTCGTAGACGGACAGCGGGGCCTGGTGGATGGGGACGCTGCCGCGCCGGGCGAGCCATTCCTCGTCCCGCCACACGTGGTGCGAGGCGGCGACGATCGAGGCGGTGGCGGGCGGGACCTCGGTGCGGCGGGCCATCGGGTCGGCTTTCAACCGCCGTTCGCCGGCCGGGGTCGTGATCTCGAACTTGTAGCGGTCGCCCTCCTTGACCTCGGGGAGGAACAGCTCCCAGATCCCCGAGGAGCCGAGCGAGCGCATCGGGAAGCCGGTGCCGTCCCAGTAGTTGAAGTCGCCGACGACCCGGACGCCGTGCGCGTTCGGCGCCCACACGGTGAAGCGGGTGCCGGTGACGCCGGCGTAATTCATGGGCTCGGCGCCGAGGGCGTGCCAGAGCTGTTCGTGGCGGCCCTCGCCGATGAGGTGCAGGTCGAGTTCGCCCAGGGCGGGCAGGAAGCGGTACGGGTCGTGGACCTCGTGCTCGCCGTCGTCGTACGTCACGAGCAGCCGGTAGTCCGCGGGGATGTCCCGCAGCGGGAGCACCGCGCCGAACAGGCCGTCGCCCTCGTCCAGCAGCTCGGCCCGCAGCCCCAGCCCCTGGGCGGAGATCGCGACGCCCCGCGCGTACGGGCGCAGGACCCGGAAGACCACGCCACCCGGCACCGGGTGCGCGCCCAGCACCCCGTGCGGGTCGTGGTGGCCGCCGTCCAGCAGGCGCTGCCGCTCGCCGGAGTCGAGCCGCGGCGCGGGCCGTACGCCCCGGGTCTGGGCCTCGGCGGTGGGCGCCGGCACCGGGGCCGGGGTCGCGGACCGTACCGGCAGGGGGGTGGTGGTGGCCGGTCGCGGGGCCGTGCCCGACGCGGGCGGACGCTCGGACCCGGCGGGGTCGTAGCCGCGCGCGACGGCTTCCGGCTGGGATCCGGGGCCGGGTTGCAGGCGATCGGTCACGATGAGGTCCTCCCTGGAGGGGATTGCGCGAGCCGTTGGACGGCAGACATGGGGATCGGGAGCCAGGCAGGGCGGTGCCGGGCCTCGTAGAGCACTTCGTAGACGGCCTTGTCGGTCTCGAAGGCCCGTATGACGACCGGTTCGTCACGTGGATCGGTGCCCGCGGTCTCGGCGTAGCCCGCGCAGAAGGCGGCCCGGTTGCGGTCGGCCCAGTCCGCGGCCCCCGCGGCGGTCGGGTCGCGGTGCCGTGCAGCGTAGTCGAAGGACCGCAGCATGCCCGCCACGTCCTGCACCGGCGGTGCGGGCCGCCGCCGCTCGGCCAGCGGCCGGGCCGGCTCGCCCTCGAAGTCGATCAGGACCCAGCCTTGCGACGGCGTGCGCAGCGCCTGCCCCAGGTGCAGGTCGCCGTGGATCCGCTGGGCCGCCAGTACGACGCCCCGGTCGCCCAGCTCGGCCAGGTCGTGGAAGGCGGTGCGCAGTTGGGTACGGAAGGGCCGCAGCGCCGGGACCGCCAGCGCGGCCGCGTCCAGCCGCTCCGCCATGGCCGCCGCGAGCACCGCGATCTGCGGCCGCCGCAGCGCCGCCTTGGGCATGGCTTGCGCCAGCGCCAGGTGCACGTCGGCCGTGGCCCGCCCCAGGGCGGCCGCCTCCCCGGCGAAGTCGGCCCCCTCGTCCACCGCCTGGAGCGCCAGCTCCCAGGCGTCCTTCGACCTGGGCAGATACCTCTGCAACACCCCCAGCGTCGCGGGCTCCTCGTACACCCCCACCGCCTCGAACCACGCCGCCGGTGCCGCCACCCGCCGCGAGCCCGCCCGGCCCAGCGCCAGCGACAGTTCCAGGTCGGGGTTGGGACCGGGGGCCACCCGGCGGAAGAGCTTCAGGATGAACGTATCGCCATAGACGACGGACGTGTTGGACTGTTCTGCCGTGGACAGCCGGGGCGCGAGCCCGGCCGGGATCTCGCCCCCGTCCTCGCAGCCGAAGCGCAGCTCCCCGGCCCGCCCCGGAGCCCGCAGCCGCTCCAGCAGCACACCGGCCAGCCGGGGATCGTACAGCGCCTCGTAGATCGTGAGCCCGTCCAGCGGGCCGCCGACCGCGTGGCCGATCAACGCGGGGGCGAGCGGCGGCGGGAGCAGCGCGCGGGTGCCGAGGACGAGCTGATAGCACTCGGGGCGCTGGTCGGGCTGGTGGACGTCGAGCAGCAGATGCAGCATTCCCGGGGCTCCGATCCGGCCGTCGCCCGGCAGCAGCTCGGTCGCGGACACCAGCCCGAATCCGGTGATCGGCCGGCCCTTCCCGGCGAACCACCGCTGCCGGGGCAGCCACTCCCGCAAGAGGGGGGTGAGCGCCTGCAGCAGGCCCGGGGCCTGCTGCGAGGCGGCACCGAAGTGTTCGGTCGGGATTGCGGAGGAGCGAAGCCACGAGGTGTCCGACATGACGTCCTTTCCTCGGAAGCCGGAGGCCGGGGAGCCGGGGCCGGGCCTGCTGGATCCCCTTGGTAAGGGGCGAGGGATGGGGGACGTCCGACGAGGGGACCGTGTCGGACGAAAGCCATCCGCGCAGGTGGTGCAGTTGGCGTACAAAGATCCTGCGAAGACCCGGCACGGTGGAGCCTGCCCCTGCGGCTCTGCGCAAAACCGCGCAGAGCCGCTGAAGCCATAAGGATTACGCCGTGTCGCGTCGCAGCCGGAACCAGTAGAAGCCGTGTCCCGCCAGTGTCAGCAGGTAGGGCCACTCCCCGATGGCGGGGAAGCGCACCCCGCCGATCAACTCGACCGGATGCCGGCCGTTGAAGGCGTGCAGGTCCAACTCGGTCGGCTGGGCGAAGCGTGAGAAGTTGTTCACGCACAGCACCAAGTCGTCCCCCTTTCCCTCAACTGAGGGGGCCTCCCGGAGGAACGCCAGGACCGCCGGGTTGGTGGACGGCAGCTCGGTGTAGGAGCCGAGCCCGAAGGCCGGATTCTGCTTGCGGATCTCGACCATGCGCCGGGTCCAGTGCAGCAGCGATGACGGGCTGCTCATCTGGGCTTCCACATTGGTGACTTGGTAGCCGTAGACCGGGTCCATGATCGTCGGCAGATACAGCCGCCCGGGGTCCGAGGACGAGAAGCCCGCGTTGCGGTCCGGGGTCCACTGCATCGGCGTACGGACCGCGTCGCGGTCACCGAGCCAGATGTTGTCGCCCATGCCGATCTCGTCGCCGTAGTAGAGGATCGGCGAACCGGGCAGGGACAGCAGCAGAGCGGTGAACAGCTCGATCTGGTTCCGGTCGTTCTCCAGCAGGGGGGCGAGCCGGCGCCGGATGCCGATGTTGGCCCGCATCCGCGGGTCCTTGGCGTACTCGGCGTACATGTAGTCGCGCTCTTCGTCCGTGACCATCTCGAGTGTGAGCTCGTCGTGGTTACGCAGGAAGATGCCCCACTGGCAGCCGTCCGGGATCGCGGGCGTCTTGGCCAGGATTTCCGAGACCGGGTAGCGCGACTCCCGCCGCACCGCCATGAAGATGCGCGGCATGACCGGGAAGTGGAAGGCCATATGGCATTCGTCGCCGCCCTTGCGGAAGTCGCCGAAGTAGTCGACGACGTCCTCCGGCCACTGGTTGGCCTCGGCCAGCAGCACCGTGTCCGGATAGTGGGTGTCGATCTCCTTGCGGACCCGCTTCAGGAAGCCGTGGGTGCGCGGCAAATTCTCGCAGTTGGTGCCTTCCTCCTGGTAGAGGTACGGGACCGCGTCCAGCCGGAAGCCGTCGATGCCGAGGTCCAGCCAGAACCGGAGCGCGGCGAGGATCTCCTCCTGCACTCTCGGGTTCTCGTAGTTGAGGTCCGGTTGGTGGGAGAAGAAGCGGTGCCAGTAGTACTGCTTGCGCACCGGGTCGAAGGTCCAGTTGGAGGTCTCGGTGTCGACGAAGATGATCCGCGCGTCCTGGTAGCGCTTGTCGTCGTCCGCCCATACGTAGTAGTCGCCGTAGGGGCCATCGGGATCGGACCGGGATTGCTGGAACCACTCGTGCTGGTCGCTCGTGTGGTTCATGACGAAGTCGATGACCACCCGCATTCCGCGTTGGTGCGCGGCGTCCACGAACTCCACGAAGTCGGCGAGGTCGCCGAACTCCGGGAGCACCGCCGTGTAGTCGGAGACGTCATAGCCTCCGTCGCGCAGCGGCGAGGCGAAGAACGGGGGCAGCCAGAGGCAGTCGACCCCGAGCCATTGCAGGTAGTCGAGCTTGGCGGTGATGCCCTTCAGATCTCCGACGCCGTCGCCGTTGCTGTCCTGGAAGGAGCGGACGAGGACCTCGTAGAAAACCGCCCGCTTGAACCAGTCGGGATCGCGGTCCTTGGCGGGGGTGTCCTCGAAGGTGTCAGGGACGGGTTCGTTGACGATCAAGTGGGTGACCCTCCAGTCGCGGGAGTAGGTCGCAGAGAGAGGATGTGCGCGGGCGCGGGCCCTTGGCCCGGTTCCAGGCGCACATAGTTGTCCCTGCCCCAGTGGTAGGTCTCGCCGGTGAGCTCGTCGCGCACCGGGAAGGACTCGTGCCAGGCGAGGCCGAGTTCCGGCATGTTCAACGACACGGTTGCCTCGTGGGTGTGGTGGGGGTCGAGGTTGACGACCACCAGTACGACGTCGTCGCCGGAACGTTTCGAGAACGCCAGCACCGCGTCGTTGTCCACGGGGTGGAAGCGCAGGTTCCGGAGCTGCTGAAGCGCGGGGTGTCGGCGTCGCAGCCGGTTAAGTGCCGTGACGAGCGGGCTCAGTGAACGGCCCGCGGCCTCCGCCGCGGCCCAGTCACGCGGCCTGAGCTCGTACTTCTCCGAGTCTAGGTACTCCTCGCTGCCCTCGCGCACGGGAACGGCCTCACAGAGCTCGAATCCTGCGTAAACACCCCATGACGGGACGAGGGTGGCGGCGAGGACGGCCCGCACTTCGAAGGCGGAGCGGCCGCCGTGCTGCAGATAGGCATGCAGGATGTCCGGGGTGTTGACGAAGAAGTTCGGCCGCATGTAATCGGCCGCCTCCCCGGACAGCTCGGTGAGGTACTCCGTGAGTTCGTCCTTCGTATTGCGCCAAGTGAAGTACGTGTACGACTGCTGGAAGCCGATCTGCCCCAGCGTGTGCATCATCGCGGGCCGGGTGAACGCCTCGGCAAGGAAGATGACGTCCGGGTCGGTTCGGTTGATGTCGCCGATGACTTTTTCCCAGAAGACCACCGGCTTGGTGTGCGGGTTGTCGACCCGGAAGATCCGTACCCCGTGGTCCATCCAGTACCGCAGGACGCGCTCGGTCTCGGCCACCAGGCCGGTGAAGTCGGCGTCGAAGGCGATGGGGTAGATGTCCTGGTACTTCTTCGGGGGATTCTCGGCGTACGCGATCGAGCCGTCGGCACGGTGCGTGAACCACTCCGGATGCTTCGCCACCCAGGGGTGGTCCGGTGAGCACTGGAGGGCGAAGTCGAGGGCGATCTCCATGCGCAGCTCGCGGGCGCGCTCCACGAAGAAGTCGAAGTCCTCGATGGTGCCCAGGTCCGGATGGATGGCGTCGTGCCCGCCCTCCGGGGAGCCGATCGCCCAGGGTGAGCCGACGTCATGCGGGCCGGGGGTCAGCGAATTGTTGGGTCCTTTGCGGAAGGCTGATCCGATCGGGTGAATGGGCGGCAGGTAGACGACGTCGAAGCCCATCGCGGCGACGGCCGGAAGCCGATCTGCGGCGGTGCGGAAGGTGCCGGACTTCGGTGGCTTGATGCCGAGCGGGTCGACCTCCGCGCCCTCCGAACGGGGGAAGAACTCGTACCAGGAACCGAAGAGGGCCCGCTGCCGCTCCACCTGCAGGGCGACCGGCCGGGCGGCGCTGACCATCTCACGGAGCGGGTAGCGGTCCAGGAGGGCGGTGACCTCGGGCTCGTTGGCGGCGGCGTGGCGCGCCGAGGGTGAGCGCGTCTCGTCCCGCAGGGCGTCCGCGGTGGCCAGGACCACCGCCCGGTTCTTCTTCTTCGGCACTCCGGTGGCAGCGCGTTCGAACAGTTCGGCGCCTTCGGCGAGCACCAGTTCGGTGTCGATCCCCGCCGGGATCTTGATGCCCGCGGTGTGCCGCCAGGTGGCGATCGGATCGCTCCACGCCTCCACGGTGTACGTCCAGCGCCCTTCGGAGGCGGGGGTCACCTCGGCCCCCCACCGGTCAGTGCCGGGCGCCAGCTCCCTCATCGGCGTCCAGGGACCGCTGCGTCCGGACGGATCCCGCAGCACGACATTCGCGGCGACCGCGTCATGGCCCTCGCGGAAGACCGTGGCGGTCACCTCGAAGGTCTCGCCGACCACCGCTTTCGCGGGCCGGCGCCCGCAGTCCACGAGCGGGCGGATGTCCAGGACGGGGATACGGCCGATCATTGGCTCACCTGGTTGCGCTGGAAGTTGGGCGGTGGATGCAGCTGGTGATGGTGCCGGGGGCGGAAGAGGGTGATGTGCCTCAGTCCTTTTTACTTGCTTTTTCCCTGGTATGCCGTGGTGGGTGTTGGCGGGCATGGCCGCTCCTGTCCGCGTTCACTCGGGTGGACCGATGCGAGTTGGCTGGGACGAGAGAGATGTGCAGGAAGGTGTGCGCCGCACTGCGCAAGGGGGAGCCTGCCCATTGGATGACGGCTGAATACCCGGAGGGAAGGGGTACCGGGCCGTAAGTTGAGAATGCCCTGTGAATGCCCCGGAAGGCGTGACCTTCCGGGGCACTCCTGAACGGGCCGACTCACCCGCTGACCTGCAGAAGGCGGTTCGGGGTACCGAGGCCGGCGCCGGTGACGACGCCCTTGGCGGAGGCGTCCGTGAGGGCCTTGGCGACCTCCGCCGGGGCTGCCGCCGGATGATCGGCCAGATAGAGGGCGGCGGCTCCCGCGACATGCGGAGTGGCCATGGACGTACCGGAGTAGGTGTCCTTCGCGGAGTCGCTGGTGTTGACCGATGAGGTGATGTCCACGCCCGGCGCGTAGAGGTCGACGCGCGCCCCCCAGTTGGAGAAGCTCGCCTGGGCGTCGGTGGCGTCGCTCGCCGCGACGGTCAGGGCCTCCTTGACCCGGGCGGGTGAATACAGCGAGGCCGGGAGGCTGTCGTTGCCCGCCGCGACCGCGAAGGTCACGCCGGAGGCGATGGCCCCGCGCACGGCGGCGTCGAGCTGGCTGTTGGCCAGGCCGCCGAGCGACATGTTGGCCACGGCGGGCTTCTGGGCGTGCTGGGTGACCCAGTCGATGCCGGCGATCACCTGGGCGGTGGTGCCGGAGCCCTGGGCGTCGAGGACCCGGACGGCGACGATGTCCGCCTGCTTGGCCACACCGTAGGTCTCGCCCGCGATGGTGCCGGAGACGTGGGTGCCGTGGCCGTTCTCGTCGTCGGCCGTGGTGTCGTTGTCGACGAAGTCGTATCCGTACGACGCACGGCCGCCGAACTCCTGGTGGCTGATGCGTACCCCGGTGTCGATGACATAGATCTTCACGCCCGCGCCGGCTGTCGCGGGCCAGGTGTAGGACTTGTCCAGGGGTGGCGCCGGCTGGTCGATCCGGTCCAGGCCCCAGGAGCGCGGGTCGATCTGGGTGTGGTCCAGGGACACTTCGGTGTCC
This sequence comes from Streptomyces soli, assembly GCF_003999195.1. GTDB lineage: Bacteria > Actinomycetota > Actinomycetes > Streptomycetales > Streptomycetaceae > Actinacidiphila > Actinacidiphila soli. The sequence continues at coordinate 98,173 of NZ_RJVR01000360.1, forward strand.
TGCACGACCGAGGCCACTGCCGGGTCGGCGGCGAGCCGCTTGGCCTGGCTCTCGCCGATCTTCAGGGCGTAGCCGTTGAGCACCTTGCTGTACGTCTGTTCGACCGTGCCCCCGTATCTGGCGGCGAGTTGCTTGCCGGCCACCGACGGCGCCTTGATCCCGGAGCCCTGTTTCAGGGTGACGATGTAACTGCTGCTCACGGAACCGGGCGACCCGGCGCCGAGTATTCGCCCTTCGACGACCGCGGCATGGGCGGGAAAGGTGACGGCGGACAGCGCGACCGCCGCCGCGGCGGCGGCCACCCCGGCCCCGACCCGCCGCCCCCTTCTGCTGCTGATGCGTGGGAATGGCATGACGAAAGTCCCCTCCTCAGACGTCACCGAAAGGATTTCGTGCGGGACACTCCGCACACAAGGGGCTCACGGTGGTGTAATCGGCCAAATCGCCCACCCCCACCCACCGATGAGAACGGTGTCCGGCCCGTGGTTGCACTGAGGCGGTGCCCTCCGTGCGGACGGGCGTGCGCGGGGGAGAGCTCTGTGACCAGTGCGCTCCCGCGAGTGCAGGCGCAGCGCGGCGCGCAATAACTTCAGCGGTCGATCACCGGCGGCGGGCTATACGCTGCTGAAGGTGAAGGCTATTCGTCGATTCACCGTGCGAACCGTCCTGCCCGAACCTCTACACCCGCTTCAGGAGCTGGCGCAGAATCTGCGCTGGTCCTGGCACCCCGAGACCCGTGAGCTCTTCCAGTCCGTCGACCCCGAGGGCTGGCTGGCCGCTTCCGGTGACCCGGTACGGCTGCTGGGGACCGTCTCCAAGGAGCGACTGAGCGCCCTCGCCAAGGACCGCCGCTTCCTGCGCCGGCTCGCCGCCGCGGCGGAGGACCTGAGCGACTACCTCACCAATCCCCGCTGGTACCAGGGCGCTGCCGCAGAGCCCGACGAACCCCCGTCCGCCATCGCCTATTTCTCGCCCGAGTTCGGGATCACCGCCGCCCTGCCGCAGTACTCCGGCGGGCTCGGCATCCTGGCCGGCGACCACCTCAAGGCCGCCAGTGATCTGGGCGTACCCCTGATCGGCGTCGGCCTGCTCTATCGCCACGGCTATTTCCGGCAGTCGCTCTCCCGGGAGGGCTGGCAGCAGGAGCAGTACCCCGTCCTGGATCCGAACGAGCTGCCGCTCGCCCTGCTGCGGGAGGACGACGACTCCCCCGCCTCCGTCGTCCTGGCCCTGCCCGGCGGCCGGTCGCTGCGCGCCCACATCTGGAAGGCCCAGGTCGGCCGCGTACCGCTGCTGTTGCTGGACTCGGACGTCGAGGAGAACCATCCCAACGAGCGAGACGTCACCGACCGGCTTTACGGCGGCGGCAGCGAACACCGCCTGTTGCAGGAGATGCTGCTCGGCATCGGCGGAGTCCGGGCCGTGCGTACATACTGCCGGCTCACCGGACACGCCGCGCCCGAGGTCTTTCACACGAACGAGGGGCATGCGGGCTTTCTCGGCCTGGAACGTATAAGGGAGCTGAGCGAGGCCGACGCCACCGACGGGCTAGGGGACTTCGACTCCGCGCTGGAGGCGGTGCGGGCCGGCACCGTCTTCACCACCCACACGCCGGTCCCGGCCGGCATCGACCGCTTCGACCGCGAGCTGGTCGCCCGGCATCTCGGCGACGGCGGCGAGCTGGGCGGCGTCGACGTCCAGCGGGTGCTGGAGCTGGGCATGGAGACGTACTCCGGCGGTGACCCGAACGTCTTCAACATGGCCGTGATGGGACTGCGGCTCGCCCAGCGGGCCAACGGCGTCTCGACACTCCACGGCGCCGTCAGCCGACGGATGTTCGCCGGGCTCTGGCCCGGCTTCGACCCCGAGGAGGTGCCGATCACCTCCATTACGAACGGGGTGCACGCACCCACCTGGATCGCCCCCGAGGTCTTCCGGCTCGGCGCCCGCCAGATCGGCACCCAGCGGGCCGAGGACGCGATGATGATCGGCCGGTCCGACCGCTGGGAGTCCGTCGCCGACATCCCGGACGCCGCCATCTGGGAGCTGCGGCGCGTGCTGCGCGAGCAGCTCGTCGAGGACGTACGGCGCCGCGTGCGGGCCTCGTGGCGCCAGCGCGGCGCCGGGCTGGCCGAATTGGGCTGGGTCGACGACGTCCTCGACCCGGACGTTTTGACCATCGGCTTCGCGCGGCGCGTCCCCTCGTACAAGCGGCTCACGCTGATGCTCCGGGACCAGGACCGGCTGATGGAGATGCTGCTCCACCCCGAGCGGCCGATCCAGATCGTCGTCGCGGGCAAGGCGCATCCGGCCGACGACGGCGGCAAGCGACTCGTACAGGAACTGGCGCGGTTCGCCGACGACCCGAGGGTGCGGCACCGGATCGTCTTCCTGCCGGACTACGACATGGCCATGGCCCAGCATCTCTATCCCGGGTGCGACATCTGGCTCAACAACCCGCTCCGTCCGCTCGAGGCGTGCGGGACCTCCGGGATGAAGGCCGCGCTGAACGGCTGTCTCAACCTGTCCGTCCTGGACGGCTGGTGGGACGAGTGGTTCGACGGCAACAACGGCTGGGCCATCCCGACCGCCGACGGCTTCCGCGCCGAGGACGACCCGGACCGGCGGGACGACATCGAGGCCGCCGCGCTCTACGACCTGATCCAGGGGCAGGTCGCTCCGCGCTTCTACGACCACAACGGGCAGGGTCTGCCCGAGCGGTGGATCGAGATGGTCCGCCATACGCTGACAACGCTCGGACCCAAGGTCCTGGCGGGGCGGATGGTCCGGGAGTACGTCTCCCGGCTGTACGCGCCCGCGGCCCGGGCCCACCGGGCGGTCAGCGGGGACGCGGCGCGGGAATTGGCCGAGTGGAAGCGGCGCCTGCGGGAGCAGTGGCCCCGGGTGTCCGTCGACCACGTCGAGGCGGGGGCGGCGGGCGGCTCTCCGGAGCTCGGTTCGACGCTCACGCTGCGGGTGCAGGTCGCTCTGGGCGAGCTCGATCCGGGTGACGTGGATGTCCAGGCGGTCTCCGGGCGGGTCGACGAGTCCGACCGCATCGCGGACCCGGCCGTCGTCTCCCTCAAGGCGACCGGCCGTCCCGACCTTGACGGCCGCTGGCACTACGAGGGGCCCCTCACCCTCGACCGTACCGGGCCCTTCGGCTACACCGTCCGGGTCCTTCCGACCCATCCGTTCCTCGCCAATTCGGCTGAGCCGGGGCTCATCGCGGTCCCGGCGGAATCGGAGGGCATGACGGCGGGGCTGTTGCGGTAGCTACGTGACTCCTCCCCCGGCTGAAGCCGGGGGCTTCTCGTTACGCCGGGTTGGCGTCGCGACGGACCAGCCCGGCCCGTAGAACGTTGGCGGCTCCCACG